>CANJWG010000089.1 GCA_947478365.1 Flavobacteriaceae bacterium | reverse complement strand
GAGACAGCTCAAAATCACCAAGCAGGTAACAAACCGTGAAACTGCTTCCCTAGACAAGTACCTACAAGAAATCGGAAAAGTTGACTTAATTACTGCAGACGAAGAAGTAGAGTTAGCACAAAAGATTAAAGCCGGCGACCAACGTGCGTTGGAGAAATTGACAAAAGCCAATTTACGTTTCGTGGTTTCGGTAGCTAAACAATACCAAAATCAAGGATTAACACTTCCCGATTTAATTAATGAAGGAAATTTAGGTTTGATTAAAGCAGCTCAACGTTTTGATGAAACTCGTGGTTTCAAATTCATTTCATATGCCGTTTGGTGGATTCGTCAATCGATTCTTCAAGCGCTTGCTGAACAATCTCGTATCGTTCGTTTGCCATTAAATAAAATTGGTTCAATCAATAAAATCAACAAGATGTATGCTTTGTTAGAGCAATCTAACGAACGTCCACCTTCTGCTGAAGAAATTGCAAAAGAATTGGATATGACTGTTAATGATGTAAAAGAGTCTATGAAAAACTCCGGTCGTCATTTGTCTATGGACGCACCTCTTGTTGAAGGAGAAGATTCTAACCTTTACGACGTTTTACGTTCTGGTGAATCTCCTAATCCAGATAGAGAATTAATTCACGAATCATTACGTACTGAAATTGAGCGTTCTTTAGAAACCTTAACCCCAAGAGAAGCAGATGTAGTTCGTTTGTATTTTGGGTTAGGTGATCAACACCCAATGACTTTAGAAGAAATTGGAGAAACGTTTGATTTAACTCGTGAGCGTGTTCGTCAAATTAAAGAAAAAGCAATCCGCAGATTAAAACATACTTCAAGAAGTAAAATATTAAAAACATATTTAGGGTAAATTTAGTCGTAAAGTCTAATGCCATAATCTCTTAATGTCAAAACTCCGGAAATACTTTCGGAGTTTTATTTTTTTTTAACCTGAACTTGTTTCAGGTTCTTTAGTCAATTTGTAATATTTATGGCGTGCCCTTTCAGGTCAGGCTTTCCGCAGTACATGGTACTTGCTCCAAACCTTCACGCAATCTCTGCTAAAATTCAAACCAAACTTTCTTTGCGAACTTTGCGTAATAACTTTGTGAACTTTGCGGTTAAAATTTTACTTTTGCTTAAACAACACACAACATGAAAAATACACTTATTGCCCCTTCCATACTTGCTGCCGATTTTGCCAATCTGCAACGCGATATCGAAATGATAAATAACAGTGAAGCCGATTGGTTTCATATTGATATTATGGATGGTGTTTTTGTTCCGAATATTTCTTTCGGAATGCCGGTTTTAGAAGCGATTACCAAACATGCAAAAAAAACCATTGATGTTCACTTGATGATAGTTGACCCTGATAGATATATCAAAACTTTTGCGGCATTAGGTTCAAATATTTTAACTGTTCACTATGAAGCTTGCAATCATTTACACAGAACTTTACAAGCTATAAAAGCAGAAGGCATGAAAGCAGGCGTTGCACTAAATCCTCATAGCAATATTGATTTATTAGAAGATGTCATAAATGATATTGATATGGTTTGTATTATGAGTGTCAATCCTGGTTTTGGTGGACAGTCTTTTATTGAAAATACGTATTCCAAAATTGAAAAACTAAAAGCATTAATCAACAGAAAAAACGCTTCAACATTAATTGAAATTGACGGAGGCGTTACTGATAAAAATGCTGCTCAGTTAGTAGAAGTAGGTGCCGATATACTTGTAGCTGGAAATTTTGTTTTTAAAGCTGCAAATCCAACAAAAACGATTAGCGATTTAAAACAGTTGACTAGTCTTTAACAACATAATTTAAAAAGCCATTCATTATGAATGGCTTTTTTGTGACCCCGGCAGGGTTCGAACCTGCAACCTTCAGAGCCGAAATCTGAAATTCTATCCAGTTGAACTACGGAGCCAATTTTATTATTTAGGATTAAGGATTCTCGCATTTAGGATTTAATTAATTCCTAAATCCCAATTCCTTCTTCCTTAATTCATTTAAACTAATAACTTCTTAACTATTGTAGAAATAGTTTTTCCTTCTGCGCTTCCGCCGATTTGAGCTGATGCTAATCCCATAACTTTTCCCATAGACGCTATTCCTGATGCTCCAGTTTCTGCAATGATTTTAGCAATAATTGCTTCAACTTCAGATTCTGAAAGTTGAGTCGGAAGGAATTTTTCGATTACCGCAATTTGTGCAAATTCCGGTTCCGCTAAGTCCGGGCGGTTTTGCGTAGTAAAAATTGACGCGCTGTCTTTACGCATTTTTACCAATTTCTGCAATATTTTAATTTCGTCAGCTTCGGTGATTTCCTCTTTAGAACCGGTAGCTGTTTGCGCTAATAAAATTTCAGATTTGATGGCACGAAGCGCTTCTAATGCAACGGTGTCTTTCGCACGCATAGCATTTTTCATTTCGTCCATTATTTGTATTGATAAACTCATAGTTTAGATTGTTAGATTATAAGATTTTAGACTTCTTAGATTTTTAGTAACTGTCTAACTAATCTGACGATCAAAGCAGTCTAATTATCTAAAAAAATCACTGCGAAGGTAAAAAAAATAACCCGAAAATCTCAATGAAATTTTCGGGTCATTATTTTATGCTTATCTCAAGACTAGTCTACATTATCATGCAAGAATGAGTTGTTTGAACGAAGCTGTGTATCATCGTTACTATCTATTCCTATTGACATTCTTGAGTTTGTATCAACTTGAATATTATTTGACAGATCTACCCCAAGTCTTTTGTAAGCAGGTTCTTTTTCCATTTCTTCAATTTTTGAAGGATTGTTATGGAATTTATAATTGAACTCTTTTAATTTCTTTCTTCTATCATCAGCCCTGTGTTTCAATGTTTCTTCGATAGTCATTTCAACTGGTGAAATGTCTTCAAAATGACTTACAATGCCATTTGGTTTTTCAGTAGTTTCTACTTTCATGGTAATATTCAATTCTTCTGCAATTGGCTCTTCGACTATTAGTGCAGCTGCCGCAGGTTTTGAATTCAACAAGTCGTTTTCTAACTCCATATATTCTTCCAAAGAATATTTGATTATACCTTCTTCGTTAAGTTCGGTAACAGGTACAAATTGTACTGGCTGATTCACTTCAATATTATTTGCAGATTCTGACAAATCGAAAACGATTCTGCTTTCTTCTTGAACCGCTTCAATTGGCATAGATTGCACCGCCTGTTCGCTAATGCTTGAGTCCTCTACTCTTTCGAATGTTGGCATTGTTGGAATATCAAAAGTAAAAGTGATTTGCTCCTCTTCTTTTTCAATAGTTTCCAACTCAATAATTTTCATTTCATTCAGCTGTTCGCTAACGCTTGAGTCTTTAAATTCCGGTATAGTTACATTAAAATCGATATCATTAATTGGCGATACAATTTCAAAAGTCACATCCAAGTTTCTAATGAAATGATTCATAGCAATCAATTCGTTTTCGTCTATAGAAGCAACAGCAGCTGGCGCTTCAAAAGCAAAGGGAGCCTCTACTTCTAGTTCGTCTTCAATTAATTCAAAAACGATTTTCTCTTCTTTTATTTCAGTAACAGGAGTATCAATTAGTGTTTGAAAAACTTCAACTGCTTTTTGTGTTAAATCACGCTCTAATTTATGTTCACCATCTAATGAGTGAATAATTTTCTTAGCTTCTGTATTTACAATTCCGTTTTGTTGTTCAACATTAAAACCTGTAGCAATGATTGTAACCGAAATAGCTTCACCTAAGGTCTCATCTTCACCAACACCCATAATAATATTAGCTCCATGACCAGCTTCTGATTGAATATGATCATTTATTTCTCCAATTTCGTCAATAGTAATTTCGCTAGAACCTGAAACGATAAGCAACAATACGTTTTTGGCTCCCGAAATTTTATTGTCATCCAACAAAGGAGAATCTAAAGCAGAAATGATAGCATCTTTAGCACGATTATCACCAGTTGCAGAAGAAGAACCCATGATAGCCGAACCACTATTTGACAAAACTGTTTTGGCGTCTTTTAAGTCAATATTTTGAGTGTAATGGTGTGTAATTACTTCAGCTATTCCGCGTGAAGCAGTTGCCAACACTTCGTCAGCTTTAGAAAAACCGGCTTTGAAACCAAGATTCCCATATACTTCTCTCAATTTATTGTTATTGATAACAATTAATGAATCTACTTGCTTTCTTAACTTTTCAACACCTAACAACGCCTGCTCATAACGTACTTTTCCTTCAAATTGAAACGGTTTTGTCACAATTCCAACAGTAAGTATTCCTCTTTCTTTAGCAAGTTGAGCAATTACAGGCGCAGCTCCGGTTCCTGTTCCGCCACCCATTCCTGCAGTAATGAAAACCATTTTAGTATTGGTATCCAACATTTTTTCGATATCGCCAATACTTTCTATTGCTGATTGCTGACCAACATCTGGATTTGCACCAGCTCCAAGTCCTTCCGTTAAGGAAACTCCTAATTGAATTTTATTAGGCACTGGACTATTTTGAAGCGCTTGTGAGTCTGTGTTGCAAACTATGAAATCAACGCCTTTGATTCCTTGTTTAAACATGTGATTGATAGCGTTACTTCCGCCGCCACCAACTCCAATTACTTTAATAACATTTGATTGATTTTTTGGTAAATCAAACGATATGTTTCCAAATTCTGAGTTGCTTATCATACTATTTTGGTTTTGTTAGGTATTATATTTTGTATTCTGTTTTGTCTAATATATTTTCAACTGATCACTAAAAAATGAACACTTTACTCTGCGTTATCTAAAAAATCTTTAATTTTTTCAACGTAACGATCAAAAAATGATCTTTTTATTTTATTCTCTGTTGTTTCTGTTTCTAGATTGATTTCCTCTGAAATTTCATTAGAAACATCTTCTATTTTTTCTTCAATTTTGGGCTGATAAACTAAGTGCTGTGAAGTTTCTTTTTCAACTTCTTTTAATTCAATTTTATAAGCACTGTTTGAATTATTTTCAATGCTATTCATTACCAATCCGACTGCAGTTGCATATAATGGGCATGAAATTTCTTCACTTGAATTACCCGCCAAATGCTCGTTAGGATAACCAATTCTTGTATCCATACCGGTAATATATTCCACTAATTGTTTGATGTGTTTCAATTGTGAACCACCGCCTGTTAAAACAATTCCAGCTATCAGTTTCTTGCGTGGATCTTCGTGTCCGTAAGCTTTGATTTCGGTGAAAACCTGTTCAATAATTTCTACTACTCTGGCATGAATAATTTTTGACAAGTTCTTTAATGAAATCTCTTTTGGATCTCTTCCGCGTAATCCCGGAATTGAAACAATTTCGTTGTCTTTATTTTCACCCGGCCAAGCGGAACCAAATTTTGTTTTTAATAATTCGGCCTGTTTTTCAATGATTGAACAACCTTCTTTGATATCATCTGTGATTACATTTCCTCCAAATGGTACAACTGCGGTATGACGTATGATTCCATCTTTAAAAATAGCTAAGTCTGTAGTTCCGCCTCCAATATCAATCAATGCAACTCCAGCTTCTTTTTCTTCCTGACTTAAAACTGCATCAGCCGAAGCTAATGGCTCTAGAGTCAAACCAGATAATTCAATATCTGAACTTTGGATACACCTCCCAACATTTCTAATAGAAGCAGCCTGGCCAACAACCACATGAAAGCTGGCTTCCAATCTTCCGCCATACATTCCAATTGGTTCTTTTATTTCAGATTGTCCATCAATTTTGAATTCCTGAGGCAATACGTGAATAATCTCTTCTCCTGGTAGCATTGCCAATTTATTTACTTGGTCAATTAACAATTGAATATCACGTCCACTGATTACTTCTTCAGGGTTGGTTCTAATAACATAATCCGTATGCTGAATGCTACGGATGTGTTGTCCAGCAATTCCAACAACAACATCGTTAATTTTATAGCCTGAATTTGCTTCTGCTTCATTTACTGCAAGTTGAATAGATTGGATAGTTTGTGTAATATTATTAACAACACCACGAGCCACACCAAGACTTTTGGATTTTCCAACTCCCAAAATTTCTAACTTCCCATACTCATTCTTCTTGCCAATCATGGCAACAATCTTGGTTGTTCCAATGTCTAATCCTACTGCAATATTCTCTTTTTCCATAATCTTCTATTTAATACAAACTACTTGCTTGGTAAACTTAAGGTTAATTCTTTTGTATTTTTTCAAAGTGCTATCTAAAACTGCCTTCTGAAAAAAAGCTTTATAATTCTTAAATTTCTTTTCAATGTTAATAGTTCGTCCGAAATCAATTTGAAAATCATAATTTCTATTGGCCATAATCAAGCTACCGTTAGTTAAAACTTGTACACCAATGATATTTTTTTTCAAAAACTCATCTTCATTAATTATCCTTAAAACTTCAGATAATTTTTCTTTTTTTACTACTGTAATTTCACCCGATAATAGTGGCACTCTGGCTGTATAATTATCTGATAACGGCATCTTATTTCCTTCATAATCAATATAAAAAGAACCTGCCTCATCGAATACTCTTCCTACTGGCGTTTTTTGTTTCACCACCGCTTTCAGAACGCCATCTACACTTACAAACACATTCACTTTTTGGATCATCTTTTGTTTGTTGATAGTCATCTCCAATTTCTTCAAATCTAAATCAACTTTATTGATTGTTTTTAGGTCTTTATTTTTTTCTATTAACAATTTATTAACCGTTTCAGGCTTCATAAAAAGTATGTTTTTGCCTACAAAAACCACTTCTGTTTTTCTAATCTTTCGCATGTCGTTTCGGTGTGAAGTAAAGGAAAAAAGGCCTATTACAGCTATAATCATCAACACCAACCTTATATTTGTCCAAGTGAAATATTTCATATTAACGCTTGTTTAATTTTTGGAACTAATTCGCCAATATCTCCGGCTCCAATTGTGACAATTATTTTCGCTTTACTTTCTAAAATTGCCGAAATTAATTCGGTTTTTGAAATCAATTTTTTATTCGTATTTTTTATTTTCGAAAGTAACCAACTTGACGTAATTCCTTCCATCGGTAATTCGCGTGCCGGATAAATATCTAACAGCAGAATTTCATCAAATTGTGATATACTTTTGGCAAAATCATCTCCAAAATCTTTGGTTCTGCTAAACAAATGCGGTTGGAAAATAGCCAGCACTTTTTCACTTGGATACAATTCGCGAACCGCTTGATGTACTGCATTAATTTCTGTTGGATGATGTGCATAATCATCAATGTAAACCAATTTATCAGATTTAATTTGATAGGAAAATCTGCGCTGGATTCCTTTAAATGAAGCCAAGGCCTTAGCAATGTACTCGGTTGGGGTACCATAAGTCATAGCCATTGCTAAAGCCATCAAGGCATTCATTAAATTATGTCTTCCAGGTAAACCAAACTGTATATTTTCAATAGTTTCGGATGGCGTTTGCACATCAAAAACATAATATCCATTTTCAATTCTGATGTTAAATGCTTTGAAAGTAGCGGTTTCATCTATGCCAACTGTTATCCCATCTAATGGCAAGCCTTTTGGAACAACCATTTTAGTTTTATCTTCTACTTTAGCAGCAAACTCTCTAAAGGAATCTTCAATAGAAATTGCATCACCATAAATATCCAAATGATCGGCATCCATTGAGGTTACACAAGCAATATTTGGATGCAAATACAGGAATGAACGGTCAAATTCATCAGCTTCAACTACGGTTACTGTTTTCCCATTTCCAATTAAATTGGACTGATAATTTTCTACAATGCCTCCAATAAAAGCGGTTACATCGGCGCCACATTCATATAAAATG
>CANJWG010000088.1 GCA_947478365.1 Flavobacteriaceae bacterium | reverse complement strand
GTATTGATTACAGCAAAAAGAATTGTAGCTTCTTCTTGATTTTCTATCAAAATCCCAGGATGTTCAAATGTAGTTATGTTAAGATATTCAGCTTCGTTTTGGCTTTTCTTTCCAAAAATAAAAAAGCGCTTCTGACTATTCTTTTGCTTTATATAATCCAAACATTGGTTAATGGTAATACGATAAATCCAGGTTTTATAAGATGAATTTTGATTGAAGTTCTCTAGAGAATTATAAACTTTAACAAAAACATCTTGAGTAATTTCTTCTGCATCTTCAATATTTTGTAAATAATTCAGCGCCACATTAAACACGAGTGTTTTGTATTCATGATATAATTTTTCGAAATGAAATTGGCTTTCAATCATTTGGTAAAATGTCAACTTTCGACTTGCAATGATACTAAATGATTTTTTACTAACTATAAATTATTCTATATTTGAACTTTCAATCAAAAAATCAAAACTAATTTTTATAAAATGAAATTATTAGAAGGGAAAGTAGCCATAATAACTGGCGCAAGTAGAGGAATTGGTAGCGGAATTGCAAAAGTATTTGCCCAACATGGAGCAAATGTAGCTTTTACTTATAGTTCATCTGCCGAATCAGCAACAGCATTAGAAAACGAATTATCAACTATGGGAATTAAAGCCAAAGGATATAAATCAAATGCTGCCGATTTTAATGAAGCTCAAAAATTGGTTGATGATGTTATGGCTGAATTCGGAAATGTAGACATATTAATTAACAATGCCGGAATTACCAAAGACAACCTTTTAATGCGTATGTCAGAAGAAGATTTTGATAAAGTAATTGAAATCAATTTGAAATCGGTATTTAATATGACCAAAGCAGTTCAGAAAATCATGTTGAAAAACCGCAAAGGCTCTATCGTTAATATGAGTAGTGTAGTAGGTGTGAAAGGGAATGCCGGACAAGCCAATTACGCAGCTTCCAAAGCGGGAATGATTGGATTTACTAAGTCGGTTGCGCTAGAATTAGGTTCAAGAAATATTCGTTGTAATGCTATCGCGCCGGGATTTATAGAAACCGAAATGACCGCAAAATTAAATGAAGATGTAGTGCAGGGTTGGAGAGATTCTATTCCGTTAAAACGCGGAGGAACTCCTGAAGACGTAGCGAATGCTTGTCTTTTCTTTGCTTCCGATATGAGTGCTTATGTTTCTGGGCAAGTGTTGAATGTTTGCGGAGGAATGTTAACTTAGTATTCCGTTTATTGTTCCAGTTATCAGATTAAACTTTAAACTGCGACTTATTTTAAATACTGAACATTTATATATGACCACAAACACTGTTTTATTGATATTGCTTTCTATAGGAATAGCGTTTGCGTTATCATTTTACCAGTATTATTACAAAGTCAAAAGCAAATCAAAAGTCACTTTGCTTTTGGCTTTTTTGCGTTTCTTCAGCATCTTCGGATTATTTTTATTGTTAATAAATCCTATAATTTCCAGAAAAACAGTTGAAACGATTAAAACACCATTGCCAATTATAATTGACAATTCAGCTTCTATATCCGATTTGAAAGCTAATAATATAGCGATGAAAGTATTTAAAAAGCTTTCTGAAAACAATGACTTATTAGATAAATTTGACGTTCAGACTTATCAGTTTGATAGTGATTTTCTTCCGGCTGATACAATTGATTTCAAGGGAAAACAATCTAATATTGATATAGTTGCCAAAAACTTAAAAAACATATACAAAAATCAACTTTATCCAACAGTTTTAATTTCTGATGGAAATCAAACTTCTGGGGAAGATTATGTTTTTGGATTTAATCCCGATAATAACGTTTATCCATTGGTAGTTGGAGATACAGCGACATATTTAGATTTAAGAATCTCGCAGTTAAATGTCAACAAATATGCGTTTCACAAGAATAAATTTCCAGTAGAAGTTTTTCTGAATTACACCGGAAATAAAAGTATCAATGCTTCATTTAGAATCTCACAAGGTAATAGTGTTCTGAATGAACAAACCGTTGTATTTTCGCCTTCTAAGAAATCGGCCCTGCTCAATGTGTTACTGCCTGCTGATATGGTTGGACTGCAGATTCTGAAAGCTACTATTTCATCAAAAGAACAAGAAAAAAATACGTATAACAATGTTAAAAATTTTGCTGTAGAAGTTATCGATCAAAAGACAGAAGTGGCTTTAATTTCATCAACTTCACATCCTGATTTAGGAGCCATTAAACGAAGTATTGAATCTAATTCACAAAGAAAAGTAACTATACTTAAACCTAATAAAATCAATTCGTTAACAAATTATAATGTTTTGATATTCTATCAGCCAAATGATGAATTTAAAGCTGTTTTTGATCAAAATGAAAATGCTAAAATCAATACTTGGATTATTACTGGCAATGATACTGATTATGGTTTTTTAAATCAGAATCAAAATAACTACACGTTTAAAATGAGTGGAAGTAAAGAAGATTATTTGGCTTCGTTTGACGGTCAGTTTAATCTTTTTGCGTTAGACAATATTGGCTTTGAACAGTTTCCACCATTAGAAAATCCTTTTGGAACGATTACGGCAAGCGGTAATAATAATGTATTGTTATCATCTACTATTCGTAATATCCTGACAAATCAACCTTTAATGGCTTTCAATGAAAATCAGGGGAGACGAAGTGCTTTTTTATTTGGAGAAAACATCTGGAAATGGCGTGCCAATACTTATGTTGACAAAAAAAGCTTTGCTGATTTTGATCTTTTTTTAGATAAAACCATACAGTATTTAGCATCAAACAATGCCAGAAAATCTTTGGTAGTAACACATGAACGCTTCTATAATTCGGGAGAAGGCATTGAAATTACGGCTCAATATTTCAATAAGAATTATGAATTGGACGAAAAAGCACGCTTAACTATAGCGGTTACAAATACCAAAACCAAACAAGTTAAAAACTATGATTTACTTCGAACCTCGAATGCTTTTCAAGTAAATTTAGATGGATTATCAGCAGGGAATTATGCTTTTACCATTAAAGAATTAAATTCAAATTCGGTTTACAGCAGCAGTTTTGAAGTATTGGATTTTGATATTGAAAAACAATTTGTGAATCCAGATTGGAATAAACTTAACCAATTGGCAAGCCAAACTAAAGGCAAAGCATACCTTCCAAATCAAGTTTCTACTTTGGTTAGACAATTGCTTGCTGACGAAAGCTATAAAGCCATTCAAAAGACATTAGTTAAAAAATCGCCTTTGATTGATTTGGTTTGGTTGTTAATTCTAATTGCTATTACTCTTAGTTCTGAATGGTTTATTAGAAAATATAATGGATTTTTATAATGTTATTAGCTATTTTTAACATAAACAAGCGATAAGGCAATTCAATTTGCCTAAATTCGTATTACTAAAAAGAATACATGAAAATAGCCATTGTATGCTATCCAACATTTGGTGGGAGTGGAGTAGTTGCCACTGAATTAGGATTAGAACTTGCTAATCGCGGTCACGAAATTCATTTCATTACTTATCGTCAACCTGTACGATTAGCACTCTTAAATTCAAAAGTGCATTACCATGAAGTTAATGTGCCTGAGTATCCTTTGTTTCACTATCAGCCCTATGAATTAGCTTTGTCTAGCAAATTAGTGGACATGGTTAAACTCTATAAAATAGAATTGCTGCATGTGCATTATGCAATTCCGCATGCTTATGCAGGATATATGGCTAAGCAAATGTTGAAAGATGAAGGTATAATTCTCCCAATGGTTACAACGCTTCACGGAACAGACATTACCTTGGTAGGAAATCATCCATTTTATAAGACCGCAGTTAGTTTTAGCATCAATAAATCAGATATTGTAACGTCGGTATCTCAAAGTTTGAAAGATGATACCTATAAGCTTTTCAACATAAAGAAGGAAATACATGTTATTCCTAATTTTATCGAGTTGGATAAAATTCGAAACGAAAGTCAAATATCCTGTCATCGATCAGTTATGGCGAAAAAGGAAGAACGAATTATTACACATATAAGTAACTTCCGAAAAGTAAAACGCATTCCTGACGTCATCAAAATATTCTATAAAATTCAACAAAAGATTGCTGCAAAGCTAATGATGGTTGGTGATGGCCCTGAAAAGTTGAGAGCTGAGCAACTTTGTAAAGAATTGGGTATTGAGGATAAAGTTATTTTCTTTGGAAACAGTAACGAGATTGATCAAATTCTTTCGTATTCCGATTTGTTTTTATTACCATCTGAAACCGAAAGTTTTGGTTTGGCTGCATTAGAAGCAATGGCTTGGAGTGTTCCAGTTATTTCGAGTAATTCAGGCGGTTTACCTGAAGTAAATTTTCAAGGTGTTTCTGGATATCTTAGTAATGTTGGAGATATTGACAGTATGGCCGAAAATGCCTTAAAAATACTTTCTGACGATACAACTTTAGTTCAATTTAGAGAAAGCGCCTTGAATGTTGCCCAACAATTTGATATCAAAAACATACTTCCATTGTATGAAGCATTGTATTATGAAGCCATCAACAATTCAAAATGAAGAAATTAATTTCAATATTCATAATTGTCTTGTTATATTCGTGTTCATCAAACAAGAACGCGGCAACAAAACCTTTATACGAAGTGTTACTGATAAACAACGATGGTGGTGCTAACATTAAGTTTTATGAAGTATTGACAGAACCAAAAGAAATTAAAATGCTTTTAGGAGATCATATATTGCGCAAAAAGATAAAGTCTAGTGATATTAATGAAAGTAATTTTGTTATTCTTAATACTGGGCCAACTTTGGAAACAAGTAATAGAGTAGTTATCGAAAAAGTCATCGAAACTCCAACACAGATTGAAGTTTATATTAAGGATAATCAAAAGAATATTGATGCCCTTCAAACTGATGATGATACCTTATATCCTTATTCGGTTGTAAAAATCAATTCGAAGAAACCAATAGTTATCAAATAAAAAAATCCGTCTGGTTATGGACGGGATTCTTTTTAATAACTATTTTAGATTAAAATCTGTAACGAATTCCTAAGGCTATATCCGGACCGAAACTATTATAATCATTGTTAAAATCTTTTCTCTTGTCATTAAAATACAGTTCAGGTCTTAAATCTAAAGACAACTGAATTGGTGCTTCTTGGAAATTGTATTCGACACCTATATCGCCTGCAGCCAATAAGAATATACCACTATCGCTAGTACTACCTTTGCTATATCTCCAACTGCCAAGTCCACCTCCAACACCAGCATACCAATTAAATCCATTTTCAATTTCCCAAACCCATTGGTATAAACCAACCAATTTCATGGCATTAACATCGTTACTATTACTCCAACCTAAATCCAATTCCAAACGATTGTTTTTAGATAAACCTCTTTGATAAGAAACTTCGCCAACAAAACCATCGTTGTTACCTAAACGAAGTCCTATTGCATTTTTTGAAATGTCTTGAGCCTGTGCACTAAACGCTAACACTATTAGCATAAAAGCAGATAAAATGAATTTTTTCATGGTTTAATTATTTATAAATTAATTTCTACAAAGTACGCAAAAATAAAGACATCTTCATTATATAATACTTTAAAATATAGTATGCAATTTTTGACCAAACTAGTCAATTATATATTATTTTTCTTTTAAATAAATCAAAGTCGAAATAAGTTGCTGAATTATAAAATCTTTTTTCTAAAATATATTTTCTTTAATAATTCGATTTTCTATATACATTATTTTTTCAAGTATAGCTTAGGGTTAATTTTTGAATAATATCTTTTAGACTTTTAAACTTTACCCTATATTTGTTAACCCAAGTTCGGGTAGGCCCACTGAAAGAATTAAAAAACAATATCAAATGGCAGGAAATAGTTACGGAACTCTTTTTAAACTTACCACATTTGGAGAATCTCATGGAGACGCAATAGGTGGTGTTATTGATGGTTGTCCTGCAGGAATTAAACTCAATTTAAATACTATTCAAAGCGAACTGCAGAGAAGAAAACCAGGTCAGTCTTCTATAGTTACTCAACGAAAAGAAGAAGACCAAGTGCAGTTTCTGTCAGGAATATTTGAAGGTAAAACTACTGGAACACCTATAGGATTTATCATTCCAAATACGAACCAAAAGTCAGATCATTATTCACATATCAAAGATAGCTATCGTCCTAGTCATGCCGATTATGTATATGAAAAGAAATACGGTATTCGAGATTATCGTGGTGGTGGACGTAGTTCTGCAAGAGAAACAGTCTCTAGAGTAGTAGCAGGAGCAATCGCTAAACAGGTTCTATCTAATATAAAAATCAATGCATTTGTTTCATCTGTTGGTGAAATTTTTATAGACAAACCCTATCAAGATTTAGATTTTTCTCTAATTGAAACCAATCACGTTCGTTGTCCTGATTTAGTAACAGCAGAAAAAATGGAGAAGTTTATCAAAGAAATCCGCAAAGAAGGTGATACAGTTGGGGGAACCATAACTTGTGTGATTCAAAACGTTCCAATTGGATTGGGCGAACCGGTTTTTGATAAACTCCATGCTGAATTAGGAAAAGCTATGCTTTCTATAAATGCTGTAAAGGGTTTTGAATTTGGCAGCGGATTTTGTGGTGCACGAATGAAAGGTAGTGAGCACAATGATTTATATAACGAAGATGGAACCACTAAGACCAATCTTTCAGGCGGAATTCAAGGGGGAATTTCCAATGGAATGGATATTTATTTTAGAGTAGCGTTCAAACCTGTAGCTACTTTAATTCAAAAACAAGAAGTATTGACTAATGAAAATATTTTGGTTGAGCAGCAAGGAAAAGGAAGGCATGATCCATGTGTGGTGCCGCGAGCTGTTCCTATTGTGGAAGCCATGGCAGCACTAGTCCTTGCTGATTTTTATTTACTTAACAAAACGTATCAGAAATAGTACTCAGTATTTAGTCACAGTTGGTAGTGAACTATGCCCGAAAACTGCGACTGCAACTGAACACTAAAAAAAATGACTACAATGGAAAACAAAAAAACAACCTACTTTTCTAATCTTACTGTTCAGATTTTAATTGCCATGATACTTGGTGGTTTGCTGGGAGTTTTTATTCATAATAATTGCACGGAAGAAATTACTAATAATTTTAGTAGTTATATAAAAATGTTAGCCACCATTTTCATCAGATTGGTGCAAATGATTATTTCGCCATTGGTGTTTACAACATTAGTGGTTGGAATTGCAAAGCTTGGTGATATTAAAGCGGTTGGGCGAATAGGAGGAAAGGCGTTAGCTTGGTTCTTTACAGCTTCTCTAATTTCCTTACTATTAGGAATGTTCTGGGTGAATACTTTACAACCCGGAGTTGGACTAAAACTAGGGAATGTAGATGTTTCAACGGCAACAGAAGTTGTAGAAAAGACTGAGGGCTTTTCGGCACAGAATTTCGTTGAACATATTATTCCGAAAAGCATTGTAGAAGCCATGGCAACAAATGAAATATTACAAATTGTAATTTTTTCTATCTTCTTCGGATTGGCTGCCGCTTCAATAGGTGATCATGTAAAACCAGTTGTAAATGCTTTAGATAAAACCTCACACATCATTTTAAAAATGGTAAATTATGTAATGAAGTTTGCACCGATTGGAGTTTTTGGTGCTATTGCGGGAGTTTTTGCTATTAGAGATTTAAATGATTTGTTACTTACTTATGCCAAATATTTCGGCTCTTTTATGGTCGGAATTTCAACATTATGGATTGTTTTATTATTGGTTGGTTATATTTTTCTCAAAAGCAGAATGACTACTTTATTAAAACATATTGTAAGTCCACTGATAATTGCCTTCGGAACAACTAGTTCTGAAGCTGTTTTTCCAAAATTAACCGAAGAATTAGAGCGATTTGGTGTAAAAGATAAAG
>CANJWG010000087.1 GCA_947478365.1 Flavobacteriaceae bacterium | reverse complement strand
AAAACCGATTGGAAAAAAATTGCGGTAGCTTTTAATTATGAAAATACAAACAACTTTAACAATAGTATTTTTTCTGCAGGAACCAATCAATATAATTCAATTGGGAATTATTTTGTAAATCAGGCAAATGCTAATGGAGGAATTCCATTGGAATTATTGACAACACAACCCGGTGAGACTTTTTATGAATTATATGATTATTTAGGAACACTACCTGATTCTAACTATCCTAACGTAAGTGGTTTTCAGGCACAGCAAGCATTTTTAGGATATTCAACCTATTTATTTGATTCTAATTCGCCAAACACTTACAGCAGTAATGTACCTGCGGCTAATTATTCTCAGCAAAATTATTACACTTCTACAGGATATAACGGCAAGATTATCGGAAACTTTGCTACACAATACAAAGATGTTTTGTTTTTAGGACTTAATATAAATGCTCATTTTACAGATTATTTGAGAACGACAACTTTACGTGAGCAAAATGACAGTCAAGCTGCCAACGGGGTGTCATATATTCGTTTTGATAACCAGCTTCATACTTATGGTTCAGGGTTTTCATTTAATCTTGGCGCTATAGTTAAAATAGTTCCCCAATTCCGTTTAGGTTTAGCTTATGAATCTCCAACGTGGTATCGATTAACGGATGAGTTAGCACAATATGTTGACTCTGATTACAGCACTAACTCAGTTTCAAGTACCTATGTAGCAGATCCTGACATTATCAATGTTTATGCTCCTTACAAAATACAGACTCCTTCAAAATGGACTGGAAGTATTGTTTATCTATTTGGAAAAAGAGCACTACTTAGTGCTGATGTTTCTACTAAAGACTACAGCAATACAAAATTCAGACCTCTGAATGATTATAATGGTTTAAACTCATTTATGAGTAATGCACTTCACGATGCTATTGAAGTTCGTTTAGGCGGTGAATACAAATACAAAGAATTTAGTTTTAGAGGTGGCTATCGTTTTGATCAAAGTCCATATAAAGTGGATCGGACTTTTGGAGATTTGACTGGCTATTCAGGTGGACTTGGTTATAATTTTGGTGAAAACCGAATTGATATAGCCTATTCTTACGAACATAGAAACTTTGATAATTCCTTTTTATCTTCTGGAATGACAGACACTGCTCGAATAAGTAGGTATAATAACAATATCACTCTGAGTTATTCTGTAAATTTTTAAAGAATAATAATATTCACTAAAGTAAAACCGTTTCAATTGAAGCGGTTTCTTGTTTTATAATAATTTACAAGAAGAATAATTCAGAATAAATAACGTAATTTTACAATCCAATTTCAAATCAATGAGAACTAAGTCTGTAAAGAAAAACAAAATCAATGTTATTACACTTGGTTGTTCCAAAAACACATACGATAGTGAGGTTTTAATGGGACAATTAAAAGCAAGCGGAAAAGATGTAGTTCATGAACTAGAAGGTAATATTGTAGTAATCAATACTTGTGGCTTTATTAATAACGCCAAAGAAGAATCGGTTAATACTATTCTGGAGTACGTTGATAAAAAAGAAAATGGCATTGTAGACAAAGTTTTTGTTACCGGTTGCTTATCTGAAAGATATCGCCCAGACTTAGAAAAAGAAATACCAAATGTTGATCAATATTTTGGAACAACTGATTTACCTCTCTTACTAAAAGCGCTTGGCGCAGATTATAAACACGAATTATTGGGTGAACGTTTAACCACGACTCCAAAAAATTACGCTTATTTAAAAATTGCCGAAGGTTGTGACAGACCTTGCAGTTTTTGTGCCATTCCTATTATGCGTGGCAAACACGTATCTCAAACTATTGAGAAATTGGTAAAAGAAGCCGAAGGTTTAGCTAAAAACGGCGTAAAAGAACTGATTCTTATCGCTCAGGATTTGACTTACTATGGTTTGGATTTATACAAAAAAAGAAACCTAGCGGAACTGTTGGAAAACTTAGTAAAAGTTGAAGGCATCGAATGGATTCGTTTGCATTATGCATTCCCTACCGGTTTTCCAATGGATGTATTGGAATTAATGAAACGGGAACCAAAAATCTGTAATTACATTGATATTCCGTTGCAACATATTTCGGATAACATTTTAAAATCGATGCGTCGCGGAACTACCAAAGAAAAGACAACTAAATTATTAAAAGATTTCCGGGCAGCGGTTCCTGGAATGACCATAAGAACAACTTTGATTGTTGGTTACCCTGGAGAAACTCAGGAAGATTTTGAAATCATGCGTGACTGGGTTCAGGAAATGAAGTTTGAACGTTTAGGTTGTTTTACTTATTCTCACGAAGAGAACACCCATGCTTATTTATTGGAAGATAATGTACCCGAAGAAGTGAAACAAGCCCGTGCTACCGAAATAATGGATTTACAATCACAAATCTCATGGGATTTGAATCAGGAAAAAGTGGGACATACTTTCAAATGCATTATCGATAGAAAAGAGGGACAATACTTTATCGGAAGAACTGAATTTGACAGTCCCGATGTGGATAATGAAGTGCTAATAGATGCTTCAAAATTCTATGTGAAAACCGGTGATTTCATAAATGTAAAGATTATTGACGCTACAGAGTTTGACCTTTATGGCGAACCTAATCTATAGCAAAAACTTATTTCTGCAAACAATATTTTTACTATAAGTCTTTATTTTACAACTGTTTGCGGATATTTATTTAGGTAGAATATAAAAGTTATTAATAATTTATAAATAAATTAAATTACCAATAATCCATATTCTCGCAAGGTTTTAATTGGCTTAGAATACCAAAACAATTCAAAATCTTCAAATACATTTTCAAAATCGGTTTTGAGTTGTGCATAAGTGATCGTCTTGTCATTGGTTACAGAAAGTAAATCAAGAGCTTTCACCAACCAATTCGCTTTAGCTGACTCTAGTGAAATTTCTATCGTATCCCTTTTATCGTGAAAGGTCAATCGCATCATTTCCCAAGTGTTGCCTTTTTTAGATTTTGTAAAAGTCTGAGTTATGGGCTTTCCTCCTATCCAGATTATTTTTGCTGAAGGTTTCATCGCAAAAGTATTTTCATTTTCCAGACAGGAAATAATATAATCGGAAGAAATGGAAGTGTTCGGAATTTTAAAATCGAACCAATCCTGAAGATCGTAATCAAAACAGATGCCGTGCATAAAATTGAACAGCGATTTCTTTAATCCAAAGCTAAATTTATCATGATTGATTCCGGTAATGTCGTTAAATTGTATATCGTTGTTTGCAAAAGTAATGTCGTTCATTTCAGGAATTACACCAAACGCTGAAGGAAACATTCCAACCGGACTGTGGACAGTCATAGCAAACTGATGCCAAAAACCCGACTGCAGTATACCCAACTCAAACATTTGACGCACCATTTCTAAACTATCAATCGTTTCCTGAACCGTTTGTGTAGGATAGCCATACATCAAATACGCATGCACCATAACTCCGGCTTCAGTGAAATTGCGGGTGACTTGCGCGACTTGTTCTACCGTTACTCCTTTTTGAATTAGTTCTAACAATCGGTCTGAGGCTACTTCTAGTCCGCCAGAAACAGCAATACAACCCGAAGCTTTAAGCAACAAACACAAATCAGCAGTAAAACTTTTCTCGAAACGAATATTCGTCCACCACGAAACCATTAGTTTTCTACGCAGTATTTCCAAAGCTACTTCGCGCATCAATGCCGGCGGTGCAGCTTCATCTACAAAATGAAAACCAGTTTCTCCCGTTTGGGCAATGATTTCCTCCATTCTGTCGACCAAAGTTTTAGCGGCTATTGGTTCGTAGAGTTTTATATAATCAAGAGAAATATCACAAAAGGTACATTTCCCCCAATAGCAACCATGTGCCATTGTTAGTTTATTCCAGCGACCATCACTCCACAAACTATGCATGGGGTTGGCGATTTCTATAACCGAAATATAATCTTCTAAAAGTAAATCAGAATAATCGGGTGTGCCTACCTCGCTTTGTTTATAATCAGGTTGTATGGCATTGTTTTTATAAACCACTTTATTGTTTTCAAGAAGAAACGTTCGTTTATAAAGAGATTCTTCACTTCGTTCAGAATGACAAACATTGTAGTGAAGCAATTCAACAGGCAATTCGCCATCGTCTAGAGTTATGTAATCAAAGAATTCAAAGACGCGTTTGTCTTTTAAGTCGCGAAGTTCCGTATTTGGAAAACCACCGCCCATAGCTGTTTTTATTTTGGGATAATGCTTTTTAATGAATTGCGCACAACGAAAAGCACTATACAAATTACCAGGAAACGGAACAGAAATTAAAACTAACTTAGGCTGCACTTCTTTCAGTCTTTCTTCTAAAATAGGAAGAGAAATACCATCTATATACGTAAACTCGCTTTGCAGATTAGAATATAGTTCATCAAATGAATTGGCACTTCTGCCTAAACGTTCGGCATAACGGCTAAAACCAAAGTTCTCATCAACCTCTTCATTAATATAATCCGATAAATCTTCAAGATACAGTGTAGCCAAATGTTTGGCTTTGTCATGCATTCCCATAGAACCAAACGCCCATTCCATATCGTCTAACTGCTCAAAACGCGAAGCTTCTGGAAGAAAGTTTCCGGCAGAGATTTGTCTTGCCAGTGTTTGATTTTTACCTTGAAGATAGGCAATTACAGCATCGATGGTGTTGATGTAATCTTGGCGTAACGAATAGATTCGTTTAAGGTTGTCAGTTCTCGGTTGTCGGTTGTCGGTTGAAAAAATACTAGTCAGCCCTTCTTTTGAAAAGAGTTCTAAAATCACCTCTATACCCAAATCCATCTGAAAGGCAGATATGTATCTTGTGTTCAGAAAACCTTTTAAATAGGCGGTTGCCGGATAAGGTGTGTTGAGCTGCGTAAAAGGTGGCGTGATTAAAAGTAGGTCTTTCATTTGTGTTAGATAACAAACAAAAATACGTTATTTCTCTTCCCGTTTTCTGGCAGCAATAAAATCGGTTAATTTTTTACCATACATTGATTTGGCAATCTTTGGTGTCATTGATTTTTGAATGGTATCCATATACTTCAAATTGATGTCATAAATCTCGGCTAAAGCCACATAAGGCGCCACTTCATAATCGCCGTGATTAACCGCGAAATTAGTACTGTAAAGGTATTTTCTTTTTAAAACCCCCTTTTGTTCTTCTTCAATTTTATTTACTTCGTCAATCTTTTTAGCTTTAATTGCCTTGAACTTTTTTTCAATCAGAGTCAAATCCTGATCAACATATCTTGACACCACTTTTTTGTATTCGTCATAAAGCTCCTGATTTTTAGAACCTGTGATTTTAACATCTGCCGTAAAAAAATCTAATGAAGTTTCGATATTCATCTTCCCTTTTTCAGCAAAGAAAGGAATGTTGTTATCAATCGAGTTGGTTACCCCACGGTCTAAAAACAAATATAACATTTGGGGTGATTGCAAATCAAACTCGCTAGTAAAATGAGAATCGCCATCTATTTTTATAGTATCTATAGCAACAAGAATGGTGTCTTTAATTCTTTGTATGAATAAAGTACCCCTTTTTAATCCTTTTATGTTTCCGGTTAAAACAAAGTTTTTATTTGATTTCTTTTCTATGCAAGACACGAGCATAATCGAACTGGTGAAACACAACAAAAATAAGATTGAAAATAGAGTAATAATCGATTTACGCATGTTAATTTTTTTTGGCAAAATACTAAAAAAAAAACTCAATCTGATGAACAAATTGAGGATTTGAAAGTGTGTTATTTTAATTAACCTTTTAACCAATATTTATTTAATGCCTTTTTTGAATCGTCTGTAAATTCGTATCCTTCCTCTTCATCAAAATCTAATTTTACTTTTCCGCTAAGAGTTTGCTCTAATCCGCCTCTTCTTATCTTAACGCTTATAGGATCATCTAAATTCCAACCTTGGCTCACCATAATTAAGTCATATATATTGTCAAGATTATACGCTTTGTCATTAAATGCAAGGATAGTATCACCTGCTTTTATTCCTAAAGAGTTCATAAAACTATTCAATTGACCTCCTGGTATTACCATAATTTCTTTTGTAGAAGGATTTACTGTTATGTATGGTGTTTTTTGATCTTTTAAAAATGGGTTTGCAGGCACTTGGACTTTTGCTTTCTTGACTCCCATTTTAGCAAAATAAACATCGTAAGGAATCGGTGTATTTCCGGCAACGTAGGTATCTAAAAACGAACCAACCTCTGGATAAGTCAATTTGGTTATTTTGCCAAAAAGTTCATCATCATCAAAAGATTTGTTTACACCATATATATTTGACAAATCTTTCATCAGACTTAAAATTCCTCTTTCGCCATTACTATTCTCCCGAATAATAATATCAATACACATACCTATTAAAGCTCCTTTTTCATATACATTTAAATACTGATCTTTATAAGGTTCTACCAAAACATTTGCACTCATTTCTGTAAACGACATAGTATCATTTAAAGTGGACGCGTTATTTATTTTACCAACCATTCTTTGGTAAAACTCTTCAGCTGAAATAAGACCTTGATTCACTTGAAATAAATTGGCAAAATATTCGGTTACCCCTTCATACATCCATAAATGCTTTGACATCTTTGGATTACTATAATCAAAATATTCTATCTCTTTAGAATGAATACTCAATGGCGTTACTGTATGAAAAAATTCGTGTGAAACAACATCTTTTAATTGTTCGCTCAATCCTTCTGTATCCATTGATTCAGGAAAAACTACCGTAGTTGAAGTATGATGTTCTAGGGCTCCAAAACCTTTAGCATCGTTTTTGGCCATATCTGATAAATACAATAAAACGGTATATCTTTTATTGGCATTTATAGAGCCTAAAAAAGCCTTTTGAGCTCGCATTGTTTTCTGTAAATCAGGCAATAATTCTTTTGCAGTATGCAAGCCGTTTGGTGAATAAACACTAAAAACTATCTCCATTCCATCCACATTGAATGTCTCATAATCAGGTTTTGAGTACATAATTGGATTATCGGTCAAATCAAAATAACGGGTTGTCAAAAAGGTATCTTCGGTATCGCTTTTATTGGTATCTATTAAAGAAGTAGCACCGTAAAGACCTGCCGGATGAAGAATTGTAAGTTTATAGGGAATCTCTGTTAATTGTTTTTTATCTTCAAAATACCCTACAAAACCATGATTGTTTACTACAAAATTTTTACCATCCAATATATTTGTGCCTGCTGGTGAAAATATATCCTCCTTCCCAAAACCTTTTCCAGATTCAGAATCAAAAGTGTCATTTACATTATAGGTTACTTTTGCCAGCGATTTAGCATTTGATATTTTCCAAGAATTATCATCCGTTTTAGAAGTAGTTAATTCTTTTCCATTTTTATCAAATGCTTTAAAGTCATCAATAAGCTTTCCGTAATTATCAGCCGAATAAGTTCCGGGAACTGTCTTTGGAAGATGGAAAACAATTTCATCTGAAGTAAACTTTGGCGGTATAATAGAAACACTAACCTTATCGTCTGTAACTTTATTTAAATCAATAACGGCATTTACCTGATTTAAATTTACATTCGTATTTACTTGTTCTTTGACTGGTAGTTTTTTTACCGGCGATTTGATTTGTGCAGTTGCAGAACCAGAAACAGCTATGGCTAAAAAGGCGCTTAAAATTAGTTTATTCATAATTGAAAATTTATTTAAAAAAATAAGTCTTCAAATGTAATTATTAGTTACAATCATTTTATTTTTTTTAGATATGATTAACTAAATAGAAGGGTTTTCTTTTCTTTTAAAAACAAAAAACTCTTGAAGAGCAAGAGTTTTTTATTAGTCAAATTTATTTTTTATGTAGTATTTACTGTCTAAATCATCAAAGTCATCAATGATAGGTTTTGGTTTT
>CANJWG010000086.1 GCA_947478365.1 Flavobacteriaceae bacterium | reverse complement strand
AATTTGATTAAATAATAAATAATTAACATTCAATTTTTTTTAATTTATATAATGATTAGTATATTTATCCTTTAATTATTTTTTTGATATGAAAAATCTTATGAAATTTTACCTCTTGGCTTTTGTTTTATTTTCAGATTTTGTTGTCTTTGCTCAGGGTGAAGGTGGTGTTGGAGAAGAAGACGATCCAACATATGCACCAATTAATGGTCAATTAATGGTATTAGCTTTAGTGGGTATAGCCTATGCTATTTATACTTTTAGAAACTATAAAAAAATAGTTTAAATATAAAACTTCAATAAAAAAACCCTATTTAATTAAATTTAAATAGGGTTTATATTTTTTAATAGCTTTTATAATAACTTCAAACTTTTCATTAGTTGTGGACGATTTCGTCGGCTAACCGGAACAACATCTTTACCAATCAATACTGTATTTTCTTCAATGTCAATTATTTTTTTGGTATTAATCAAATAGGAGCGGTGTGATTTGAAAAACATGCCTGCAGGCAATTTATTTTCTATTTTCTTAAGTGTATTATGCATTACGTAATTATTAGATTCCGTTTTTATTGTTACATAATCTCCTTTGGCTTGAAAATATAATATGGAATTAGTGTCAATTTTAATTAATCGTTTGCCAATGTTAATATAAAATGAAGATTCAAAATCTTCACTTATTTTTTCTGGGTTATTTCTTTTTGTAATTAAGTTGGCAGCATTTATGTTGTCATTATTTATGTTGTTTATTTTTTTTATTGCTTTGTCAAATCGTTCTTCTGAGATTGGTTTAACTAAATAATCAACAACATTATCATACTCAAATGCAGTTATAGCAAATTCTTTGTCGGATGTAATTAAAACAATTTTAACATTATGTTTTAAAGAATCAATAAAATCAAACCCATTAAAATCGGGCATATGAATATCTAAAAATATTAAATCAACTTTTTTCTTATTTAAGTATTTAATAGCTTCAATAGCGCTATCGAATTCCGCCTCTACAACATGTTCTGTTCTAGAAGTAATCAATTCACTAATAATAGCTCGAGCCATTATCTCATCATCAATAATAATACATTTCATTCTTTTAATTATAGTAGATTTGTAAAGTCACGAATTACAATTAATGTTTCTTCAAATTCTTTTTGTAATTCTGTTCTTCCTTCTTTTAAGTTATTTTCATATTCTTGAGCAATATAAAAACTATTCTCCATACCATAAACAGCTATTTTATGTTTTATTTTATGGACACATTCTGATGTTTCTTTAATTTTGTTTAAACGCAAGCACTCATAATAGCCATCCATTTCCAAAGGTAATTCATATTTTAGGATGTCAATCATTTTTTGTTTAAACGTTTCGCTTTTAGCTGAAAGTTTTAGAATGTAATCTAAGTTAGGTTGTTCCATTATTTACTTTTGGTATTTTAAAATAAAATGTAGTTCCTTTATTTAGCTCACTTTCTAACCATATTTCGCCTTTGTAATTTTCAATTATTTTTTTCACTATTGACAATCCTATTCCAGAAGATTTTGAGTCATCAGAATATGATTCAAAAATATCAAATATTTTCTCATGATATGATTTTTCTATTCCAATACCATTGTCTTTTATAGAAAACAAATGAAAATCATCAATATCTTTATAAGTAATAGTGACTTTTCCTTCTTTTTTGTTACTATAATTAACAGCATTGCTTATTAGGTTTTGAAATAACTGCTGTATTCTGTATTTATCAGTATAAATAGATGGGAATTTATTCGTTATTTCTATAGTTACATGACTTGGGATGTGTATCATAGCAATTACGAGATTAAGTATTCCATTTAAATCAACTTTTTGATATTTGTATTCAATTGTATCAAGTTTAGAAATCGTTAATACTCCATCAATTAAGTTGTCCATTTTCTCAACTTTCTCTACTAACATGTCCATATATTTTTCCCCGTTTTCAGTAAACAACATATCTTTTTCTTCTTTTATCCAAGAAATAAGTGTGTGAATACTTCTTAACGGAGATTTTAAATCATGGGATATCATGTGAGCATAATCATTTAAACTTTCATTTTGTTTTTCAAGTTTTAATAATAATTCTTCCTTTTGAATTTCTAATTTTTTCTTTTCTGTAATATCCAAATGAATTCCAATGCTTCCTATAACTTCCCCATTCAAATTAAAATTGGGTGCACCACTAATCATCCAATGCCTAATTTCTTTTGATTTATTTTTTATATCAATTTCATATGAATCTGCAATACTCTTGATTGTTCTATCTACTAACTTATTATTAATTATTTTTTTATTTATTTCATTTAAAAAAATAGTTGATGCATTTTTACCTATCAACTCTGATTTTTTATATCCACTCATTAAGCAAAAAGATTGATTTGCTAATTGTATAATATCATTATTATCAACTTCAAGCAAACCCATATTCATATTATCAATAATGCTACTGTATTTTGTTTTTTCAATTTCTAAGCTTTGGTCATATCTTTTTTTGATAGTTACATCTACATAATTCCATAAATGACCATCATATTTTTTGTCTTTTAGAATTGGTATGTAACTTCTTTCGAGTATCCTTCCATTAACCATTTCTATTTCTTCTGCAATAACCAATTTTTGCTCTTTTAAAATAGTTTTTAATCTTTTAATAAAAATATCAGGGTTCTTAAATTGTGATTTAGTTTGTTCTGCCGAGTCGGAACAATCAAAACCTTGCATTAACTCAGGATCTATATCTATCCCAAAAATGTCACAGAATTTTTTATTCACAAGTTGTATTTTTCTGTTTACGTCTTCTAATAAAATACCCGATTGAAAATTTTTAATTAATGAATAAAGTCGGTTTTCCGAATCAATAAGATTTTGTCTATGTTCTTTTTCAAAGGAGATGTCTTCTTGAGAAGTAAAATATTTTAATACATCTCCTTTATCGTTAGTTATAGCTCTTCCCCTTAACCTAGACCAGAAGGGAGTTTTTGATTTTTTATAATTAATAATTTCAATGTTGATTTCTGAGCCGTTTATAATTTGATTTTTTATGAACTCCAAAGTTTCTCCACTAGTTTTTGGACCCTTTACTATGTTGTATAATTTTTTGCCCAACACATCTTCACTAGTATATTCTGTCAATTCTACAAAACTGTCATTTACCCATTCTATTTTACCTAAATTATCACATATAATAATGGCACTAATATTTTTTTCAGCTAATAATGATAGTAATAATAATTTTTCTTCTTTTTCTTTTTCGGATGTAACATCTTCTATTATCGCAAAGTAATTTAATATTTTACCATCTGCATCTCTTACTGGTTGCTTAATAGTTTTAAACCATATTTTTTTTCCGTCTGGCGAAATTGTGGTTTTTTCATTATTAAATATTACCCCTTTTTCAAATTCGTTTAAAATACTTTCTATTTCTACAGGATCATATCTTTTGTCTGGTTCAAAATCATGAATAGAACTACCAATAATTTTATTTAAAGGTAAGCCTACTATATTTAGATAAGCATCATTACACCAAGATATAATTCCTTTAGTATCAAATATGACAACTCCATTCTTGTTGGCACTCGCTACTAGTGACAATTTATTTAATTCTTCTTTATCTTTTTTAAGAATATTTCTTTGATCGTTTACAGTCTTTAACAATTCTTTCAAATCGTTATAATTGATTTCGTGATTTTTAGTAACGTGTAATATATCAAGCAATGAATCATGAAAAGCAAAATCATTTATAGATAGATTTTTTTGAACAACCTCATCTATAGAGACAAACCATGGAGATCCAACAAAAAGATAACCTTCGTCAATAATTTCAAATTGACCTCTTAGAATAGTTTCATCTGTGTAATTTGATTTTAATATAACCAGTTGATTAATTATAGTATTAAATTGATTTGTTGAATATTCTTCAATATGAGGTCTAGAGATTGAAAAGTTATCTTTAAATAACGTTTTTTTTAATTTTGGAATAATTTTAGGAATACTTTTGCCATAGCTTTTAATACACAAATTAGTATCTAATAAAATATAAAAAGGGAATATTTTACTAAAAGTATCTTTTCTGAAATTAAATTCTAATTGTTCCATAACTGTTACCAGCTTATTTTAAAAATTTCGTGATCTGAACCATCTGATCTAGATTTTAATAATTCTATTTTGGTTTCGGTAGAATAGATAATTCCTAATCCTTGAATTAAACCCCTAACAAATTCTTGTAATCCTTCTCTTTTTGAAAAATAATGCACGCAAAGATTTCTTTCTTCAATATGGCTAACTTTAAATTCGGGAGGTGTTAATTTAGGATAATGCAACATAACTCTATTATGAAACACTGGCAAATTAATCAAAAATTGTTTTAAGTTAGAACCACCTGTTTGCATTAACCCACTGTATTTATCTCGAGTAGTTTTTACTACCCACCATTCACCAAAAGCAATCATTACATCATCTATACTCATATTCATTTCTTGAGAAATTGTTTGGGCAAGCTGGTATGTTATAGCATCATCATATGTTTCGTTACTAATAAAAAAACTAGGTTCAATTCCGCTCTTTTCTAGAATTATTTCCCATTTATCTTTCCCAAAATTGGAAATTACTAGTTCCTCAATTGCTTTGTTAACGATACCATACATAAACTTAGTTTTGACTTATTAATTTGTTTATTGACCAATAGTTCATTAGATTTTCAATACACACAACATAATCCTCATATTTTAATGGTTTTAAAATATAACCAGCAATACCTATTTCATAACATTCTAATATGTCTTTATAATTATTGGATGTAGTTAATATAATTGCAGGTATGAAACGAAATTTATTGTCTTTCTTTATAAACTTTAAAAAATCTATGCCATTAATTTTAGGCATGTTTAAATCTAATACAATTAGATTAATAACTTGTGTTTTTGTTTTTAATAAATTTATGGCTTCTTCGCCATTACGAGCTACTAAAATCGTGTGTTTTTTTTCAAAACTATTAATAACACGATTAAATTTCATTATTTCGATAGAATCATCTTCAATCAAGAGTATATTCAATAAATTATTCATTATTAATTCATTATCTATTTTTATCAAATATAAAGAAAAAAACTACTTTAAAATAATTTAAACATCAAGGATAGTCCAAAAAAATATTTTTTTTAGATTGATAATTTTTAAAAAGCAATTTTGATTTTATTTTTTTGTTTAATTAAGTTGGCTATATGCATTTCATTAAAAAAAATATAAGGCCAATTTATAAATACAGTCAAAGTTTAAACTGCGCTAGTAATTGATAAAGAACTTATTAATTACCTTTATAATATTTTGATTTCAAAAGTTAACTATAAAATGTGCTGGCATTTTATACCAATGACAATTACAATGATTAAGAGGATTTTATTATTTATTAAATATTAAATCAACATCGTTTTTAGATAAAGGTTTGTTGAAAAAATCCGCAACATTAAAGTCGGAAACGCCATGTTTTTTGTCTTCTGGATTTATCGAAGAAGTAATTATATATATTGAACAATTAAACTTCAATTCTGTTTTAAAACTATGAAATTCAGCCAAAAATTCCCATCCATTCATTACTGGCATGTTTAAATCTAATAAAACAGTAACATTATCATCTTTATCTAAATTTTCATTTAGACTCAATAAAGTATCTATAGCTTGTTTCCCATTGAAGCACGTTTGTATACTTTCTTGATCAAAATAAATTTTTAACAATCTTTTATGGAAGTAATTAATCGTTAAATCATCATCAACTAAAACTATGGTATTTTTATTCATGGTATTAAATGTTTTTATTTATGGTAAAATAAAATGTACTACCTACATTAGGGGCAGAGTTAACCCATATTTCTCCGTTATGTATCTCAACTATTTTTTTACAATGTGCTAGTCCTATACCATTTCCTTGATAATCGTCTTTATTATTTATTCTTCTAAAGATAATAAAAATCTGCTCAAAATATTTTTCTTCTATTCCTATGCCATTATCTTTAACAGCGAAGATCCATTTTTCCCTAGTTTCTTTTGCCGAAATATTTATTTTAGATCTTGTCGATTTCTTACTAAATTTTATGGCATTACTAATAAGATTTTGAAGTAATTGTCTGCAAAATAGAGGATAGCATTTTATAGTAGGTAAATTATCATATGTAATTATTGCTCTCCTATTTAAAATGGCTGAGTGTAAATCATCTAAAACTTCTGAAATCAATTCATTAAAATTACAAATATCGGTTTCTTTATTTTTAAATATGCGATTATATTCTAGCAAACCAGAAATTAAACCCCGCATTCTTAGGGCAGAATTACTAATAAAATCCAAGAATAATTTGCCTTCGTCATCAAGTTTATCAAAATAGTCTTCTTTTAACATGTTTGAATAACCAATTAATGAAATCAAAGGTTCTTGCAAATCATGGGAAGTAATAAAATTAAATTGTTCTAGCTCTTTATTTTGCTTGATTAACACATCGTTTTGAAATTGAATTTCCCTTTCTCTACTTTTTCTTTCAGTTACATCTTTTATAAAAACAATAAACTTGGGGTTTATTTGATTATCATCAGCGTTTACAATTGTAAGTTCTATTGTAATTTCTTTCTTTTCTTTTGTAATTGCAGTAAACTCAAAGTTTTTTTTGTTTTCTGATTGCCCTTTATTTTTTTTGAAGTAATCACGAATGTCATAATTTACTTTTTCAATTTTTGGAAAAATAATAAGCGATAAATTATTACCCATTACTTCATCAGATTTCCAGCCAAATATTTTCTCTGCATGTGGATTCCAAAAAGTTACAGACCAATCATTCTCAATAATAACAATTCCAATTTGAGATGATTTAAGAATTAATTCATTTTGATGTTGAGAATCATCTAATTTTAATTGCAAGTTTTTTAGTTCTGAAATATCTACTCCATAACCAATCATATTGGTGAATTTGTCTTCATTAAAAATAGGATAAAAACGTCTAAAAATATACGTTTTCTTTCCCTCATCATTTGTTATATCAACCCAATCTACTTGTTTTCTTGTTTGTACTGCTTGGTTAAAATAGCCTCTTCTAATTTTAGCTAAGGTATCGTCAACCCCTTTCATTTTGCAATAATCAAAATCATTTTTGCCTATGAGCCAATTTCGTGTAATTTCATCAGCAACTCCATTAGAATTTATAAATAAATAATTGTGATTCTTGTCAAAAAAAGCAATATCAGCAGGAATATTATACAATACACTATCATTAAAAAACCTTTTTTCATTTAAATCAATTTCCGCATTTCTACGTTCAGTAATGTTTTGCATAATACCCTTAAAAGTAAAAGTATTATTCTTAACAATTGGAATAGCATTAACTTCAAACCAAATAATATTTCCATCTTTCAGAACAATTCTACCACTATAGTTAAATTGCGTCCGATTTTGAATAGCTTTGGTTTTAGTTTCTTTAAAAGTCTCTAAATCATCTGGATGCAACAATAGTTTTTTGTCCCAATTGGAATAATCAGTAACTAATCGAAACCCAAAAATTTTTTCGAAGGATTCACTAATATATTCAAAATAGGTTTCATCAATACTATTTACTTTTAGTTGAAAAAAAGCGGCAGGAAAGTTATTGTGATAAAAATCAATTTCATTAAGTTGTTCCTTTATTATATCAGCATCTTTAACTTTTTTGGTAATATCATTAAGAATAAAAAGATAAAAACATTGGTTTTCATAATTTTTTTTTTGAATTTCAAATTGATAATAATTATTTTTCTTGTTTAAAATAAATTTAATTATTTTTTGTGTAGACAATAGCTCAATGTTTTTCTTCCAATCAATTTCGTTCTTAAAATAATCAATCAATTCCCAAACTAGTCTGTTTTTAGAGTTTACCTTAGTTATTCCGAGTAAACTATTTGCTTTTTTATTTATAAACTGAAGTCTCCCATTATTATCGAAAACCAGAACTCCTTCTTTTATAGTATT
>CANJWG010000085.1 GCA_947478365.1 Flavobacteriaceae bacterium | reverse complement strand
GAAGCAAAACCCATGTCGCCTCCACAAAGACGCAATACGCGGAAAGGCAATTTTAACTCACGCATTATGTTTTTTACATGCTCTACCATTCCGTCTAAAGCTTCATATGATTTATCAGGATGCTCAATGCGAACGATTTCTACTTTATCAAATTGGTGCAAACGGTTCAATCCACGAACGTGAGCGCCATAAGAACCTGCTTCACGACGGAAACAAGGCGTATACCCTGTACACAAAATCGGCAATTCACTTTCTTGCAAAATCACATCACGAAAAATATTGGTCACCGGAACTTCTGCCGTTGGAATTAAATATAAATCATCGCTAGCATCGTGGTACATTTGCCCTTCTTTATCGGGCAATTGTCCGGTTCCGTATGCTGAAGCTTCGTTTACCAAATGTGGCACTTGAAACTCTTGATACCCTGCTTCCGTATTTTTATCTAAGAAATAAGAAATTAGCGCACGTTGTAATTTGGCTCCTTTCCCTTTATAAACCGGGAATCCGGCCCCGGTGATTTTTACTCCTAATTCAAAATCGATGATGTCGTATTTTTTTACCAATTCCCAGTGAGGTTGAGCACCTTCGTGCAAAACGGGAATAGTACCTTCTTCAAAAACGTTTAGATTGTCCTCCGGAGTTTTCCCTACAGGGACAATATCGGCAGGAAGGTTAGGCAACAGATACATTTTTTGCAAAAGTTCATTAGACAGCGCCTCTGATTTTTCAGCCAGTTCTTTGCTGGTTTCTTTTAGTTGAACTGTTTTTAATTTCAGGATTTCGGCTTTTGCTTTTTCACCGCTTTTCATCAAATCGCCTATGGCTGATGATAGTTTATTGGCTTCTGCCAAAGTATTGTCTAAAGCTACTTGAGTGCTTCTTCTGTTTTCATCTAATTGGATTACTTCTTCCACGAGTGTTTTCACATCCATGTTTCTTTTGGCGAGAGCCGTAATTACCTTTTCTTTATTATCTCTTATGTAACTTATTTGTAACATGACATTTTCTTTATAAGGACGCAAATTTAATGAAATGTTTCATATGAAGTTAATTATTGTTTCTTATTGGTGTTTTGTTTTATCAAACTTTATGTTGCATGTGAATTTAAAAAATTTTGGATTAAGAAAACATATTTTAGGGTAAACTATTACGAAACTGTTTTTCTCAAAGCATTTTACCAAAAAATTAATAATAGTTAGTATTCTTTATTATTATATTCGCAAAAATTACTATAATGTCATGATTAAAAACTCCTTTTTACTGTTCTACTTTTCGATATGTTCTGTTTTTGCTCAAAACAATATTAATAAAACCAATAGTATTGCTGAGGCAGAAATGAAATCAGCTTCACGGTTAATGAATCTTCAAGTAAATGCGAATACTCAAAATTATGATGTAACCTATCATAAATTAGAATTTACTATCAATCCAGCAGTTTATGCTATTACTGGGAAAGTTACTACTACTTTCAAAGCACTATCAAATATGACAACTGTTACATTTGATTTTAATAATGCAATAACTGTAAGTTCTGTAAAAAGTGGCGCCACAAATCTAACTTTTACACAAAATGCCAATGAAGAATTAATAATTACCTTGCCAAGTACCATAACCACAGGAAATTTTGGAACGGTAGAAATTAATTATTCTGGCGCACCTTCTACAGGGGAACAAGCTTTTACTAAAAGCACTCATAATGGCACTCCAGTAATTTATACACTTTCTGAACCTTTTGGCGCTAGAGATTGGTGGCCATGTAAACAAGATTTAAATGATAAAGTAAATAGTATTGATGTTTATATTACTGCACCTTCACAATATGTAAGTGTTGCCAATGGAGTAGAAGTAGGTGCGCCAGTAATAAGTGGTTCCAATAAAACCACTCATTTCCGACATTCTTATCCTATTCCGGCTTATTTAATAGCTATAGCGGTTACCAATTATCAAGTGTATAATCAAACCGCCGGTGTAGGAACTACTTTTCCAATAGTTAATTATATCTATCCCGAAAACTATGCTTCTTCAGTTGTTGACTTAGATCAAACACCAGTCATAATGAATTTATATGAAACTCTTTTTGAACCGTATCCATTCAGAAATGAAAAATACGGACATGCTCAGTTTGGCTGGGGTGGAGGAATGGAACATACTACGGTTTCATTTATGGTTAATTTTGACAGACAATTGATAGCACATGAATTGGGTCATCAATGGTTTGGTGATAAAGTAACCTGTGGCTCATGGAAAGATATTTGGTTAAACGAAGGATTTGCTACTTATATGGCTACTTTAGTTATTGAGAATTTTGATGGAGTTGATGCTTTTGTAACCGAAAAGCAAAGTATGATTGATTATATTACTTCTAGTCCAAACGGAGCAGTTTATTTAACTGATGCACAAGCCACAAATGTAAATAGGATTTTCAGCAGTCGTTTGAGTTATGATAAAGGCGCGATGGTTTTAGAAATGTTGCGTTTTAAAATGGGAGACGCTTTGTTTTTTCAAGGGATTAAAAATTATTTAGCCGACCCAAATTTGGCATACAAATATGCGGTAACTACAGATTTACAAACCCATTTGGAAGCAGTTTGCGGTCAGGATTTAACTGAGTTTTTTAATGATTGGATTTACAATCAAGGGTATCCAACCTATTCGATTACAGCTCAAAATTTGGGCGTTGGTCAAGCAAAATTCGTAATTAACCAAACCCAATCGGATCCTTCGGTTTCTTATTTTGAGATGCCTGTTCCGATTAGAATTTATGGAGCCCTCGGACAACAAGCTGATTTGTCATTGAACAATACTTTTAATGGAGAAGAAATAATTACGAATGTTCCTTTTGCTATTGCAAGTGTAGCTTTTGACCCGGAACGACATCTTATAGCTGCTAATTCTACGATTGCGTTAGGGAATCAAATTTTTGATATAGACAATGCGGTGTCAATTTACCCTAATCCAAGTTCAGATACAATTCACATTCAAATGCCGGTTACCTCTACATTAAAAAAAGTAATTGTTTACAATAATCTGGGCCAAAAAGTCTTAGAAAATTCAAATTTAGATTTTTCTATAAATAGCTTGTCAACGGGTGTTCATTATTTAGATATTCAGACGACAGGTGGTACTTATCATAAAAAATTTATAAAAAAATAGGGTTAAAAAAATTATCGTGTGTTGGAGTAAAGTGAAAACCTTACTTTTGTGCTTTAAAAAGAAATCGATACATAAGAAATGGAAATAGTAATCAAATTATCTCAATTTTTACTGAGTTTATCAATATTAATTATACTTCACGAACTAGGGCATTTTATTCCGGCCAAATTATTTAAAACCAGAGTAGAGAAGTTTTACTTGTTTTTTGACATCAAGTATTCTTTACTAAAAAAGAAAATTGGCGAAACAGAATACGGTATCGGATGGTTGCCGCTTGGAGGCTATGTTAAAATATCAGGAATGATAGACGAAAGCATGGACAAAGAACAAATGGCTTTGCCCCCAAAACCATGGGAGTTTCGATCTAAACCAACATGGCAGCGATTAATCATTATGCTTGGAGGCGTTACAGTAAATTTTATTTTGGCTTTCATAATTTATATTGGGATGACCTTTTTTTATGGTGAACAATATATTGCAAACAGCCAAGTGAAAGATGGTATATGGATTACCAATCCGGTGGTAGAAAAAGCAGGGCTAAAGACAGGAGATAAATTGATTTCTATTGATGGTGAAAAAGTAGAACGTTTTTTTGAAGCTAACGAAAAAGCGCTTTTGTCAAAAGAAATAGTGGTACTTCGTGATGGTCAGGAAGTAAAAGTGCATTTTCCAGTTAACTTTATTGACCAATTGATGCAAGGCAAAAGAGCCTCTTTGTTAGAACTACGTCTTCCTTTTATTGTCAGAGAAATTCAGGATGATTCCCAAAATAAAGGGATACTAAAAGCTAAAGATATTATTACAAGTTTTAATGGGAAGCCTATAAAATTTGCAGACGAAGTCCTTGCTGCGGTAGATACTTTAAAAGGGGAAACAGTTCCGGTACTTATAAAAAGAGACGGAAAAGAAATTTCAGCGGTTTTAAAAGTTAGTGACAGCGCTAAGCTTGGAATAGCATATGCCTCTAAAATTCCTTATGATGATTTAGAAAAGTTGGGGTTGTATAAAATAAGCAATGAAGAATATGGTTTTTTCGAATCAATACCTGTTGGCATTAGCAAAGGGTTTGACCAACTTAGTAGTTATGGCAAACAACTAAAAGCCATTTTTTCTCCTAGTACAGGTGCCTATAAAGGAGTTGGGGGCTTTGCTGCTATTTTCAATATATTTCCTCATACATGGAGTTGGGAAGCGTTTTGGGGCATTACTGCCTTGTTATCTATTATGCTTGGGGTTATGAATTTGTTGCCTATTCCGGCATTAGATGGAGGTCACGTAATGTTTTTATTATATGAAATGATTAGCGGTAAGAAACCTAGTGATAAGTTCCTAGAAAGAGCCCAAATGGTTGGCTTTGTATTGCTTATTTCGTTATTGTTATTTGCCAACGGGAATGATATATATAAGGCCATTTTTCACAAATAATCTTTATTTAAAATTTTCTTGATTATTTATTTGTAAAAAATAAAAATCGTTCTATATTTGCAACCGCTTAAAAGATAAATTATCTTCCTCCTTAGCTCAGTTGGTTAGAGCATCTGACTGTTAATCAGAGGGTCCTTGGTTCGAGCCCAAGAGGGGGAGCAAAATGAAACCCGATACGAAAGTGTCGGGTTTTTTTGATTCTATTCAATAAGAAATGACTCTTCAACAAATTGTCATGTTTGTTTTTTATTTTTGTCTTAAAATGACGTCTAAATGTCGGTAAGTTGTTAAACTTATTTTAAATAAGGAGAATTATATTTGCATTATGGAATTTGGTACAAGATTAAAAGAGATTAGAACCTGTTTGAATATCTCTCAAAAAGAACTTTCAGAAAAAACAAGATTAACTCTAAGAACAATTCAACGAATTGAGAACAATGAAGTGAAGCCTGCAATAAAATCAGAATTTACAAAGATGCTAATGGAAAAGTTTATGGATACGCCATTGGCGTGGATGTGATGAAGGGTGAATTTTAAAAGGGTAGCAATTTAAAAAACTATGAAAAAATCAATTTTAATTTTATTGTTGTTTTGTTCATCAATTGGGACATTAGTTGCACAAAATACATTATCAGTCCTTTTTATTGGGAATAGTTATACCTCTTATAACAACTTACCGCAACTCGTTCAAAGCCTTTCAACATCAGCTGGAAAAACGTTGAATATAGATTCTAACATGCCTGGAGGTTATTCTATGTCTAGTCATCTCAACGATGCGACAACTTTTTCAAAAATAAGTCAGGGCAATTGGGATTATGTAATTTTACAAGAGCAAAGTCAAATTCCAACGATAGAGTTTTACCGTGACAACGATATGTATCCTGCCATGACAGATTTAAAAGCACTTATTGAGCAGTACAACCCTTGTGCGAAAATAATCACTTATATGACGTGGGGAAGACGATATGGCGGACAACAATGCGATCCAAGCGGCACCCATTGTAGCCCTGTGTTTACCAATTTTAATCAAATGCAAGATTCGCTAACTAGTGCCTATCTTGAAATAAGCGAACAATTAAACACTCAATGTGCTCCAGTAGGTGTGGTATGGCAAAATATATTAAATAATTCAACGAATGTATTACATAGTGGAGATAACAGTCACCCAAATATGGACGGAAGTTACGTGGCTGCGTGTACTATTTTTAGCAGTATATGGAAACAAGGCGCCAGTGGATTAAGCTATACTGCCGGGCTATCCAGTACATTAGCACAATATTATCAATTAATATCTGATAATACTCTTTTCAATAGCACAAATGATTGGAATCTTAACATTAATAAACCAACCGCTAATTTTAGTGAGTCCATTTCAGGCAACACAGCTACGTTTACTAATTTATCAACTTCCATCGCTAATTCGTTAAATTATTCTTGGAATTTTGGAGACGGTAACACTTCTAGTATTGCAAACCCAAGTCATACCTATACAACAAGTGGAACCTATACGATCACTTTAATCGCATCGAATTGCATTTTTTCTCATACCATTACAAAAACAATTCAGATAGGAGCATTAAGTATTAATGAAAACTCAGTTGGTAATTTTGAATTTTACCCTAATCCATCTACAAACCAAATAACTATAAAAGTAGATAATGAATTACTTGGTTCTGTTTATACTATTTATGATACCATAGGGAAATCTGTTTTAAACGGTAAAATCAGCTCAGAACTCAATGTCATTGATTTAGGAAATTTATCAAATGGAGTTTATATCATTGAAGTTGCTTCTGAGGGTAAATATTTTAAAAATAAGTTTATTAAAAATTAAAAAATCAAGTTCAACCCTTTAACTTCCTTATAGTTATAAATGAAATCATCGCATCAAATTTGTAACTTACTCCAATAGGGGGAGCAAAAGCAGAAAGGCTATCAGTAATGATGGCCTTTTTTTAAACTATTTATTCTAAAACTTAAAAAAATGAGAACAATTAAATTAATTTCAGGTATTGCATTCTTTATGATCTTGTCATTGGGATGCAGCTCCAGCGACTCAAGCCCAGCAGCCGACTGCGATAGTTTAGCCAATGCTACCGATGCGGCGCAGCTAGCCTACGATAATGCTACAGCCGCTAATCTGGTAGAAAAATGTACTGCTTACAAAACGGCGTTACAAAATGAAATCAATGGCTGTGGTGACGCGTCCGGTATCTTGCAAAATATAGTTGATGGCTTGGATTGTACTTTGCCAACAACAACCGGAACACTGTCTATAAATTTAGGTTCGGCTCCACTTGCATTTGACGTTATTACTGTTACTACTACAGGTACGACGCGTCACGTTCACGGAGAAAAGAGCAATACAACCTATGAAATTGATTTTGATGTTGAAGTGGGCCAAACTGGCGCTAACAAAATCAACAATTTCGAACTTCGTCTTTTCAGCCAGATCTATAGGCCTTTGATTCCAGCAGCCTTCGGAAACGATTGGGCTTCAAACATAACCGTCAATTCCAGCGCTTCAGTTGTTGGCACTTTTCACGGGGAGTTGGTGAATGAAGGCGATATAAGCGTACAAGATTTGCTGAATGGTGTAGTTAATATCAATTTTTAATCATTTCCGCAAAAAGAAACGAATCCCGGTACACGCCGGGATTTTGTATTTATATGTGAATAAAGTTAGATGAAATGCAATTTTTTTTAATCAATTCATGCGCATTCTCTAACTAAAAAAAACCTTTTTAGGATCAAAAGCAATTTATTTAATTTCAACCAACGGGTTAAAAATTAATTATTTTTCGCTTAATTTGCATTTTTACAAAGTTTAGTACAAAACGCATATTCTTTAACATCTATTTTAATGCTATTTATTTTATGAAATTAATGCCCTTTTTATTTATTTATTTGTGCTTTTTTCTTAACCTCACTCCAGCAAAAGCCCAAGCACAGAGTTTTAATAAATGGTCAATTGAAGCAAATGCTGGATTTGGTAAGCCTATTTCTCCTTTTGCGCCAAATTATTTTTCGTCAAATAAAAACACCTATTTTGCTTTTAATAAAATCAATCATTTTGATGTAGGTACTCGATACATGTTTTCTGCTTACTTTGGAATTCGCACTGGGTTAACGTATGTTTCTATAACTAATGCAAGTGGAAGTGGCTCAAAATTTTTTGAAAATGAATTGTATAAAATCGACTTTCAAGGAGTAATTAACATGGGACACATGCTTAACTTTGATCAATTTACTACTAGATTGGGTTTACTAGCTCATTTGGGGCCACAAATAAGTAGATTAAAAATTAAAGAAGGTTCTTCTGCTGGAAAGATGGATGCAGATGGAGGATTTATAATTGGTATTACGCCACAATTTAAAATCACAAATCGTATAGTTTTGAATGCTGATTTTTCATATACAGGTAATTTTAGACAACATCTAAATTGGGATGGTTCTGAT
>CANJWG010000084.1 GCA_947478365.1 Flavobacteriaceae bacterium | reverse complement strand
CCAGCGGCTCCAACAACTTTAACGCTGACGGATGGAGTTACAGCTACTGCTGTAACAGTTGTAAGTAAATTTATTGGTACAAGTACTACATTTAAATTAACTGCAGCAGCTTCTGTCTTGGCAAATACTTATTCATGGGTATTGCCTACAGGAGTAAATAGAACTGACGCAAGCGGAGTTTCTGTAGAAGGTTTAACTAGTACTGACCCATATATCTTTGTTAATTTTGCTAATGTTTCACCAACATCTTCTTATTTGTTTGGTGTGAAAGCAGTAAATGGTGTAGGATCTTCTTCAACTAAGACATTAACAGTTACTGCAGGGCTTCCTTCTGCTGTTGCTACAGTGGGTGGATTAACTTCAGTATGTAATAGAAGTGAAGGTTATGATTATACAATTACAGCGCCTGCTGGAGCAACATATTATACAATTACAGCTCCAGTAGGATCAATTGTTAGTTCAGTTAACGTTCCGGGAACAAATAATATATTAACTACAACAGATTTGACGTTCAATGTTGTTTATTCAGGAACTGCTGCTTTCCCAACAACAGATAAAACGTTGAGTATTAAATCCGGAAATGTATTTGGGCTTGCCACCACTGCAAAAGCATTAGCTTTAACAAAGGTTACATGTCCACCACCAGCTAGAGCTGAAATGGGTTCGCCAGTAATGGTTTCTGAAGTTTCAATTTATCCAAACCCTGCTAGAGATAATTTTAATTTAGAATTAACAACTTCAGTAGCAAGTGAAATTTCAATGACAATTTACAGCTTGAACGGAGCAACTGTTAGAACTAAAAACGTTCAATTATCTGAAGGGAATAATGTTATTAATGAAGATATATCTTCGTTAGCCAACGGAATTTATTTTGTTAGATTTAATAATCCAACAAACAATGAAACAATCGTTAGAAAATTAATTAAAATCTAAGATTTGATTTCATAGCATAATTCTTTTCTAGAAAGCTGTCAATTTTGACAGCTTTCTTTTTTTATAGAACTTTAGTAGTAATAAAAATACATTCTAAGTACTATTTGTTTTTCAATACTATCAATTTATCGCATACTATTGTTTATTAGTAATGTTTAAGCGAAACTAAATATTGCTTTTGGGTATTATTAAAACCCAAAATCAAAGACAAAACTTAATTTGACCGCTAAGTTATCTTCAAAACGTGTCAATTGATTTGGGCCATAGCGGTAAAATCCTGTCAATCCAAAACCTTTGTAAATTTGATTTAATTCGACACCCGATTCAAAAAAACCGCGGTCTAAAGTTTTATATTCAATTCCGATGTGTCGATCAGGATGTTGCATGTTTCCCCATGCCATTCGTGTTACTAAAGCCAGTGAGGGCTTCACTTTTCTGAACAATTCTACTCTTTTAAAACCATGTTTGAATTGAAGCATCACAAATTCGCTCGAAAAAAATTCATTGAAATACATAGTTTCAAAACTGTTTTTCCCGGCAATAGTTATCCTTTGTAAAAGTTTGTCTTTTGTCAAATTATTTGGCGAAGTATTATACAAATGCGTTAATGGGAGCGCTCCAAAAGCATATCCTGCCTGAAGTAAAACAGCCGATATCTGTCCGTTTAAATATTTTTTTTCATATTCAATTCGGGTATCAACTTTTCCAAAATCAAAATCATTAGCAAAGAAATTAGGAAGTGATTTAGTGAATTGAAAAGTGAATTTAGGAAAACGTTTTTCATATTCAATTTTACCACTTGGCGTCTGCATATAATCGCTAAAAGGATTCCATTGTATTGAAAACATGACCGTTGACATTGTAAAATCATGATACAAACGATTGTCATAATTGTATGTGTAATTAAACAAAGGGCTTATTTCGCTATGCGAAAGCTGCCAAATAGTTTCCGTTTTAGGAATGATTTTAGTTTCAATATAGGTACGCCACGTTTTGTGATTATAGAAAGTACTGATGTTGATGGGTCGCGGATCATAAATTTTGAAAACCCTTTTGTCTGTTGCAAAACTGGTACTCGCAATCTCCCGAACATCATCAGTATATGAACCGCCGAACCATGTGTTTGAGAAATTACCAATTCTGACTGCACTTCCTAAATTGTATTTAAAGTTTTCATCTTTCAATCCATAAGCGGTATAACCTTCAAATCGCATTTTTTTAGAAAAAGAATCGTTGGTAGTGCCACCAATTCCAATGCGAAATCCTTCAAAATTATTGTAACTTAAAAGATAGCGCAAATCAAAATCAAATGAGCCTAATGGGATATAACCATTGATAATCTTTCTTCCAAATTTTATTTTTCTCTCTATATTTTCTTTGGCTATAATACTGTCTAAAACAACATAAGTTCTTTCGCTTCGAGTGTCTAAACTATCTAGTCTGTTTTCTCTCCAAAATGAGTCATCTCTTTTGTTAGCATTATCTTTAACTTCAATAATAACAGAAGATTTTTTTATTTTCAAATTATTGTTTACTGCTATATCAAATGCTTGCATTTCGGAAGAAAGATAAGTGAAGTCAGAAGCTACTTTTTTTGAATTCGTTTTATCATCTTCGGCAGCAAATTCAATTCTACCTCCCAAAATTGCAGTTGGTTCTTTACTTTTTCCTTTTGCAATTTTAAAGTTCTTCCGAATGGAAAACCAAATCTTTTCTTCAGGCAAATAAGTAAATTCGTGAATGCCAGTAATGTCTAAAACCCCACGGATACGCATTACTGCTTTGGCAATAGCGTTATTTTCATTATCAACATAAAGCAATCCTTCTAATCCTTTGTTGCTAATTCTATTTTTGAAATAAAGCACAATTACAGTTCTGTTATCAATGGAAATGGTGTCGAGAATTTTATAGCGGTATTCTTTGAGTGCATTATTGGAAATGGGGCTTTTATATTTGGTTTCAAAAAGTTCGTACTTGTCATCATAAATGGAAAACGACTGCAAACTAAATCCTAAGAACTCATAAATAGGTTCTTTAAAACCTGCCATTTTTGTGCCCAAAATAGTTTCTTTCAGAATTGGTTTATCAAACTGAAATTGCGACACTTTTTCGGTTAAAAACAAATGTTGTTTGTCGATAATCTTTTTAAATTTATAATTAGATGAATCTATTTTGGCTATTTTATCTTTAGTGACAGCATTCACAAAAACGGTATCAATTTTTCCAACAAGCGAGTCAGGATTCGCCGTGACTACTAATTTATTATAGGATTTGAATTCAAAACTTCGTAGCTTTTTTTGCGGATTGTTGTTTTCTTTTTCTTGAATTACTTTAGTGATAATGGCGTTGGCCGGATTTACATTGGAAACAGTTACTTCTTTTAGGATATCAATTTTTGGCAAAAGATAGAGCGTAAAAAAAGTTTTTATTTCGAATAGTGAAATGGTTTTTGATTCATAACCAATATAAGAAACCGTCAACGATTCAGGCTTTGATGCCAAAAGAAAATTGAACTTTCCATCAACATCGGCAATGGTAGAAAAGCCATTTTCGGTTTTTATAGTGGCAAACGGAAGTGCTTTTTTTGTTTCAGAATCTTTAATAATTCCATTGACTTGAAATTGTGCTTGAAGCGACAGCGAAAAGAATAAGAATACTAGAAATACTCGCTTCATTAGAAAGTCATTTGCACAAAACATATTACAAAAATAGGAATAAAAAAATCCGTCTCGATGCATCAGGACGGATTTAATATTGAATTAACAACCTTACACTTTCATAATTTCGGCTTCCTTGGTTACCAAATGTTCATCTACTTTTCGGATAAAACTATCCGTTAGTTTTTGAATATCGTCTTCAGCTGTTTTGCATACGTCTTCTGAAGTTCCTTCTTTTTCTAATTTTTTGATATCTGTGTTGGCATCTTTACGGGCATTCCGGATACTAATCTTAGCATCTTCTGCTTCTGCTTTAGCTTGTTTTACCAAGTCGCGTCTTCTTTCTTCTGTCAAAGGCGGAACGCTTATTATTATATTTTCACCATTATTCATCGGGTTAAAACCAAGATTGGCAACCATAATTGCTTTTTCAATTGTTTGCAACATGCTTTTTTCATATGGTTGAATGGTAATTGTTCTGGCATCGGGAACATTCACATTGGAAACTTGAGTAAGTGGTGTTTGTGAACCATAATAGTCTACAAAAACGCTTCCTAACATTTGTGGTGATGCTTTTCCAGCTCGAATGTTTAAAAATTCTTTTTCTAAATGTGCGATAGAACCAACCATCGATTCTTTTGTACTGTCTAAAATAAATTCAATTTCTTCCATTTTTTAATTAGATTGTTAGATCATAAGATTGTTAAATTGTTAGACCTTCTAATTAGTCTAATAATCTAAGTTAGTCTAATAATCTATATTTTTACTACGGTTCCAACATTCTCACCGTTGCAAATTTTCAATAAATTTCCTTTTTTATTCATATCAAAAACCACAATAGGCAAGGCGTTTTCCTGACTTAAAGTAAAGGCAGTCGAATCCATTACGTTTAATTCTTTTTTGATAACGTCATTAAAAGTAATGCTTTCAAATTTTACTGCATTTGGATTTTTTTCAGGATCAGCATCATAAATTCCATCAACACGTGTTCCTTTTAAAATCACATCTGCATGCACTTCAACACCACGAAGAACTGCTGCTGTATCTGTAGTAAAATAAGGGTTTCCTGTACCGGCACCAAAAATAACAATTCTTCCTTTTTCAAGATGGCGCACCGCTCTTCTTTTGATATAAGGTTCGGCAATCGCTTCAATTTTTAAAGCGGTTTGCAAACGTGTCAACATTCCTTTGTCTTCTAATGCTCCTTGCAAAGCCATTCCATTGATAACCGTTGCCAACATTCCCATATAATCTCCTTGAACTCTATCCATTCCATTACTGGCACCGGCAATTCCTCTAAAAATATTTCCCCCACCAATTACTATAGCTATTTCAACACCTTTGTTATGAATTTCTTTAATTTCTTCAGCATATTCAGCTAGACGTTTTGGGTCAATGCCATACTGTCTATCGCCCATTAAAGCTTCACCACTTAGTTTTAGAAGAATTCTTTTGTATTTCATCAGTAGTATTTTTATGTTGCAAATATAAACATATTATGTTTTTTATGGTATGGGATAAAAAAGAATATTTGGCAACAATTATTACCTTTTTGAAGCGTTTGCTTTTGTAGCTTTGTGTTATAAATTTAAAAAAGCATGAAATCCATCCTAATAAATAGTTTGTCAAAGAGTTATACCTACAGTGGATATAGAACACAAATCACGTCATTGTTGCAAGAAGGGAAATCATCTGGAAATGAACAATCAGAAGCGTTGACACATTATTCTGAATTGAATCAAGTGCGGATGAATAGATTAGACAAAACCATGAAAGTTTCAGATGAAAACGGTCAAAGATTACAAAATCTGAAACGAAATTACATTTGGTTAGTCATTTCTGAAGGTTGGTGTGGAGATGCAGCGCAGATTCTTCCTGTCATATATAAAATGACCCTACTTTCAGAAAAAATTGATTTGAAAATTGTTTTTCGTGATGAAAATGAAGATTTGATGGATCTTTTTTTAACCAATGGAACTAAGTCAATACCAAAGTTGATTGTTCTTGATAAAAACACTTTAGAAGTTTTAGGTGATTTCGGACCAAGACCATTTGGCGCTAACCAATTTATGTTGCATTACAAAAAGGAATTCGGAATGATTGATGAAAAAGCTAAAGCAGATTTACAACTTTGGTATTTGCACGACAAAGGATTATCTACTCAAAAAGGAATTATGGATTTGATGGCTAAGATTGATTTAGCTGCTGCTCAAAATTTTCAGGTTTAATTCCGTTTTCAACTGAATAATTACCAATTTTGGTTCGACGCAAAACCGACAGGTATGCGCCGGAATTCAAGGCTTTTCCAAAGTCATAAGACAGTGAACGAATATAGGTTCCTTTACTACAAACAACACGAAATTCAATTTCTGGCAAATTAATTTTAGTAATCTCAAATTCATGTATGCTAGTTTTTCTAGCAGGAATTTCAACTTCTTCTCCGGCACGGGCATGTTCGTATAATCGTTTCCCGTCTTTTTTAATGGCTGAAAAAACAGGTGGTTTTTGGTAAATTTCGCCTAAAAATTGTTTTACCGCTTCCTGAATTAATTCGGCTGTAATATGTTCCGTTGGAAAAATAGCGTCTACTTCGGTTTCTAAATCAAAGGAAGGCGTTGTAGCTCCAACAGTAATTACTCCGGTATATTCTTTAGCTTGTCCCTGAATTTCAGCAATTCGTTTGGTAAACTTTCCAGTGCAAACAATCAGTAAGCCTGTCGCCAAAGGATCTAAAGTACCTGCGTGCCCAATTTTAAATTTTTTAGGAAGTTCGTAGTTGCGTTTTAAAATGTACTTCAATTTATTCACCGCCTGAAAGGAAGACCATTTCAAAGGTTTGTCAATTAAAAGGACTTGACCTTCTAAAAAGTCTTCGGCAATCATTAGATTGTCGTTAATTTTAAAATCCAGAAATGAATAATCAGAGTGGCTAAACCAGCTACAATTCGGTAATAACCAAACATTTTAAATCCATGTTTTGATAAGTATCCAATGAAAGATTTTATAGCCAACATCGCTACTATAAATCCAACTACGTTACCAATAATCAATAAATTGATTTGATCGTGTGATAATACAAAACCGTCTTTATAGTAGTCGTAACATTTTTTAACAGTTGCGCCAAGCATAGTTGGAACTGCTAAAAAAAACGAAAATTCAGCGGCAGTTGTTCTTGATAATTTTTGTGACATTCCGCCAATAATACTCGCGCCACTTCGGGATACTCCCGGAATCATAGCTAAGCATTGGAATAATCCAATTTTTAAAGCAGTTAAATAACTGATTTCGTCTGTGGTTTGCGTTTCTTCTTTTGGCGTAAACCAGTCATCAACTTTCAATAAAATGATTCCACCAAGAACCAATGAAATAGCAACTGTTACAGGATTTTCCAATAAAGCGTCAATTTTTTTGCTAAAAAGCAATCCGAAAACAACCGCAGGAAAAAAGGCAACCAGTAGCTTAAAGTAAAAATCAAGAGTCTGAAAAAAGCGTTTGAAATATAAAACAACCACAGAAAGGATGGCACCAAGTTGAATAACAACTGTAAATAATTTGGTAAAATCGTCATGAGCAATGCCAAAAAATGACGAAGCAATAATCATATGACCAGTTGAGGAAATTGGAAGAAATTCGGTTATCCCTTCAATGATGGCTAGCACTGTGGCTTGAATATAATCCATTAATTAGATTGTTAGATTGTTAGAATTCATAGATTAGCTTCGCTTCGTTCAGCTAAGCCTCCGGGTGTTAGATTTCTTAATTTACTTTTTTAAAATATCTAAGTAAGTCTAAGATTTCTAAGCAGTCTGAAAAATTATTTACTTTTCTTAAAAATTGAATAAATCGTAATCCCAAAACCGATTAAAACTACGGTTGGCGCCAAACGAATTCTTCTAAAACTGAAGACAGCTTCGCTAAAAACGGTTGAGTCATCACTTCCACCACCACTCATCAAAATAAATCCTAAGGCAATAACCGCAATGCCAATTAATAGGATTTTATAATTTACCTTTTCAAAAAGAAAATCAGGTTTCTGCTCGTTGTTTTTCATATCGTCTATTATCTATCAGTCTATTATCTATTTTCTTTCTAATACAAATCATCGGTTCTCAAATTCAGAAAGCGTTGCGTAGCAAAGAAAGTACTTATCCAGGTAATTACTACCCCTAAAACAAGAACGCCTACAAGCACAATAGCAATAGCTAATTTGTCTTCCAAAATGCCAAGACTTGGAAAAGTAGTTTGGATATAAATCAATATACCAATCAAAGCAACTATGGCTATGGCAGAACCTATCAAACCCAAGTAAACACTACGTTGAATAAAGGGTTTTCGGATAAATGATTTGGTTGCACCAACCATTTGCATAGTTTTAATAATAAATCGGTTTGAGTAAATCGATAAACGCAAAGAACTATTGATTAATAGTACTGAAACCAGTGCGAAAAGGCAACTGATAATCAAAATCCACATGCTAATATTTTGGATATTATCATTCACTAAAGTCACTAGTTGCTTATCATAAACGATATCGGCTATCATCTCATTTTTTCGCAAACGATTTTCAATTTTTGTTAATTCTTG
>CANJWG010000083.1 GCA_947478365.1 Flavobacteriaceae bacterium | reverse complement strand
CCACAATTTAAGAATGATGTTTAAAAAAATAATGTCTTTATTAGTATTGCTTGCTTGCTCTATCGGTAATGCTCAAATTGTTATCAATGAACTCGATGCCAACACACCTTCGACAGATGTATTAGAGTTTATTGAATTAAAGTCTGAAATACCCTTTTCACCGCTTGATGGATATGTTTTGGTTTTTCTTAATGGAGGCTCTTCCGGAACTTCAAATTTAAGTTATTATACTCTTGATTTAGATGGTATGGTAACAGACGGAAACGGAATAATTTTATTGGGAAATCAATTAGTTAATCCATCACCATCTTATTTTATACCTAATGGAATGATCCAGAACGGCACAGATGCTGTTGCCCTTTATTTAGGAAATGCTACTGATTTTCCTACTGGAACAGTTGGAACGTCTACTAATTTAATCAATGCATTGGTATATAGTAATAACGGAACAACCTCAGGAACAGTTTTGATCAGTCCTTTAGGCACGTTACCTAGTTACAACGAAAATGTAAACGGATTAGCTTCAACACAATCCATTCAAAGAAAAGCAGACGGAACATACGAAGTAAAAACACCAACGCCGCGAGCAAACAACGATGGTACCGGAATTATTTACAACGGAATTACAACAACTTTTAACCCGATAAGTCCAATATCAGAAGGACAAACCATAACAATTACTTTTACAACGGATGCCCCTGTAAATTCTAATTTGAATTTTTCGATAACATTAAATAATGGATCGTTTAACTCAGCTGATTTTACTGGAAATCTAAATATTACAATTCCATCAGGTGCTTCATCAGCATCTACTTTAATTCAAGTTTTGAATGATGGTGTTAATGATGGCGATGAAGAAATGAAAGTTACTATAGGAACCGTACCTTCAAATTATATTGTGCTTAATAATAACAATATAGTAAGAGTTAATGACATTAATTTTTTCACATTACCTTTTGGTAAACCTTCCAGTCCAACCTATGGAAATATTTCGAGTACAGCACCAGTGGGTTATTATGCTTCTTTAGAAGGAAAATCGGGAGCGGCTTTAAAACAAGCCATTCAAGATATTATTGCTAATCCTTCTGTAGTAAGGGCACATACTTATGGTGATGTAATAAATATTTTAAAAACAGCTGATCAAAACCCTGAGAATAGCAATCAGGTTTGGTTAATCTATACCGAACAACCTCGTTCAAAAATTGATTATCAATCAGGGAATAGCATTGTTGGAAAATGGAATAGAGAACACATTTATTGTCAATCGAGAGGGAATTATGGTGACTTATATAATTTGCCTCCGGATGGCATCAATGTTTGGTCTTCTTCCGGACCTGATGATATTGGGGCAGGTCTAACAGATGCACATCATTTAAGAGCTGTAGATGGCCAGGAAAACTCTTCCCGAAATAATAGAAATTATGGAGTAGATTATAATGGACCAGCACTAACACCAACAAACAGTTGGAAAGGTGATGTGGCTCGCGCCTGTTTTTATATGGCGGTTCGATATAATGGATTGAATGTAGTTAACGGGAATCCGATTGAAACTATTATAGGTCAAATAGGTGATTTAGCTACGTTATTGACATGGAATCAAACTGACCCAAGAGATGATTTTGAATTGAACAGAAACAACTATATCTATACTTGGCAAATGAATAGAAATCCGTTTATAGATTATCCAACTTTAGCCGATTATGTTTTTGGAGCTAACGTCGGCCAGACTTGGTTCGCGCCTTTATCAACTAACTCTTTTGATACTTCGAAAGTCGTATTGTATCCAAATCCTGCGAAAAATTATATCAGCATTTTTGGTATTGCTTCTGATGCCAAAATTGAAGTCTATTCTATAATAGGAAAAAAAGTTTTTGAGCAAAATTTTACGGGCGATGCTACTTTGAACTTCGACTTAACATCTGGTATTTATTTGGCAAAAATAACATTCGATTCTAAAGTTGTGACTAAGAAGTTAATTATTGAATAGTTATTTCAACTTAGTAAATAGAATACTTTTTATTTATTACTATTAGATTAGGAGTTTTAAATTAATTGTATTTCAATAAGTAAGCATTTCTTTTTTTATAGAAATACTATTGCTTTTAATATGTTCATTTTAAATAACCCTTTTGAGTATAAAAAAATCCCTGCTTTGGCAGGGATTTTTTAAAGGAAACCTTAAACTAATTAACTTTAATATGTTTAATAGGTTCTGCAATGCTGACTTCACTTTTTGGTAGCTTCAATTTCAACACACCATTCTCATACTTAGCATCAATTTTATCAGTAAGTAAATTGTCGGGTAGAACAAAAGAACGGTAAAGCGAACTGTATGAAAACTCTTTTGAAAGGTAGTTTTTGTCTTCACTCTTTGTTTCCTCTTCTTTTTCAGCACTTATTGTTAACATGCCGTTTTTCATTTCAATTTTAAAATCTTTTTTATCGAGTCCGGGAGCTGCTAATTCGATTTGATACTCTTTTTTGTTTTCGACTATATTGGCTTCAGGCAAAATATTTTGGAAATTTGTATCGAAAAAGGAGTTGTTAAAATCCAATAAAAATCGATCATTGTTGAAGAAATCATCCATAAATTTAGGGGTTAATCTTCCGTTTCTTTTTTTTGTTGCTACAAGTGTCATAGTTTTTTGATTTATAATTAAACAATAATTTAATACGACAAATCTATGATGCTGAGACAGTATTTAAAATGATCCAAATCACCATAATAAATGATTTAAATCATAATTTTAAATTGCGAAAGAAAATAAAAAGTTAGCTTTAATTTCTGAGGGTACTGAGTTTTTTTTGATTGAGTAGTATTAGTTCATTATGATTTTTTTCGATAAGTTTTTCGTTTTCAAAATCGGTTAAGGTACGACTCACTGTTTCTGGTGCTGTGCCGGATAAATTAGCTATTTCGTATCGAGTGAGATTAATATTTTCACCATTAGGGCAATGCATTTTATGATAACTAAGTAAAGATTCAGCTACTCTTTTACGTACTGAAGAATATGCCATTTGGAGTAATTGTTCTTCAATGTGACAAACCTCATTAGCAAGTATTTTAATAAATTTCCTTGCAACATCAGGGTATTGACTTATCAATTTTTCAATTTCCTGAATAGGAAAAAAACTTAGTGAACATTCTTCAAGCGCAATAGCATTGTCGATATGGCTTTCATTTGAAAATAAAACATTTACGCTAACAAATTCATCAACATCATAGATAGCGGTAGTTAGCTCGCGACCATCATCTGCAATTTTAGTAGTTTTAATTTTTCCTTTATGGATTAAATAAATCCCGGTTACTTTATCACCCTGATAATAAAGCACTTGCTTTTTTCTAACCGTTTTTATTTTCCGGTCTTCAATCATTTTTGTTATTTCTGTTAGTCCTTTTATATCAGAACCCAATTGTTGCATTTTCTTTATTGATTTACTGTAGAAATCTTTTTGTAATTTTTTCTTCTTTAGTCGTGTTTCAACAGCATTTAAAAGTTCTACATCATCAAAAGGTTTCATAAGATAATCATCGGCACCTAATTCCATGCCTTTACGCAAGTCCTGTTTTTGTGTTTTCGCCGTAATAAATATAAAAGGAATAGTACTCGTTTCGGGATGTTTGTTTAACATGAAGAGCACTCCATAACCATCTAATCCTTCCATCATAATATCACAAAGAATTAAATCCGGTAAATGTTTTAAGGCCAATTCAACTCCTATTTTGCCATTAGTTGCCGTGTAAACTTCATAATTGGCTAACTTCAAGATTTCGAAAATATTATCTCTCATTTCAAAATTATCTTCTATAACAAGTACTTTATTCATAAAAAGAAGTATTAAATTAATATTTAGTCAAAAACAGGAAGAAGTCTTGCCATTATCTTGGATAGATAAAAAACGCATGACTAAGGTAAGAAAAATAATAATTAAAAATGGAAAAAAATAGTATTTTTATTATAAAAATAAAGCTGGTTAATTTTTTATATGTCCTAAATCATTTTTTTTATTGATTTCAGACATAATCTCTTTTATCAAAGCATGATAAATTTACATTGACTTGTAAAACTGCTATTAGTTATTCTTATAGCCTTTTAATAACAATTAAAATTTTATAAAATGAAAAGTAATGAACAACTACAAAAAGATGTAATGGACTCCATTAAATGGGAACCACAACTTCATGCTGCTGAGATTGGAGTAATCGTACACGACGGGATTGTTACCTTAACAGGAACTGTTGATAACTACAGCAAAAAGCTAGCTGCCGAATCAGCTACGAAAGATGTAGCAGGTGTTAGAGCAGTAGTCGAAAAAATTGACGTTAAGTACCCTAATTTAGGCATCAAGACTGACGATGAAATTGCTACTGAAATTATAAAATCTTTGCGAAACCATTGGGATGTCCCTGATGAAAAAATACAGGTAGAGGTAGATGATTCCTGGGTAACACTTAATGGAGATGTAACTTGGAATTATCAGAAAGAAGCTGCTAAACGTGCTATTGAAAATATCCCGGGTGTTAAGGGGGTATTGAATCATATTAAAATAAAAGCATTGCGTAAAAGTGAACTTGAAAAAAGGGTAATAGAAAATGCTTTCCGACGCCATTGGTCTATCAATGCTGATGATGTTCATGTAACTGTTGATGGAGACAAAGTCATACTAACTGGAAAAGTCACTTCAATGTATCAAAAAGAAGAAGCCGGCAGAATTGCATGGAAGACTCCTGGGGTTTTATTTGTTGAAAACAACCTGGTTGTAGATTACAAATACGAATACGTTTTATAAAAAAGACGAGACTATAAACATGCCCCAAATAGTGTCTAACTTTTTGGGGCATGTTCATTTCTCTATGGTGCTTTTTTGCAGCATTAATAAGTACAATTGTATATTTTATTATACGTTATAAAAAAAATAATTCAGCAACATTTTATTATAATACAACTAATGATTTAAGTTAAATAAAATAGCTGTTTTAGTTTGTAGTTATATTATTACTATCCCGCTTTAATAAATTAAATAAATTAAAGTAAGATATAACTATTTTCTGTACTTTTAATAATGACTTATAAGTACTATACAAATGAATCTACAAGAGGAAATTAATTTTAAAGCAATATTTGAAGAAGCACCCGAATTAATATTGGTCTTAAATCCAAGTTTTACCATTCTAGCAATTAGTGATGCTTATGTTGAGGCAACGTACACAAAAAGGGAAGATTTAGTAGGGAAGCATTTCTTTGATGTTTTTCAGGATACTAAAAATAAAACTGCTGTGGCGGAAACCAAAGCGTCATTGGAGTATGTACTGAAAAACAAAAAACCACATCTTATGCCTATGTTACGAATGGAAATAAAAAATTTAGCTGGTGTTTTTGAAGAAAAATACTGGAATCCAATTAATAAGCCAATTCTAACTAAAGACAATCAAGTCCAATATATTGTTCATGTTGTTAAGGAGTTAACTGAATTTGTCAAACTCGAAAAAATATATGTTTCAGAGGAAAATATTTCAAACACAATACCGGATTTGATTGATTCTTTAGAATCTACACTATTAAATCGACAAAAGAAAACAAAGTTAATTAATGAAAAACTACAGCAGAGAATAATAAAGCAAAATATAGAATTAGAAAATCTTACAAAAGATATTTCTGATTATAAATTGGCTTTAGACGCCTCTGATATAGTAGCCATAACCGACGAAAAGGGAATCATTCAATATGCCAATGATAATTTCTGCACTATTTCTAAATACAGTAAAAATGAATTAATCGGACAAAATCATCATATTATTAATTCGGGGTATCATCCTAAAGCTTTTTTCAAAGATCTTTGGCAAACTATTGGTCGCGGCATTATTTGGAAAGGAGAAATAAAAAATAGAGCTAAAGACGGCACTTTCTATTGGGTAGATACCACCATTGTACCTTTTCTAAATGAAAAAGGCAAACCTTATAAATATCTTGCTATTCGATCGGATATTACCTTACGCCAACAAACTATTGAAGAACTCAAAGCTAATAAAGAAAAATATTTAGACTTATTTGAAAATTCATTAGTCCCTATGTTGATTAGTGATTCGGCAACTAGAAAAACTAATGCTGTAAATGATAATGGAGTTAAGCTATTTGGCTACAAATCAAAAGAGGATTTTATAAATAATTTTGATTGGGCAAACCATTTTGAGTATCAAGAGGATTATGCCAAATTGAGTAAGGCAATTATGGAAACTGGTAAAGTGAAATGGAATTTAGTTAGGATGAAAAGACTCGATGGCAAACCTTTTCAAGCTAAGTTGGCATCAAAATTAAGTACTGATAAATGTTTTGTGCAAATAATTATTACAGATATTACCAATCAGGTTAGCTTTCAGGAAGTGTTAGAGGCCAAAGTAAAGCAACGTACAATTGAACTCAGCGAATCACTTTCTAGAGAAAAGGAATTGTATGAAATGAAATCTAATTTCTTAGGAATAGCTTCTCATGAATTTAGAACCCCTTTAGGTACTATTTTATCTAGTGCCTCCTTATTAAAAAAGTATACCGAAAATATTCCGCAGGAATCAATAACAAAACATATTGATAGAATTTCCTCGTCAGTAATTCACTTAAATGCAATATTAAATGACTTTTTAACTTTAGAAAAACTGCGGAAAGGCTTTGTTGATTTTGAATTGACTGAATTTAATTTGCCTGAGTTTATCTCTCAAACTATCAGTGAAGTAGATGAAATAGCCAAAACGAATAATCAAAGAATTCAATATATTCACAAAGGAGCATCCAATGTTAGCCAGTCGCCTAAAATATTAAAAAATATACTTTTGAATCTCTTGTCTAATGCCAGTAAATTTTCTGAACAGGGTAAAAAAATTAAAATAACTACAGAAGTTACAGAGACTTCGATTAATTTAATTATTCAAGACCATGGGATAGGCATATCGCTTAGCGATCAAAAGAAATTGTTCACCGAGTTTTATCGGGCCAGTAATGCTAAAAATATTCAAGGCACTGGTCTTGGACTAGTTATAGTTAAAAATTATATTAACATGCTAAGTGGTACGATAAGTTTAAGCAGTAGGCCGAATAAAGGAACCTTAATTACACTTACCTTACCCAGATATCTTTCAGAAATTGACTAGAGCAATCTATTTATAAACTGGACTCGTAAAATGTTGACGTATAAACCTATTTCTTTGATTAAGCGTTAATCTTCCTGATTCCTTCAAATAGGTTTTGATTTTAAAAAAGCGTTGATCCTCGGATAACATATTAAAAAGTTCTGCCTTGGCATTGGTTGGTCCAAATAGTAACACTTTTTTATAGTTTAAAATTATGTTGGCTATTTCATTAAAGTAGTCTTCTTTACATTGATTGGCAAGAAAATATAGGTATTTTTCTCCTTTTCCTTTTTCTTTTGAATGGAGTTTTGTTTCAAATTTTGATTCTATAATTGCTATTTCATGTGGTCTTTCAGAAAGCTCCATGATATGTGCTTTGGAATAATCCATCCAAATGCCGATTTTTTTTGTTGAATTCATGATTAATTAATTTTTATGTTTATTAACTTGTTTTCGATAGACTAAAAGCGGCACTTTAGCCGTAAATGAAAGTTCAGCTGACTCGCTGGATAGAAATAGCCGGTCAAACCAATTTCGATTTTGTTTTGTAAAAAGTACCACCAGTGATGGTTTAATTAATGTGATTGCTTTTCTCAAATGGTCATTTAAAGGATAGAGAGCATTTAATTTTTTATATTGAAATTTCACATTTTTGTTTTCAAATTTTTGTGCTATTTGAGTTAACTTATCTTGGTTTTCTTTTAGTCCAATTTCATAATCAAAATGGAGTACTTTTAAAGTAGCTCTTAAAGATGTAGCCAATTCTAATACCTTTTTTATTTCGGTTTCCGGATCTTCCATATCTGAGGCATAACATAAATCAGTAAGTGGTTTTAGTCGATAATTTTTAGGAATTACAAATACAGGAATAGGGGAGTTAGTGATCAAATATGTGGCAACGTTTCCAAAAAGTTTTGATACAATGCCAGTTCCTCGTGCTCCAACACAAATAAAATCAACTTTGTTTTTTTGGGCATAGGAAATAATTTGGGTACCCACGTCATTACCCGACTGACAAATACAAGTATATTTAACTCCTGCAGGTAATTTATCGT
>CANJWG010000082.1 GCA_947478365.1 Flavobacteriaceae bacterium | reverse complement strand
TTCAGAAAAAGCTATGCCGTTTAGTAGCTCATTTGCTTGCATTTTTTTCTTCCCGGGAAATTGAATACTCAAAATTTGAAGAAAACCTTCTTTCACAGCAATCTTAATTTCCTTTTTAGAAGTAATTATTTGTCCAATAGTAAAAGAGTGTTTTTCATTAATAATCTTTGCTTCATAGATTTTTACATTCCATTCTTCATCTTTATCTTTAAAGTTACACCAAGCTGAAGGATAGGGCGATAAACCTCGAATCAGATTGTGAATTTCTATAGCCGATTTTGTCCAATCAATTTTGCAGTTATCTCTATTAAGTTTGTAAGCAGTTTTTATTTCTGAATTATCCTGTTGGATTGTAGTCTGTACATTTCCTTTTTCAATCAAAGTCAAAGTTTCAACAACAGCTGCACTTCCTAAAGCCATAAGCTTATCGTGAAGTTCTCCAGCATCTTCATCTTGATTAATTCCGATTTCTTTGTTTAAAATCATCGCGCCTGTATCAATCTTATCGTCAATAAAGAAAGTAGTCACCCCAGTTTTTGTTTCTCCATTAATGATTGCCCAATTAATAGGCGCTGCCCCACGATAGTTTGGCAATAGCGATGCGTGAAGATTAAAGGTTCCTAATTTGGGCATTCGCCAAACCACCTCGGGCAACATTCTAAATGCAACTACAACTTGCAGATTTGCATTGAGTGATTTTAATTCGGTTAAAAAAGTTTCGTCTTTTAAATTAGCGGGTTGTAATAATTTTAGGTTGTGCTCCAACGCATATTCCTTTACGGCCGAATATTTAATCTTTTGGCCACGACCGGCAGGTTTATCCGCCGCAGTGATAACCCCAACAACTTCAAAATTGTTTTTGATTATTGTATCCAGAATGCCAACAGCAAATTCAGGGGTTCCCATAAAAACAATGCGCAACTTTTCCATATATGCTGAATTTATTTATTCTGAATTCATTTCAGAAGTTCAGTATCTTCTTTAAAGAGTATAAATTATTTGATTTGATACTAATGATATCGCTTTCCAAAAGATTCTGAAGCGCAAAGATAACATCGTCTTTAGAAAGTTTTGTCAACTTTTGAATATCTCTTGAGTTGAAGTCCTGCATTTTTAATAAATCAATAATTTTTTCAGAATTTGTTTCCGGATTTTGTTTCTTTTTGTTTCTGGAAATGCAATAGGAGCAAATACCACAATCGGCTGTAATGGTTTCTCCAAAATACTGCATCAGTAATTTCTGTTTACAAGTTTTAGTTTCTCTACTATAATATAATACTGCTTGTAATTGTTCCTTTTTTAATTTGTTTTGAGCTTCTAGATGTTTAGAAACCCTGTTAATGGTTCGCTCGTCTTCACGAACTTCATTAAAAGTAATTGTAGCATCATTGTTTTTAGCAATCAAATCAATGACTTGTTTCTCATTTAGTTTTTGCAAAAGTGAAAGCACTATTTTTTCGGTACTATTCGATTTCTTGGCAATCAATGTCGGATTGAAAGCTGTTTGCATATCATAAATTCCTGGATAAGTTCGCAAAATGGTCAATATGATTTCCTCATCATTTGGGTTCAAACTCATATACCTGATTACTTCTTTGGATGAAATGATAAACTGAATGCTGACTTTTTCTGAAAATTCCTGCGATAAATTAATCACACCTTGTCTGTCCAAAAACTGGAAAGCATTATACGTTTTCAATATTGGGAAATTATATTTAGCACAAAACTGATTCAGATTAAAACTGAACTGCTCGTCTATGCCTTCGCCATAGGCAATTTGAAAAAAACTGCAAAGTTTGGAAAAAACCAAATTCAAAAAAGCTTTATCCGGCAACACACTTAAAAATTGCGCTTCTGCATGCAAAATATCAGATGGATTATTTAGCAATATTGCAAAAGCTTTTTCGCCATCTCTTCCGGCTCGACCGGCTTCCTGATAATAGTTTTCCAGGTTTTGAGGTAAATGCAAATGGATAATGGTTTTTACATTTGCTTTGTCAATACCCATTCCAAAAGCATTGGTGGCAACAATGACTTGCACTTTTTCTTCCATCCAAAGGTTCATGTGTTTTTCTTTCTCTTTAGATGACAATCCGCCGTGATAAAAAGTGGCTGTAAAACCATGGCTTTCTAGTTGATTAACAGTTTCCAGACACGATTTCCTGTTGGTTACATATATAATAGACGGTTGCGGATTCTTTTGTAAAATTTGTTGCAGAAGATGAAGCTTGTCTTCGGTTTCAAAAACCATATACGCTATGTTGGCTCTGTAAAATGATTTAGTGAAAACTTGTGGAGTATCAAGTTGTAATTGGGCAATAATATCTTCTTTAACTCTCGAAGTGGCTGAAGCGGTCAATGCCAAGAAAGGCACTTTTGGAAAATATTCTTTTAGTTGTGCAATCTTTAAATAAGCGGGACGAAAATCATATCCCCATTGCGAGACACAATGAGCTTCATCAATAGCGATAAGGTTTATAGGCAGGTTTTTGACGCGTTCTAATATCCAATCGTTTTGTAATCGCTCTGGAGATAGGTATAAGAATTTATAATTTCCAAATTGACAATTATCTAACAAATCAATAATGGCATCGTGATAAATTCCTCCTGTTAAAGCGATGGCTTTTATTCCTTTCTTTTGGAGGTTTTCAACCTGGTCACGCATTAGGGCAATCAATGGTGAAATCACCAAGCAAATTCCTTCCTGCATCATGGCCGGCACTTGAAAGCAAATCGATTTTCCACCGCCGGTTGGCATGAGTGCAAAAGTATCTTTTCCGTCCAAAACTGAATTAATGATTTCTTCCTGAGGTTCTCGGAAGGCATCATGTTTCCAGTATTGTTGTAGGATTTCTAAAGCTTTATTCAAGTGATGAGTTTTGAGTTATTCCCTTTGACTGCCTGTCTGCCGATAGGTAAACGCTCATGGTGACAGCAAATTAATGTACCAAAGATATAAAATAAGATTTGGTTGCTGTTACAGTAAAAGTGTATTATTGAAGGTGCTTTAATATAAATCCCATTCGCTCTTCAACGCTTCCTCTTGGCACTTCGATTAGGTTGTAGCCATACTTTTGGTATGTTTCTAAAAGATGATCGAAAATGAGTTTAGCTTGTTCAAAGTTTTCATAACGTGCTTCATCACTTTCGTATATTTCTTCCCATGGCGGAAGTACAAAAACTTTTGAATAAGAATGTTCTCTGCTTGCTTGGTCAAAAAATGCTGGATAACTATCGCCTATATAATGCATGTAGGCCAAAATATCAGGAATACCACGGTCTAAAAACACTATTTCAGCTTGGTCTTGCGTAGCTTGCTGGTGTTGTTTTTTTCTGCCTTCTAAAAGTAATTCGCTAAAAAGCAATGGTCTTTCCAGGAAAAGCTGCTCTATGCCTTGCTTTTTTGCTTCTAGCGTTATTTGTCGGGAAATTTCGGGAAAACACGTATAACCTTGTTCGATAAAAGCATCGATTATTGTGGTTTTTCCTGTACCCGGACCACCAGTTATGACTATGAGCTCTTTTTTCAAAGTTTTTTGAAATGAAACGCAAATTTATTGAAACAAATTAGAATACTGAAAGTGTTTTTACTTTTATTTTTTATTAATAAAAAAACCGTTGGTGTAATTAGTTTTTAGAGTCAATTAATCGCAAATTGTCACATTGAGCCTGTCGAAATGTATCTTTTTAATGGTCTTCGACCCTTCGTCAAGCTCAGAGCTGGCGTAGCTCAGACAGACACTTCTACACTAATTGGCTTTATATTTTCCTTAAATAGCCTTATTTATAGCTATTTATTTAATTTTACCCAAAACGGGTTAATAAAAAGTATTTTTTCTAAATCTTAGAAACCTACTTCTAAAATCTAAAAGCAATACTGTATATTTGCTTTTATTTTGTTTAAAATGGACAAGAAGACGGAAGAATTTTATATTAGATTGCGCGAGGAATTGAACAATACTTCAGATTGGCCTAGCGAATATTTATACAAGTTTATTGTGCCAACAAGCCCAAAAAAAATTGAAGAAGTAGAAAATGCTTTTGATAATATTGGCGCTGTGATTCAAACCAAACAATCAAAAAACGCAAAATATACCGGTATATCAATAAACGTGATGATGGAAAGTCCAGAACATGTTATTGAAAAATACATAGAAGTGTCTTCTGTTGAAGGAATAATATCATTATAATGGCTGAAAAATATATAAAAGAAAATGCAAACGAAGTGGTGTGTCATTTGGAATACAACGCCGAAAGACCACATTTAATAATTCCTGAATATGGTCGCCATTTGCAGAAATTAATTGATCAGGCTACCGTAATTGAAGATAAAGAAAAACGAAACAAAGTGGCAAAATTTATCATCCAAGTTATGGGAAGTTTAAACCCGCACTTGCGTGATGTTCCTGATTTTCAACACAAATTATGGGATCAGATTTTTATAATGTCCGATTTTAAATTAGATGTTGATTCGCCTTATCCAATTCCTACCAAAGATGTAATTCATCTAAAACCGGAAAGATTAGCTTATCCTCAAAAAAATCCGAAATATCGATTTTATGGAAATAACATCAAGTATATGATTGATGTAGCTAACAGTTGGGAAGATGGCGAAATGAAAAATGCATTGGTTAAAGTCATAGCCAATCATATGAAGAAGTCCTATTTGAGTTGGAATAAAGATACGGTTACAGATGCCGTGATTTTTGAGCATCTTTATGAGTTGTCAGATGGAAAATTAAACTTACTTCAAAGCACTGAAGAGTTATTGACAACAACTGATTTGATGCGGACCAATAAAAAAATGTCTAACAAAAACATGCCTGTTTCTAATCCAAAGATTAAAATAAATAAAAACGGGAAGAAGCCGTTCATAAAGAAGAATAACAATAATCCAAAATAGTTGTCTGTTATCCGTTGTCTGTTATATTCATTAACCGACAACTGACAACCGACAACCGACAACAAAAAATATGGGAACTTTTAAAATTGAAGGAGGAATCCAATTAAAAGGTGATGTACAACCACAAGGCGCAAAAAATGAAGCATTACAAGTTTTATGTCCTGCATTACTAACTTCAGAAAAAGTTAGGGTTACAAATATTCCAGATATTATAGACGTTAATAAACTAATAGTTTTACTTGGAAATTTGGGTGTAAAAATTCAAAAAAACGGAATTGGTGATTACACATTTCAAGCCGATGAAGTAAACATTGATTATTTAAAAACTGAAGCTTTTAAAAAGGAAGGCGGAAGTTTAAGAGGTTCGATTATGATTGTTGGGCCGCTTTTAGCCAGATTTGGTTGTGGCTATATTCCGAAACCGGGTGGCGATAAAATTGGTCGTCGTCGTTTGGATACACATTTTGAAGGATTTATAAATCTTGGAGCTAAATTCCGTTACGAAAGAGAAGACCATTTCTATGGTGTTGAAACAAAAGATAGATTAAAAGGAGCTCATATGTTACTTGATGAAGCATCGGTAACTGGAACTGCAAATATCGTTATGGCTGCTGTTTTAGCCGAAGGAATTACAACAATTTACAATGCAGCATGCGAACCTTATTTGCAACAATTGTGTAAAATGTTGAATTCTATGGGAGCCAAAATAACCGGAGTTGGTTCAAACTTATTGACCATTGAAGGTGTAGAAAAGTTGGGTGGTTGCGAACACACAATCTTGCCTGATATGATTGAGATAGGTTCATGGATTGGCCTTGCAGCGATGACTAGAAGTGAAATCACAATCAAAAATGTATCTTGGGATAATCTTGGGGTTATTCCAAATGTATTCAGAAAATTAGGAATTACTCTGGAAAGAAAAGGAGATGATATTTATATTCCGGCTCATACCAAAGGGTATACAGTAAAAACAGATATCGACGGTTCAATATTAACTATCGCTGATGCACCATGGCCGGGATTTACACCCGATTTATTGAGTATAGTTTTAGTTGTGGCAACGCAAGCGAATGGCGATGTTTTAATTCACCAAAAAATGTTTGAAAGTCGTTTGTTCTTTGTTGATAAACTAATTGATATGGGTGCGAAAATTATGTTATGCGATCCGCATAGGGCAGTAGTTATGGGACACAATTTCCAATCACAATTAAAAGCAACGGTAATGAGTTCGCCTGATATTCGTGCGGGAATTTCTTTATTGATAGCAGCACTTTCTGCTAAAGGAACTTCAACTATTCAAAATATTGAGCAAATTGATAGAGGTTACGAACGCATTGATGAAAGACTTCGTGCGCTTGGTGCCAATATAGTGAGAGTATAATTAGAATATAGAAAAAAGAATATAAAAATAGAGGTGCAGATTTGTGCCTCTTTTCATTTTTTACCAAATATGGAAACATACATAATCATTCTACTTTGCCTAGCTGCTTTTTTTGCGGGATTTGTTGACGCTATAGTTGGCGGTGGCGGATTGATTCAAACTCCAGTTGCTTTAATTCTAATGCCTAATCTTGCCGTTTCCTCCATAATCGGCACGTTAAAAATTCCAGCTTTTAGCGGAACCAGTTTTGCAGCGAATCAGTATTTGAAAAAAGTGGATATGAATTGGAAACTACTTTCCATAATGGCAATTGTTGCTTTTACTTCTGCTTTTTTGGGTTCCCATTTACTGACTAAAGTACACAACGATTTTATGAAACCACTACTTTTGGTGGTGCTGACTTTAATTGCTATTTATACGTTTACCAAAAAAGACTTCGGAATTCACAAAGCGAAAGAGCATACCGTTAAACGCCAACTTTTATTAGCTGTTTCCATGAGTCTTTGCATCGGATTTTATGACGGATTTATTGGTCCGGGAACAGGAAGTTTTTTGGTGCTGGGTTTTGTTTCTGTACTTGGTTTTGATTTTCTTCATGCTTCAGCAAATGCCAAAATGGTTAACCTTGCAACTAATTTTGGTTCGATTTGCTTGTTTGTTCTAAAGGGTAAAATCATTTGGGCAATTGCAATACCAATGGCTTTTTGCAATGCTGCAGGCGGTTGGATTGGCGCCAAACTCGCTATTAAAAAAGGCAATGGATTTATTCGTATTTTCTTTCTAATTGTAGTAATCGGAACATTAATCCGTTTTGGATATGATGTGTTTTTTAAATAAAAGGCACAACTACCGAATGTCATTCCGACGAAGGAGGAATCTCATCAAACATGGAAATTAAAAAAGATTCCTCCTTCGTCGGAATGACAAGACGGTGCATTATCTTGAATTTACTCTAACAGATTCAAAAACTTCAAGCCAAACACAACGCCATCTCCCTGATAACCATTTTGATACGAACGAACATAGTCCAACCGGAATAAACGGTATTTTCCAAAACCAAGATTGTCAAGACCAACAGAGAATTCCTGATACGGCTTTCTGTGAGGAACAGCCAAATTATGAAAGCCTAAAACCAATTGTGATTGCAACAGTTTTAATAGCGGAATCTTATTCATAAAATAACCTTTGTCATTATGTTCGATATGGGTTTCGCTATAGCTGTCATTGGTGCTCGCAGCGTAATAAGGTAATAAGTTAAATACATTAGTATAACTTTCAGATTGCCCAATATGGGTTTGATTGCCATTGAAATGTCTGTAATCTACAAATGAAATATTGTCAGCATTGAAGAATTTACCACCTTTGAAAGCCATTTGTAATATTCCTTTATTTCCCAAAGTCACATCATAATTTACTCGAGCTGCCACAAAATCATATTCGTAATTTTTATCGGTGGCCTCAAATGTTTTTTCATAACCTAAAGACAAAGATGGATAGTTATCATTCGGAATATTGTATTTGCCATCGGGACGGCTTAGGTATTTTTGCCCAAAATTAAAACGCATTGCGATATTAGTTTTAACTAAATTGTGTTTGGTAATAGCTGCAGAAGTTTCATCGTTTGGCGAAAGCGGATTATTTGATGTATATAAATCATCACTTTTTATAACGGTATAATCCGTAGTGTTGTATAAAGGTTTTCGTTCAGCGTATTCTGCACCAAAATTCATGTAAATACCATTGACAAGCTCTCTTCCAAAAGATCCCGAAACAAAATTCTTTTCATACAATTTCATGAAGTTGTTTTTGAAAAACAAGGTGCTAACGCTATTTACAATATTTGAAATAGGATTACTTCCGTTAAATTGAGCTACGGAACTTCCACCATTAAATGTCAACAAGCTATTATT
>CANJWG010000081.1 GCA_947478365.1 Flavobacteriaceae bacterium | reverse complement strand
TTATGTATGGACTCCCTTTTACTATATCGTAGCGGAGTTTTACTTTTTTTGGACCTATGCTGTCAATTTTGAAATTAGATTTAACATCAAAATACCCCCGCGTATAAAAATAAGAATTCAAGCGTCGTATCGATTTTTTAGTGCTAACTGTATCTAAAATCACTGGGGCTTCGCCCGTTTTTCTCAAAAAATTATGAATGCCCGAATACCAAAATGATTCTCCTAATCTTTTGACCTGTTTTTTGGAAAACCACTTGACTTTTCGGTTATATTTTTTTGGATTATTGGTAAATTTGGCTCTATAAATGGAGTCGGTTTTTTGTTTGGCCAAATTGAAAATGTTGAGTCGCAGACGGTAACCAAGAATAGAAGAGTTTTGTTTTTGATACAACTGATTGAAAACATCTTCAACATTGTTTTTTTTGCCTTCAACAAAAATATTGTTTTTAGTTAAGAGACTTTTACCTTCGGAAACTCTTTTTGTAGTATTGCAACCAAATATAATTAGCCCAATTAGAATAAATAATGATATTTTTGTGATACTATTTTTCAAGTGTTGCGAAATATTTAATTCAAAAATACATTATTTTATGGTTAGTAAAAACCAAATAAAATTAATTACAAGTCTTCAACATAAAAAATATAGAATAGAGCATCAAATGTTTATTGCTGAAGGTGTAAAAGTAGTTCAAGAATTATTAGCATCAAATTTTGTACTCGAACAATTATTCGAAACGGAAACTATTTTTGAACAAGTGCCTAATTCACAAAAAACGTCGATAAAGGGACAAGACATGAAGCGAATTACAGCTTTGAATACTGAAAGTCCTTGTTTGGCTATTTTTAAAATCCCATCACCAGCCAAAATAATTTCTAATGGATTGATTATCGCTTTAGATGACATCCGTGATCCAGGAAATTTAGGCACTATAATTCGGCTTTGCGATTGGTTTGGCGTAAGACAATTATTGTGTTCTCTCGAAACCGTTGATGTATACAATCCAAAAGTAATTCAGGCAACAATGGGTTCAATTACTCGTGTTAACATAAATTATGTTGATTTGAATGACTATATTTTACATAGTTCACTTCCTGTTTTCGGCACTTTTATGGATGGCAAAAATCTTTATAAAGAGGATTTGCCCAAAGAAGCTATTCTAATTCTCGGAAACGAAGCCAATGGAATTTCGGCAAGTTTAGAAAAAAGCATAAAAAATAGAATCGCTATTCCAAGATTTCCTTCGGCAGTTGGCGATGCCTCGTGTGCAGATATTCAAAAAACGGAAAGTTTAAATGTAGCCACCGCAACCGCTATTTTTCTCAGCGAATTCAGAAGAAACGCATAACAGACAACTGACAACCGACAACATCTTAGTGAAAAGTAAAATTGATGAGAACCGCGCGTGTCTTCATGGATTGAATATTTCCAGTCCACGGACTATTAGGGTCTGTATCACGGATTAATTCATCTTTCAATCCAAAAACGCCACGAATAGAAGGAGAGAATTTGAAATACTCAAAATACAAATCAATACCAAAACCCAAAGTGTAGTTCTGAGTCAATTGTTTTACACGAAACTTTTGTAATTCGTTTCCATCTTTAGATTTAGAATTACTCGAAAGATTTAGTGTTGAAGAAAATCCTCCAAGGAGGTAAGGTCTAACATTTCCCGTTCTTAAAGAAGAAAATTTCAACATCAATGGAAAATCAATATAGGTAGCTTTAACTTCTCTAACGCCATCTCTCTCGTTTGAGAACTGCGAATAGGTCAACGTTCTGCTGGCATAATACAAACCAGGTTCAAATCGCAATTCTACATATTCTTGAAGACGAAGCACACCGACCAAACCAACGTTAAATCCGGAATGGCCTTTAACATCTATTAGTTTATCAGGTGCTGGATTTGTTTTGAAATCAGTTTTAAAATCGAAACTGCTAAAACCCAAAAAGTAACCCCAATAGACACGTTGTTTATCAAAATTTTCCAAATTAATTATCGGATCTTTTGTAAACAAACTTTTGCCCAATTGAGCGTTGGTATGTAATGAAAGTAGAAGAAATAGAATTACTATTTTTTTCATATTGTCATTGAAATATTCAATTTCATTTTTTAGATGCTGTATAAATTGTAGCAACACCAAACGTTTGTGGCATAGCCTTGCATTCAATAAACGAAATTTTACGCAATATATTGTTTAAAGTTTCTCCAAAAGGAAAATTTGCCGCCGATTCGGATAAATAGCCATAGGCATTATTGTCTTTCGAGAAAAATTTTCCAATTATAGGTAAAATAAATTTAGTGTAAAATGTATAGCCTTGTTTAAAAGGAAATTTAGTAGGGACTGAAGTTTCTAAGATCACAAAAATGCCGTTTGGTTTTAATACTCTATAGATTTCTGCCAACCCTTTTTCCAAGGTTTCAAAATTTCGAATACCAAAGGAAACCGTAATCGCATCAAAATAATTATCAGGGTATGGCATTTTTTCGCTGTCACCCAAAACCATTTCTATTTTTTCAGATAGTTTTTTGGCTTCTATTTTTTTCTTTCCAACTTCAAGCATTCCTGCTGATATATCGAGACCAATAATTTTATTGGCAGAAGTATTGACCATCATAATCACCAAATCGCCAGTTCCAGTAGCAATGTCAAGTATGGTTTCCGGATTTTTTTCGGCTACTAAAGCGACAACCTTTTTACGCCATTTCATATCAATACCAAGAGATATCACTCGGTTCAGTCCATCATAATTTCCTGAAATGTTATCAAACATTTGGGCAACCTGTTCCTTTTTGCCTAATGCTGAATCTTTATATGGCGTGATTATCTTTGACATGTTTGATTTTTATCTTCGTTCGGCTTGTTTCGTCTTTAATACGATACTCGGCGGGCAAATATAAGTCAATATTTTAATTAGAAGGGTTCTCTATGTTTACTTTCTGAGATAAGTTTCGAACGTAAAATCAAAAGAATGTTTTTCATCTTTTGGATGAAATTCAGAGAAAACTAATTTCCATATATTCATATCAATTTCTGGGAAAAAAGTATCGGCGCCAAAAGAATGATGTACTTTCGTGATGTCTAATTTATCAGCAATTTCAATAGATTGACTATAAATTTCTCCGCCACCAATGATAAAAGTTTCTTCGGCTGATGGACAAATCGCAATTGCTTTTTGCAATGAATCGACCACAATACAATTTTCAAAAGAAAACTTTTTTTGACGGGTAATAATAACGTGAGTTCTTTTGGGCAGCGGTTTTGGAAAACTTTCAAAAGTTTTTCTCCCCATAATAATGTAATGACCAGTAGTTATATTTTTAAATCGTTTGAAATCATCCGGTAAATGCCAAAGCAATTGATTGTTTTTGCCAAGCGCATTATTTTCGGCAACAGCAGCAATAAGAGTTATCATTCGGCTTTTGAGTTTGAATTTTCCAAATCGTTTTTTAGTTTTTCTATTTTGTTAGCTTGCCTTAGCATTAATTTATCAATTTGTTCTCTTTCCCAGTTTTTATTCATAAAGTTATTTATTACAAAAACCTTGATTACATGCAGGATAAAAAGGAAAATCCAAACCGTAACTGCCCATGTCCACCATGTTTTTTCTGGATATAAACCTAACAATTTATTGGCTACAATTAAAAAAATACAACCTAGAAAAAGCAGGATAAAATGATAAAACAAACCTTTTTTTTGCTTGATTCTATCTCTTGCATATTCATATAATTCGTGTTGTATTGGTTCCATAAGACGAAATTGTGGCTTAAAGGTAGAATTTATTTTTAAAACGACGAAAGTGATTTTAGGAAATCTCCTTCCATAAGACAATTCTTTTGAGTTCAAATATTTAGCTGATGGAGCTTATTTAAACAATCCGGAAGTAGGTAGTTATGCTTATAACGAATTTGCCGGAGCAGAAAATAGTGTGTTAGTATTATAATTTTGGTTTAGGTTTATTGGTGAAAAATCCGTTTCAATTTATTGGAACGTTTTTTTGTTTTAAATCGCCACAGCACCTTTAATATGAGGATGAGGTTCGTATCCTTCTAAAGTAAAATCATCAAAAGTAAAGTCGAAGATATTTTTTATATTCGGATTTAAAATCATTTTTGGTAGTGGTTTTGGCTCACGTGATAATTGTATTTCCAATTGTTCAAAATGGTTGTTATAGATGTGTGCATCGCCAAAAGTGTGGATAAATTCTCCTACTTGTAAGTTACAAACTTGTGCAATCATCATCGTGAACAAAGCATAAGAAGCAATGTTAAAAGGCACTCCTAAGAAAATATCAGCGCTTCGTTGGTACAATTGACAAGATAATTTTCCGTCAGCAACATAAAACTGAAAGAACGCATGACACGGCGGCAAAGCGGCTTTTCCGTTGGCAACATTTTCAGCAAATGATTTTGAAGTATCCGGTAAAACCGATGGGTTCCAAGCAGAAACCAACATGCGTCGGCTGTTTGGGTTTTTCTTTAAAGTGTCAATCAATTCAGTAATTTGATCAATTTCTTCGCTATTCCAGTTGCGCCATTGATGGCCATAAACCGGACCTAAATCACCATTTTTATCAGCCCATTCGTCCCAAATTTTAACACCATTTTCCTGAAGATAGCCAATATTGGCGTCGCCTTTTAAGAACCAAAGCAATTCATATATAATTGATTTTAGATGCAGTTTTTTAGTCGTTACCATTGGAAAACCATCATTCAAATCAAAACGCATTTGGTAACCGAAAACACTTTTGGTTCCCGTTCCGGTTCTGTCTCCTTTTTGGCAACCGTTTTCCAAAACGTGTTGTACTAAATCATGGTATTGTTTCATTTTTTATGGCTTTATGCCTTATGCGATATGCTTTAAGCCTAATGCCTAATGCCTATTGCCTAATGCCTTTTTATGATTCTCTTTTCGAAATTTCGTCTCTAATCTTTGCCGCCTTTTCATAATCTTCGTTTTGAACTGCTTTTTCTAAAGATTCATGTAATTCAGAAAGACTCATACTTTTGTAAATATCGGTTGAGGCTTTGCCTTCACTGTCTAATCCAAAAGTTTCCGGAGTAGCAAGTACGCCTTCATCATCAGGACTCTGATTTTCAAATTCATTTGAATTATTTAGAAAAATTCCTGCCTTTTCTAAAATATTTTTATAAGTAAAAATTGGAGCAGAAAACCGAAGAGCTAAAGCAATTGCATCCGAAGTTCGAGCGTCAATTATTTCTTCTATTTTATCTCTTTCGCAAATAATACTCGAATAAAAAACGCCATCAACCAGTTTGTGAATGATGACTTGTTTTACTACAATATCAAATCTATCGGCAAAACTTTTGAATAAATCATGAGTCAATGGGCGGGGAGGTTTTATTTCTTTTTCTAGAGCAATCGCAATTGATTGTGCTTCGAAAGCACCAATTACAATAGGTAATTTTCGTTCGCCATCTACTTCATTTAGAATCAAGGCATACGCCCCGTTTTGCGTTTGACTATAGGATATTCCTTTTATAGTTAGTTTTACTAAACTCATTATTTGTAAGTATCAAGACTTGAGGATTAAGTATCAAGACTTTTATTCATTGTTTGTTATGTGTACCCTTAGGTTTATAATGCAAAGTAACAAAAACTTTTTGCTTTTAGAAACGAAAGTATAAAAAAAGAGCCGCCAAATAATTAATTTTCCGGCAGCCCTTATTTGAATTAAAAAATTTTGAATTATGTATTTTGCGCTTTAAAGTCAGCAAGTTTTTGTGTTAATCTTGGAAGAATTTCTAAGGCATCGCCCACTATTCCGTAATCGGCAACTTTAAAAAAAGGCGCATCTGCATCAGTATTAATTACCACTTTCACTTTAGAGGAGTTTATTCCGGCAATATGTTGAATAGCCCCTGAAATTCCAACTGCAACATATAAATTCGCAGCCACAGGTTTTCCTGTTTGTCCAACGTGTTCACTATGAGGTCTCCAACCTAAGTCAGAAACAGGTTTCGAACAAGCGGTTGCTGCGCCAAGAACTCCCGCCAAATCTTCTAAAATTCCCCAGTTCTCTGGCCCTTTTAATCCACGGCCGCCAGAAACTACAACATCTGCATCAGCGATGGTTACTTTCCCTGTACTTTTTTCAACTGATTCTACTTTTACATTTAAATCAGCATCATTCAAACTTGGCACGAAATCTTCTTCGATTGCAGCTGAAGCGTTTTCAAAAACGCCATAAGAATTTTTGGCAAGACTTAATAATTTAACATCAGTATTTATTTCGGTGATATTAAACGCTTTGTTTGAAAAAGCAGTTCGTTTTACTTGAAAAGGTGAAGTGCTCAAAGGTAATCCTACTACATTGGAAGCAAATCCGGCGTCTAAACCTATGGCAACTATTGGTGCCATGTATAAACTGTCTGTAGTAGAAGACAATAAAATTACTTTTGCACCTTCTTTTTGTGCGGCTTGTTTGACAATATCAGCGTAAGCTTTTGCGTTAAAATTGTTTAATTTATCATTAGATACTTTTAAAACTTTGTCTACTCCATATTTTGACAAATCTGAAACATTTCCTGTGTTTACGGTTACTGCTGTAACTGTTGTTCCTAATGATTCGGCAACTTTTTTGGCATAAGAAGCCAATTCAAAAGCTACTTTTTTAAATTTTCCATCTGCCGATTCCGCGTATATTAATAATGACATAATTTATATTTTTTGTGTCTAAAGTCTAAAGTCGCAAGTCTAAAAGAAGTTTCCTTTTGACTTTCGGCTTTTGACATTTGACTGTTAGATAACTTTGGCTTCGTTGTGTAATGCATTGATTAAACCATCTAAATCATCTGCCGCGAATAATTTCACCGCTGATTTTGGAGCTGGTTTTTCAAATTTAACTGCTTTGGTATTATTGTTAGCTGTCACCGGTTCAAGAACAGTTAAAACTTTAGTTCTTGCCGTCATAATTCCTCTCATGTTTGGAATACGTAAGTCTTTTTCTTCTACTAAACCTTTTTGCCCGCCAATAACTAATGGCAATGAAACCGAGATGGTTTCTTTACCACCGTCAATTTCTCTGGCTGCTATAGCAGATGTTCCGTTGATAGTTACTTCTGTACAAGAATTTACAAAATTATAATTCAATAAAGAAGCCAGCATTCCAGGAACCATTCCTCCATTGTAATCTAATGACTCTTTTCCGCAAATTATTAAATCGAAACCACCATTTTTAGACACTTCAGCTAATTGTTTGGCTACAAAAAAACCATCGCTTGGAGTTGCATTTACTCTAATAGCTTCATTAGCACCTATGGCCAAAGCTTTTCGTAAAGTAGCTTCAGCATCAGCACTACCTACATTTACAACGGTAACATTTGCCCCTTGTTGTTCTTGAAACCAAATGGCTCTAGTTAATCCAAATTCGTCATTCGGATTGATTACATATTGAACACCATTAGTGTCAAATTCGGTATCATCATTGACAAAATTAATTTTTGAAGTAGTATCAGGAACATGACTGATGCAAACTAATATTTTCATAAGTAATTAGTGTTTGTTGAAAATTTCGAAGCACAAAATTAGCATATTATTTTGAATAATAACTTATGCGTGCATAACATATTTTACTATTATATCGATTATGTAAATTATAAATAAAGAGAATCTTTTCTATTCAATTATTTGCGCTACTTAGTAAGATGATTTATAACTTAAATATGTTTTTTAATCGTTTTTAATTTTTATTTTTGCCATTCAAAATTTCCCTCGACTACGCTCGGGATGATAAAAAACAGGAGTTATGAGAACAATACAATTTAGAGAAGCAATAGCCGAAGCGATGAGTGAAGAAATGCGTCGAGATGAAACGGTGTATTTAATGGGAGAAGAAGTTGCTGAATATAACGGTGCTTACAAAGCTTCAAAAGGAATGTTAGACGAGTTTGGACCAAAAAGAGTAATCGACACACCTATTGCTGAACTTGGTTTCGCCGGAATTGCTGTGGGTTCAGCCATGAATGGCTGTCGTCCGATAGTAGAATACATGACTTTCAATTTTTCCTTAGTTGGTATAGATCAAATAATAAATAATGCTGCTAAAATGCGTCAAATGTCGGCTGGACAATTTCCAATGCCAATGGTATTTCGTGGACCTACAGCTTCCGCCGGACAATTGGGAGCAACACACTCTCAAGCTTTTGAAAACTGGTTTGCCAATACACCTGGCTTAAAAGTAGTC
>CANJWG010000080.1 GCA_947478365.1 Flavobacteriaceae bacterium | reverse complement strand
GTTATTGGTTAATTATAATTTTTCTTTAATAAAATTTGTCATTTTGTTATACAATTGAATTCTAGTTTTCCCTCCGTAAATCCCATGATTTTTATCAGGATAAATGGCCCAATCGAATTGCTTGTTGGCTTGAACCAAGGCTTCTACCATTTGCATGGTGTTTTGTACATGTACATTGTCATCAGCACTTCCGTGAATTAATAAAAAGTTGCCTTTTAGTTTTGAAACAAAATTTATTGGCGAATTGTCATCATAACCACTCGCATTTTCTTGAGGGGTTTGTAAATAACGCTCTGTATAAATGCTATCGTAAAAACGCCAGTTGGTTACAGGTGCTACAGCTATTGCCATTTTGAAAACTTCGGCACCTTTAAACAAACAATTACTCGACATGAATCCGCCATACGACCAGCCAAATATACCAATTCTAGATTTATCTACATAGGTATAATTTCCTATCACATTTGCAGCATCTATTTGATCTTCTACTTCTAATTTTCCGAGTTGTTTTTGGGTTACTTTTTTGAAAGCTGCACCTTTAAAACCAGTTCCTCTTCCATCTACACAAACTGTGATATACCCTTGTTGCGAAAGCATCATAAACCAATAGTCGTTTGCGGTATTCCATTTATTATCGACTTGTTGCGAACCAGGACCTGAATACTGATACATAAAAACCGGGTATTTTTTGTTAGCATCAAAGTCTTTTGGTTTTATCATCCAAGCATTTAATTTATTTCCTTTTTCAGTGGTTATTTCAAAAAATTCTTTGACCGGAAGATTGTATTTTATTACCTTTTCGGCTAATGCTTTATTGTCAATAATGGATTGAATTTGTTTTCCATCTTTAGCATTATTAAGGGTATACACTGTTGGTTGTGTGGTACTAGAATAGGTATTGATGAAATATTGAAAATTGGGACTAAAAGTTGCTGAGTTGGTTCCAATTTGAGATGATAATTTTACTTTATTTTTTCCATCCAACCCTATTCTGTATACATCTCTAATTGTAGAACCATTTTCTACCGATTGATAGAAAACTGTTTTTGTCTTTTCGTCCAAACCATAATAAGCGGTAACTTCCCAATTGCCTTTTGTGACTTGATTTTTCAACTTCCCTGTTTTATCATATACATAAATATGATTAAAACCGTCTTTTTCAGATGTCCAAATAAAACTGTTATCCTTTAAGAATGTTAAATTATCGGTAACATCAATGTAAGCTTTATCTTTTTCGTTTAACACTACTTTTGAAGTTGCGGTAGTACCATCAATGAAAAGCAAATCTAAATTATCTTGATGTCTATTTAATACTTGCGCACAAAGCACATTAGCATCGTTGGTCCATTTCATTCGTGCGATATAAAAATCATTATAGTTCCCTAAATTAACTTCTTTAGAACTACCCGTATTTACATCATAAACAAACAAAGAAACTTCAGAATTCTTTTCTCCAGCTTTTGGATATTTAAACGTTTCCATTTTTGGATATAATTCTTTTTGAAAAATAGTCATCGAAAACTCGGGCACTTGACTTTCATCAAAACGGATGTAGGCCAATTTTTTACTGTCTGCACTCCAATCGTAAGCTCTAACGAAAGCAAATTCTTCTTCATAAACCCAATCGGTAATACCATTTATGACACTATTCTTTTTACCATCTGTAGTAACTTGAGTAATTTTTTCTGAAGCAATATCGTATATAAAAAGATTGTTTTCTTTGGCAAAACCTATTTTTAAACCATCTGGAGAAAAGGTTGGCTCCTGCACTTGGGATGCTATTTTTGACAATTTTTTAGAAGCCAAATTATAAAGGAAATAATCAGCTGTAAAAGAATATCGAAATATTGCATTGGTTTTATTGGCAATTAAAAGTTGTTTTTCATCTTTACTGAAAACAAAACTATCAATACCATCTGCAAGAGCAGGGAAATTTTTAGTATCAACAATAGTGTTTATCTTCTGAAGTGTTGCAAAATCATATAAATCAAGTTGCATACTTCTTGAACTTCTATCAAAGTTGAGGACAGCATATTGATTACTGTTTTTCATGGCGAAGAGTTCGTCCATGGTCTCCGTTCTAAAGGCACCCGAATAAATTTCTTCTACTGTAAGTTTTTGTTGGGCTATTAAATTAAAGCCCGATAAAAATAATACTACGAATGCTAGTTTTGATTTCATTAAATTGAAATTATAAAAAACGGTCAATTTTAGTGAAAAAAATATAAATAACGGCACTTTTTTGTGTTAAAAGTAGTTTTAAACAAAAAACCCATCAACTTTTCAGCGATGGGTTTTTGTGGTACCTCCAGGAATCGAACCAGGGACACATGGATTTTCAGTCCATTGCTCTACCAACTGAGCTAAGGTACCTTTTAATGCGGGTGCAAATATAGGATGATTTTTAATTTATCCAAAACAAATACTAAAAAAAAACTATTTGTAACTTTGGGCACCAAAAATAGTGTTATGCTTTTAACCATTGATGTTGGAAATACCCGAATCAAAGCGGCTGTCTTTGAACAAAATAGGTTTGTTGAGCTCTTTATTTTTACTAAAGAGACCATTTTAACAGAGACCATTTATATTATAAATAAGTTTCCTAAAATCAAAAATATAGTCATAGCATCGGTAGGAAATGTTGAGAAAGATTTGTTTTTGACTTTAAAAAGCAAAGTTGAAATTCATTTTATAACACCTGACATTAAATTACCTTTTACCAATTTATATAGTACACCAAGCAAACTTGGAATAGACAGAATGGTTTTGGCGGCGGGGGCTGTTTTACAATTCCCAAATCAAAATCGTTTGGTTATCGACACCGGAACCTGTATAACTTATGACTTTGTTGATGAAAATGACAATTATCTCGGCGGCGCAATTTCTCCCGGAATTGGTTTGCGTTATGGATCATTACATCAACAAACCGCAAAATTACCTTTGTTATCAAAAAAATATCCCAAAAGTTTTATTGGAAATTCTACTCAAGAATCTATTCATTCAGGAGTTATTAATGGTGTTGCTTTGGAAATTGATGGCTTTATAGAACTTTACAAAACCCAATACGCTAAATTTATCATAATTTTAACTGGTGGCGACGCAGAATTTTTGGCGGTGCGATTAAAAAATACCATATTTGCCAATTCATATTTTCTATTAGAAAGTTTGAACCAAACATTTCAATACAATCAAAATGATTAAAAAAATTATAGTAAGCAGCTGTTTACTTTTTTCACTGGCAATTTTTGCTCAAGAAGGAACGTCATCCGCTTATTCTTATTACGGAATTGGAGATATAAAATTTAAAGGATCTATTGAAAACCGTTCCATGGGAGGTATTTCAGTTTTTCCAGATAGTATTCACATAAATATTCAAAACCCGGCACATTTAGCCAGTCTAAAGCTAACAGGATTTGCTCTTGGTGGGACCTATGCCAATACAAAATCTAAAACAGAAACTCAAGAAGCTAAAGCAAGAAGAACTTCATTAGATTATATGGTTATTGCGGTTCCGGTTGGTAAAGTTGGAATAGGATTTGGGCTTATTCCTTATTCTTCTGTTGGATATAAAATCCAAAAAAACATTTATGACATAAATACCTCGGTTAATCCATATGATACTACAAGAGTTCAGTATTCAAAATACTCCGGAACTGGCGGAGTTAATAAGGTTTTTATGGGTTTTGGATATCGTCTTACCAAGAAAATAAATATTGGAGCTGATATTCAATATAACTTCGGAACTATTGAAACCACTAATTTACGCTACCAAATATTCCCGCTTTTGCAATATGGCTCAAGAGAAAATAATGTTTCAGATTTACGTGGTGTAAATATTGATTTGGGAATAACTTATCAAACAAAAGTAAAATCTAAACATTCTTTCTTTAGTAGTTTATCATTCACTCCACAGGCAGAATTAACAATAAGTAATACCCGTAATATTGAAATTGTTCAACTTTTAAGTACCAGTGCCATTAGCGTAATTGAAAGACAAAACATACCTGTTTTAGATACCAAAATAAAACTACCTGCAAAAATTAGTTTTGGTTCAGGTTTTGGCGAGGTAAAAAAATGGTTATTGGGCGGAGAAATTTCCTTTATAAACAACAGTGTGATGTCTAATCGTTTTAATGATATTCAAGGCGCTACTTTTGAAAATTCAATTCGTTATAGTTTAGGTGGATTTTTCATTCCTAATTATAATTCTTACTCAAATTACTACAAGAAAATTGTTTATCGCGGAGGATTGCGTTATGAAAATACCGGTTTGGTAATTCAAAATAAATCGATTACTGATTTTGCTGCAACCGTTGGTTTAGGAATGCCTCTAAGTGGCACCTTTACTAATATTAATATTGGACTTGAAATCGGCAAAAGAGGCACAAAATATTATAACTTAGTAGAAGAAAATTATATCAACTTAAGTGTAGGTTTATCATTAAGCGACAAATGGTTTGTGAAACGTAAATTCGACTAAAAATAATAATTATGAAGGCAATTATTTTTATACTTAGCGTTTTGTTTATAACAAATAGCAACGCACAAAAGTTTGATTGTACTTCAAAAACAACAGAATATCAAGAACTTTTTAAGGAAAAGAAAATTTCAGAATCATTTGATGTCTGGAGCGATGTTAGAAAAAATTGCCCAAAAGAAAACGAAGTAGTTTATACTGATGGAATTCAAATTCTGCAATACAAAATTGACAATGCAACTTCTGCCGAAGAAAAAGAAAAATTAGTTCGCGATGTCTTAAAATTGTACGACCAATTCAATAAAAACTTTCCATTAACAACTCCTGATTTTGAAGTAAATAAAGCGATGACTTTGGTTAACAATAAAATTGATACCAAAGAAGAGATTTTCAATTTACTAGACAGCGGTTTTGCTAAAGCCTCAAAAAATGTAACGGATGCTAACGCAATCTATACTTACTTCAGTTTATACTGCGAAAGATTTAACAGCGACGACAAAAAAATAACGGCCAATGATGTTTTAGAAAAATACACTTTAGTTAATTCGCTGCTAAACCAATTACAAGCATCAAAACCTGACTCGAACGACAGTGAACAGGCGAAGCAAAATAGCGATTATAAAACTGCTCAAAGAGCTATTGCTAAATTGATAAAAGATTTGGCAACTTGTGAAAATCTAGAAGCTTTTTACACTAAAAACTATGCTGATAATCAAGAAAATGTGGAGTGGATAACTTCTGCATTAATAAGTCTTTCCGGAAAATGCAGCGCAAAATCTATTTTTATCACCTTGGCAGAAAAACTTTACTCTATTAAGGTCAGTTCCCAATCAGCAAATTTCATGGCATTGGCAAATCTTAAACAAAGAAAGTTTTCCGAAGCTATTACTTTTTATAACGAATCGGCCGAATTACAAACGAACCCATTAGAAAAAGCCAAAATATATTACACACTTGCTACCGGTTTATTGACTAACAATTTGCCAAAATCAAAAGAATACCTAAACAAAGCATTGACTGCTGACCCAAAAATGGGAAAAGCGTATTTGTTTTTGGCTCAACTTTATGGAAATAGCGCTAACGACTGTGGCAAAACTGATTTTGAAAAGAAAGCTGTATTTTATTTAGCGATTCAAACTGCACAAAAAGCAGGAATTTCAGAACCGCGACTTAAACCAACTTCTGATAAAATGGCTAAAGATTTCGAAACTAAATCATTAACAACGGACGAAATTTCTAAAGCAAAAATGAATGGAAAATCAGTAAAAATTAGTTGTTGGATAAATGAAACTATTACTTTCCCTGCAAAATAATGAAGTATTCTTCTAGAAATAGCATCCCTTTTATTTTATCAATCCTTTTTTGTTTTATTATAATGGGTTGTGAAAGCAATTTTCGCGATGTCCAAAAAATGGGTTTTGCCGAATTTTCTCCAAGTGGTGATGCGGATGACATTAACCTAAAATACACCGATTCGGGAAGAATAACCGCTAATTTAATAAGTCCAAAAATGTTGGATTATGCTACGGTAGAATATCCATTTACCGAATTTCCAAATGGAATTCATTTAACATTATTTGATAAAAACGGAAAGCAAACTTATATCGACGCCAAATATGCTGTATCTCATAAAGCTACAAATCTTATAGATTTACAAAACAACGTAAAAATATCCAATCAAAATGGAGAATTGCTTGAAACGGAGCAATTGTATTACGATCAAAAAAATGAATGGTTTTTTACCGAAAAAAAGTTTAAATTTACTTCATCTAAAGGGGTTTCATATGGCGAAGGAATTGATTTTAGCAAAGATTTCAAAAAAGTTAACTCACAAAAAATATCTGGAGATATCCAGTCAGAATAATTACTATGAACTATTTAAGATTTACCCAATACGCTTATTTACTTGCAGGAATTCTATTTGCAATTGATACTTTTGTTAAATGGCAATCTCAACAAAATTTTACTATCAGCGGACTATTTGCAGCCGTTTGTTTTTTTCTTTTTTTCTTTAGAAGAAAGTTTGCCAAAAAATTTTACGACCACAACAAAAAATCCTAATTAATGGAAATCGGAATAATCATTCTATGCTTGATACTTTCCGCTTTTTTCTCTGGAATGGAAATAGCTTTTGTTTCATCAAATAAAATTTATCTTGAAATTGAAAAGAAACAAGACGATTTTATTTCTAAAATCCTAACCAAACTTACCAAAAAACCATCAAAATTTATTGCCACCATGCTTGTGGGCAATAATATTTCTATGGTTGTTTACGGGTTTTTTATGGGCGAATTATTAATGCGCTGGTTTGTAAATTTAGGATTCCATTTAACTGATTTCTCAAATTTATTGTTGCAGACAACCATTTCAACAGTCATTGTTTTAATGACTTCCGAGTTTTTGCCAAAAGTTTTTTTTCAAATCTATGCCAATAGTTTTATTAAATTTTTTGCTTTGCCCGCCTATTTTTTCTACAAACTATTTTATTACATTTCATCATTTCTGATTTGGATTTCCGATTATGTACTTCGGAAGTTTTTTAAAACCGAAGGCGACCAAATAAATTTATCTTTTAGTAAAGTTGAGTTGGGAAATTATATTTCGGAACAAATGAATGCATTGCAGGATCACGAAACAGTCGATTCTGAAATTCAAATTTTTCAAAATGCCTTAGAATTTTCAGGGGTTAAAGCCCGAGAAATTATGACCCCAAGAACAGAACTCGTTGCAGTTGATTTGCACAGTTCTATAGTTGACTTGAGAGATCTTTTCATAGAAACAGGTTATTCAAAAATATTAGTTTATACCAATACGCTTGACGATATTGTAGGCTATGTCCATTCGTTCGAACTATTTAAAAAACCACGAAGTATCAAATCGATTATGATTCCAGTAGAATTTGTTCCCGAAACCATTTTAATAAAAGACGCCATGAATTTGTTGACCAAAAAACGAAAAAGCATTGCCGTAATTTTAGACGAATATGGCGGTACTTCGGGTATAGTAACTATCGAAGATATCGTCGAAGAATTGTTCGGCGAAATTGAAGACGAACACGATTCTGATGAAAAATTAATAGAAAATAAATTAGACGATTCAAACTATATTTTTTCAACACGTTTAGATGTTGAGTATTTAAATGAGACCTATAAATTAAATATTCCTGAAAGTGATTCTTATGAAACTTTGGGCGGATTTATAGTTGATTTTTCCAAAGAAATTCCACAAAAAGACACTAATATAACAATAGGAAACTTTCTGTTTGTCATAGAAGAAGCGACGAATAAGAAAATCGAAATTGTAAAAATGACGGTATTAGATTAATTTCTATAAAAAAAACAAAAATAAGATGAAATTATAACTGTGTGATTATTATTATTTCACAGATAATTGTATTTTCGCAAACTATATTAAAAATTAACAAAAATAGAAATGGCAGTTTTATCAAAAATTAGAAAACGTTCGGGCTTACTTTTATTAGCGATAGGTTTTGCTTTATTGTCTTTTGTTGTACAAGATTTGTTTACAAAAGGATTCAAAAGTTTGTCTAAAGATGTAGGCAGCGTAAATGGAAAAGATATTTCTTTTGACGAGTTTAGAATAAAAGTAGCAAACACTGAAAAGAATGCTCAAAACGGTCAACAAATGACTTCTATGCAGGCTTCAAACCAAGTTTGGAATCAAGAAGTACAAGTGGCACTGCTTAACGCTGAATTCGAAAAATTAGGAATCCGTGTTGGTGAAAAACATATTATTGAAGCATTCAAAGCTGACCCAAATATTGGTTCAAACCAAATGTTCTTAAATGCAGCTGGTAAATTTGACTTAAACAAGTTTAAGGATTATTT
>CANJWG010000079.1 GCA_947478365.1 Flavobacteriaceae bacterium | reverse complement strand
CGCTTAGAGATGGTTGTGGTAATACCGGATCAGCAACTGTAATCTTTACAGCTACTGATGATTGTGGAAATGCTTCAACTACAAAAGCTACATTTACCATTGAAGATACATTAGCGCCGACTATCAATATTGCTGCAGCTGATGTAACAGTACAATGTGATGGAAATGGTAATACCACTGCTTTAAAGGCTTGGTTAGCTTCTAATGGTGGTGCGTCAGCATCTGATGCTTGCTCAAATGTAACTTGGATTAACAACTTCGAAGCGCTTAGAGATGGTTGTGGTAATACCGGATCAGCAACTGTAATCTTTACAGCTACTGATGATTGTGGAAATGCTTCAACTACAAAAGCTACATTTACCATTGAAGATACATTAGCGCCTGTAATAACAACTGAATTTGATCAAAAAATACATGTAACCTGTTCTACCATTCCGGATGCACCTCAATTAGTCTTTAATGACAATTGCTCTGGAAATGTTGTTCCAGTGTTTGCGCAGACTCAAACTGAAATAGTTGATAATTTCTATACAATTACAAGAACATGGTATGCAACTGATTCTTGTGGAAACAGATCGTTAACTTATACTCAAACAATACATGTTAATGTAACAAACACTACAGTATTAGAAATACGTACTCAAAGATGTAACCTATCTGAAAACGATAGTGTTGATTTAATGACTTTGCTACCTACAGACACACCTACAAATGGAACTTGGATAAATGTTAATAATGCTACTGGTTTAACAGGAAATATTTTCAATGCTTTTGGAGTAATAATTGGGGATTATACCTTTAGTTACACGCTTCCTAATGGTAGTTGTTTTGACAGCTATGATATTTTGATGAATGTAAACGAAGACTGTGTCGTTTTAGGTTGTGAAACTGTAGAAATTCATAATGCATTCACACCAAATGGTGATGGCACAAACGAATGGTTCCAAATTGATAACATAGACCAACCATGTCACTTGCCAAATACCGTTGAAATATATAATCGTTGGGGAGTTTTAGTTTATGAAACCAAAAACTATGATAACAATACTAGACGATTTGAAGGTGTTTCTGAAGGAAGAGTTACAGTAAACAAATCTTCTGAATTACCAACAGGAACCTATTTTTATATCATTCAATGGACTGATGGAACGCAAAAAGTAAACAAAGACGGATATTTATACCTTACTAGATAAAAACCCTACTAATTCCTGAGAGTTAAAACCCTCAGGTTAAAAATAGAAAATATGAGAACAAAAATTTTAATTTTCGCTTTGATGTTAACATGTTACTCTGGTTTTGCTCAGCAAGACGCACAGTATACTCAATACATGTATAACACCATTAATATCAATCCCGCTTATGCAGGGTCAAGAGGAGTTATGAGTGTTTTTGGATTGCATCGTACCCAATGGGTAGGATTAGATGGTGCTCCTACTACTAATACTTTCTCTTTGAATACCCCTATCAGCAATAGTAATTTAGGTGTTGGGTTTTCTTTAGTAAATGACAGAATTGGTCCAACCAGTGACAACACTATTTCAGCTGATATATCGTATACTATTTCAATATCGGAAAATTACAAACTATCTTTTGGTGTAAAAGCATCTGGAAACATTTTCAATTTGGATACCGATAAGTTAACCCCAGCTCAAGCTAACGATCCCAATCTTCAAAATTTCAATAATAAATTTAAACCAAACATTGGTTCCGGAGTTTACTTGCATTCCGATAAGTTATATTTAGGACTTTCCGTGCCAAACTTCTTGCAAGACTCTAAATACAACGACAATGATGTAGCGGTATTTCAAGAAAGAATGAATTTTTATTTTATCGGGGGATATGTATTTGATGTATCTCAATCAATAAAATTCAAACCTGCCGTTTTAACGAAAATGGTTACCGGTTCACCACTCCAAGTGGATGCTTCAGCCAACTTCTTATTCTTTGACAAGTTGATGCTTGGGGGAGCCTATCGTTGGGATGCAGCAGTAAGTGCACTAGCCGGATTTCAAGTAACTGATGGTTTGTTTATAGGTTATAGTTATGATATGGAAACAACAAACTTAAGAAGATACAACTCGGGTTCTCATGAGGTATTCTTAAGATTTGAGTTATTCAACAAAGTAAGTAAAATGGTATCACCTAGATTCTTCTAATAACAATACGATTATGAAATCAACGATTAACGAACTCCGAAAAAACAATTTTAAAATTGTGAGTAAAAATAAAATTACATATTTAGTACTATTGGCTATCACTTGCGTGAATAGTTATTCTCAGGTTAGTAGTAAAAGAGAAGTAAAAGGCAACAAGGAGTATGCAAAATACGCATACATTGATGTTATAAAAACATACGAGCGAATCTATAAAAAAGGATATAAATCGCCTGATATACTACTCAAAATAGGTAACGCTTACTATTTTAATGCTGAATCAGAAAAAGCTAATAAATGGTATGCTGAACTCTATGCAACCAATCCAGAACAAGAACCTGAATTCTATTATCGTTTTGCCCAAACACTTAAAGCCGTAAAAGAAAACGACAAAGCAGATGCTATGTTAGCCAAGTTTTTAGAAAAAAATACTAATGATAGTAGAGCAAAATTACTATCTCAAAACAGCGATTATTTGACGGAAATAAAAAAGAATTCTGGTCGCTATAAAATCGAAAATGCGGGTGTAAATTCCAAATATTCAGATTATGGAACAGCCTTTATGGGAACCAAAGTTGTCTTTTGTTCTGCCCGTGATACTGGAAATTTCTCTAAAAGAATACACACTTGGACAGGTCAGTTCTTTACTAATCTCTATGATTCTCCTATAGCCGAAGATGGCTCTCTGGGGGCCGTTGGTAAATTTGGCAAAAAAATAAATTCTAAATTCCACGAAGATACTCCAGCTTTTACTAAAGACGGAAAAACAGTTTACTTCACTCGAAATAACTATCTTGACGGTAGGGGTTTTGATGCTAGTAAAGTAACACTACTAAAAATTTATAAAGCTACTGTAGACAAAGAGGGTCAATGGAATAATATAACTGCGCTTCCTTTCAACAGTGATAGTTATCAAACGGCACACCCTGCTCTATCACCGGATGAAAAAACATTATACTTTGTTTCTGATATGCCTGGAACTCACGGTCAATCAGATATTTTCAGAGTGAAATTAAATGATGATGGTAGCTTTGGAAATACTGAAAATCTTGGTGATGACATTAACACACCTGGTAGAGAAACCTTTCCTTTTATATCAGATGATAACGAATTATACTTTGCTTCTGATGGACAACCTGGAATTGGTGGTTTAGATATTTTTATAACAAGATTACCAAAAGACGGTAGCCTAAATTTTAAAGAGGTACTAAACGTTGGTGAAGAAGCTAATAGTATAAAAGATGATTTTGCCTTTATCATTAATTTTAAAACTAAAAAAGGGTTCCTAAGTTCTAATAGAGATGGAGGACAAGGAAGCGATGATATCTATAAATTTGTAGAAACAAAACCTATTTGGTGTGAGCAAATTCTATATGGCGTAGTAACTGATGAAGATACCAAAGCAGTGTTACCAAATAGCAGAGTACAATTATTCGATGACAATTTTAATAAGATTAAAGAAACGACTTCTGACGCCGCAGGGAAATATGAATTCACCGAGGTGGAATGTGGCAAAAAATATTATGTAAGAGCTTCTCTTGAAGATTATACAACCAAGGAAGTATCTGTAATTATTAAAAAAGAAACAGGAAAAACCGAACTTAATATTGAGCTTAAGTCTGAAGGATGTAAAGTTAAAATTGGTGATGATTTAGCAAATTGCTTCAAAATAAATATTATTTATTTTGATTTAGACAAATGGAACATCAGACCTGATGCAGCAATTGATTTAGCGAAATTATTGGATGTGTTAGAACAAAATCCATCAATGAAAATCAATATTCGTTCACATACCGATAGTAGAGCTTCTGATAAATACAATGATGTATTATCGAAAAACAGAGCCAAATCAACGAAGGATTGGTTAGTTAAAAACGGAATTTCAGCAGATCGTTTAACTTTTGAAGGTTTAGGTGAAAAAGAATTAGTAAACAAATGTGCAGATGATGTGGAATGCACAGAAGCAGAACACCAACTTAACAGACGTTCTGAATTTATAATTATTGCGCTCTAAAATAAAATAATTACAATTATACTTTAAAAGCACCCTGAAACGGGTGCTTTTTTTTGTTTATACAGTATTTAAAAATGTATGAATATCTGTATTTAAAATAAAAAAGACATCCTTTAATAAAATAAAAACCTTTTAACTAATTATTAAAACCTTTTAACATATATAAAATACCTTTAAACATAAAAATTTGACTTTTAAACGATTTTTCTTGCCTTTCATAGAAAAAATTAGGTTGGTTATTAGTATGTGTCTAACTTCAATAATAATTCTTCTAAATCGAATTTATATGAAAACAAATTCCCAAACAAAACTTCCAAAATTTCAATCTAAACAATTGATTGAACAAGCCAGTATTTACAAATCAACAAATATTTTGAAATTTATTTTAGCATTGCTATTTGTAATGACTGTAAATCAAATTTCTTATTCACAAACTAACTTAACACCAAATGTTTGTTCCCAATGGGAATCATTTGGTCAAAGTGGAAACAATGCTCTGCTTTCTTTGAGAACTTGTCAAGAAACAGAAAACAATACTGCTTATTTTGAAATCAAAAATGAATCAAACTATGATGTAAGATTAAAATACGTTATAAATTTCAACAATGGGCGAACCATTACTGGAAATGCTGCTATACAATTAGATGATAAAAAACGTATTAGTTCAAAACAATTTATTGATTCCATTGGAAGTGGAATTCAATCCTGGGAATTAAATAATATTATATTTAATGAGCACCCATAACATGGTATTATCAAGACAATTGAAACAAAAAATTTAACATAAAAAATTAGTTTTATGAAATCAAAAATTACCTTTTTATTATTAGCATTCTTTATGCTTGTTGGTAATACTTATTCGCAAAATCCACTTCAAAATTTTGCCGCAGGATCTTATATTGTTGATATGGGTCAAAACTCAACTATCAATTTAGGTTTAAAACCATATGGGTTTGTATATGCCTTAATTAAAAATAATAATGTACCTGTCTACTGGTCAATAAATTCGGCTAAAGCTAAAGATGGAATTGATTTTATATTACCTGCTAATTCAGGTGGTAAAAGTTATAAAGGAGGTACCTTTATTATTTCAGCTGAAGATGCTTTGAGTCCAACTATAACAGCTTTAATTAGTACTTGGAGAACCAATGGCGCCGTGATCGATGGTCCCATTGCAAATGCTTTTTCAGCTCCAGTTTATTCTAAACTTACTAGTTGGCCAAGAGGATTATTAGACACTGATAATGGATCATTAATTGTTCCTTATTATGCTAATGCAGGAGTGCCTTCTAGCTCTTATGTTACCCAAGCAAACCCAACACAACTCACAAATTGTGGAGATGTATACATTTTACCTCATGCTGACCCTCAAGATTGGTCTTCAACATATGTAACAGCTTTAAGAAACTATATAAATAATGGAGGCTCATTATGGGTAGGGTGTCATGCAGTAAGTGCCTTAGATATGATCTCGCCAAATCCATTTAATTTCCTTACAACAACAGGGCTTGTTCCTTTTGGTGACCACAATAAACCTACATTAGTAGGCACCTACAATCCTGCTGCTGCTGCAGATCCTATTATGCAATTTATGGGAACTGTTGATGCATCTATGCAAAATGGTTCAGAAAGAATATATCTTCCAAAAGTTGGTTCTACTTGGTTATCTAATACAAGAGTCGCTGTTTATCAAAACAACTATACTGATGCAACAACTAACCAAACATATACTTTCCCTTCAAATGCTGCAGCTATTATAGCTTATGGCCCTGCTTATGGAGACCCAACAAAAGGTACTATCATGTATGAAGCAGCCCATTCATATGATGGAAATGGAACCATACAATCTCAGATTGCAACTCAAAGAGCTTATTTTAACTTTTTACTAGCATCTGGTGCTCAAAAACAAATGACAATTACATTTGCAAGTAATTTTCCAACGTTAATAACTCCAGGACAATCTTATACTTTAAATGCATCGGTAACAGGAAATATTGGTGCAGTTACTTATGAGTGGTCAGTTGAAGGGGGTGGAACATTTTCTAGTACAACTACAGTTCCAACTAATTATACCGCCCCTGCTACTTATGGTAATAAAATAATAAAATTAAAAGTTACGGATTCTGGTGGAAGAGTTAATTTTATTACTACTTTTTTAGAAACTTTACCTCCACCAAACACTTCATGTAATTCTAAAGATCTAGAAGTCGTTGAAACAAAATTAACTGGTGGTGATGTTTGTAACTCATGTACTCCTGGCGCTCCATTAACCAGAACATTGACTATGTCAGTAAATAATACTACTGGTTCAGTAAGAACATCTTTTGCTTTTTGGGGATTGCTTAGCATATATGATGGAGTTACTGGGGCTTTGATATCATCAATAGTAAGGACAGGTTGTGGTGGACCATTACCTCCTAATTCAATAAGTTCATTAGATTTTGGTGTAGTGAATTACAATTGTGGTCAAGTAATTAAAATTTCAGATGTTTTTTTAGCTTGGACTTCTTCTAGCCCTAATGAAACATGTCCTTTAGACTCAAATAATATTTCTCCAAAATGCGGTAGAATTCCAACATTAACAGTAAACACAGGTGTTAATGGTGAATTTGTTTTAACTGATTCTCAATGTAGTTCTGCAACGGGTGCAATTGATTTAACTACTACTGGAGGGACAGCTCCGTTTACTTATTTATGGATTGCTTCTGCTGGTGGTGTAATTCCTTCAGGACAATCAACAAATCAAGATTTAACAGGATTACTCCCTGGAACGTATACTGTTGTCATTAAAGATGTCAACAATTGTACAATTACTAAAACAAGAACAATCGGAACAACAACTGCTCTAGTTGCAACATTTGCAGATACTAGCAATATTAAAGTAGCATGTGGAGCTGTAACAACAAGTTCTTTAAGCTTTACCAATAGTAGTAATGGAGGATGTTTGATTAGTGGTTCCGTTACTTCAACATTAAGTTCACAATCTCCAGCTGGCGCTTGTGGTGGAACAGTTACTGAAAGTTGGACATTCACTGACACATATGGTAGAACTATAACAAAATCAAGATCCATTACTGTAAGTCCTGCTGCGTTACCTACTATGACTGCGCCTGCAAATATTACTGTAGCTTGTGGTGGATTGCCTGCTGAAAGTACACTTTCCTTTACTAATGGATTAAGTGGTGGTTGTTTAATCAGTGGAACTTCAAATACTTCAACTTTTTCTACAACACCTAATTCTTGTGGAGGAACTGTAACTGAAACATGGACAGCAACAGATTCTTGTGGAAGAGATCTTGCTTCAGTTTCTAGAATTATTACAGTAAGTCCTGCAGCTTTACCTTCTATGACTGCACCTGCTGATATAACTGTAACTTGTGGAGGGTTGCCTTCCCCAAGTACAATCGCTTTTTCTAATGGATTAAGTGGTGGTTGTTTGATCAGTGGAACCTCAAATACTTCTACTTTAACAACAACAACTCCAGGTTACTGCAATGGAAAAGTTACTGAAACATGGACGGCAACAGACACTTGTGGAAGACTTCTTGCTTCTGTTTCTAGAAATATTACAATAGATGATATTACAGCACCAACCTTTTCAGCTTTACCAGCAGCAAGTTCAATAAGTTATAGTTCAACACTATCTTTCCAACAAGCTGTTGCTACTGATACTTGTAGTTCAATAACATTGACATTTAATGATGACCCTACACCAACAAATTGTAATGGTTCTTATTCAATTACAAGAACTTGGACAGCGAAAGACATCTGCAATAATACTAGTACAGCATCACAAACAATTAATGTTAGTGCGGCAGTATTTGTAGCTAATAATGATTCTGGAAGTTCAATTAATGGTTATGTAGGTGGAACTTCATTTACTAATGTTTTGGGTAATGATACTTTAGACGGAAATCCAATAGCCAGTTCTCAAGTAACTACGTCTTTTGTTACTTCAACTAATCCTGGAGTAACATTATCTGGGACTAATGTTGTTGTAGCTCCAGGAACTCCATCTGGAAATTATACTTTAACATATAAAATTTGTGGAGTTTCTGCAACTTGTAGCTGCGCTACTGGAGTTGTAACTGTTCCTGTTACGGCTCCAGTAATTGATGCTGTAAATGATACTGCTGCTCCTATAAACGGATATGTTGGGGGAACGGCATTTACTAATGTACTGGCTAATGATACCCTTAACGGTGCTGCTGTGATTCCGGCTCAAGTAATCACAACT
>CANJWG010000078.1 GCA_947478365.1 Flavobacteriaceae bacterium | reverse complement strand
GGCAGTCTTTTAATAAGGCTTTATTGACTGAACCAAAGCATTAAAATCTTGTGGTTTGATAAATCGGGAACTGATAAAACTATTGGCATACGTTTTACCCATATTTACGTTACCAATTATTAGTAATTACATGGCTTTCAAAATTAAAAACGCTGTTTAAAGATATGTTTTTAAAAAGCGTTTTTTTTATGTATTATAAAAAATTATTTTTTGTTTTTCAATTGCTTTTGGGCTTCTGCTTGTTCCATCATTTCTCTCATTTTCTTTTGGAACTTACTTTCCGTTTTTGGCTTGGATTTGTTTTCCTGAATTTGCGCATGAATCTTTTCGCTATTGATGAAATATTTTTTGATAACTAACATTATTCCAATAGTGATTAAGTTGGAAATAAAGTTATACAAACTCAATCCGGATCCATAACTGTTGAAGAAAATCAACATCATTACGGGAGAAACATAAATCATTACTTTCATGATTTTAGCCATATCAGGCATTCCGTCTTGTTGAGGTTGTGCCATAGCTTGATCCCCTGAAGTCATTTTCATATAAAAGAAAATCGCTATTGCTGCCAAGATTGGAAACAAACTCACGTGGTCTCCATAAAGAGGAATGTGGAAAGGTAATTTGAATATTTGGTCAAATGAAGATAAATCGTCAGCCCAAAGGAATCCTTTTTGTCTTAATTCAAATGCCGATGGGAAAAACTGAAATGATGCATACATAAATGGAATTTGTATCAATGCAGGAATACAACCAGCCATTGGATTTACACCCGCTTTATTGTAAAGTTTCATGGTTTCCTGTTGTTTTTTCATTGGATCTTTTTTAAATTTTTCTCCAATTTCCGTAATCTCAGGACGCAATACTTTCATCTTCGCTTGCGATAAGAATGATTTGAATGTAATAGGCGACATTGCAATTTTTATCAAAATAGTAAAGACAATAATCGCAATTCCTAATCCCATAAAAGAACTTAAAAATCCGAATAACGGAATGAAAATGAACTTGTTTATCCAACCAAAAATTCCCCATCCTAGCGGAACAATTTTCTCCAGATTTCTATCGTAATTCTCTAGTGTTTTATAATCCGTTGGACCAAAATACCAATTCATTTTATAATCTAACTCTCCATTTGTAAAAGCCAAAGGCACATTAGCTTTATATTGTTTGGTAAAAATAGTGTCTTTCTTTTCATCAATCACTAAATTATTAGAATGCAATTTTGCATTTTCGAATGGTGTTTTAGTTAATAGTATACTCGTAAAAAAATGTTGCTTGTAGGCAATAAAAGTTGCTTTTTCAGGGTTTTCTTCTTCATTATTTCCTTGTCCAACGTAATCGATTTTACCTTCATCGTGTTCAAAATAAATTTCAGCATAACGATTTTCATAAGCAACACTTCTTTCATTACGGAAACTTTTCATATTCCATTGTAAGTCGATTGGTTTTGAGGTATTTAAAACTGTATTTAATCCTTGAGAACGAACGTCAAAGTCGACTAAATATTTGTTTGGTACTAAAACATATTTATATTCTAAGAACTGGTTAGCTCCAGTTTTCAACTTCATTGAAAGAATTTGACTTTTTCCTAGTTTAGTCAAAGTTGGTTCAAAAAACAACTCTTTTGTATTTAAAACTCTGTTGTCTTTTGTCTGCAGTTGAAGATTGAAACTTGCGTTGTTATCTTTTATCAATTCGACTAATTGTCCTGAATTTTTCTTGAATTTTTCAAACTTTTTTAAAATTGCTTCAACAACATAACCCCCTTTATTAGCAATTTTTAAGCTTACAAATTCATTCTCTAAAATGGTAAAATTATCTTTAGCAGAAGGTAAGGTTGAAGAATAGGCAAAACTTCCTAATGTTCCTTGCAATTGTTTTATTTTAGCAGAATCTGTAACTGTAGAATCTAAAGCAATTATGGCAGATTTTTTTGGTGCTATTTCTTTTACCTTTTGAATGCTATCTTGAGTGATCCTTGCTTTTTCAAGTTGCTCATTTTGAGAGGTTTTCTGGCCATTATACATCATCCACATAATGATGATGAATATCAATCCAAAACCAATAATTGTATTAAAATCAAATTTCTTTTCTTCCATAGTAATGCTGAACTTATTTCAGTTCCTTTATTTATTTTTATGTTTTACCATTGCGGCCACAAAGCTAACAAAAATTGGGTGTGGATTTGCAACCGTGCTTTTATATTCTGGATGGTATTGAACTCCTATAAAAAATGGATGGTTTTCCAATTCAATAATCTCTACCAAACCTGTTTCCGGATTAATTCCCGAACAAATTAATCCCGCTTTTTCTAATTGTTCTCTGAACTTATTATTAAATTCATAACGATGACGGTGACGTTCAGTAATTTGAGTGTTATTATAAATTTTGTGCGCCAAAGTTCCTGCTTTTATATCGCATCTCCATGCTCCTAATCGCATCGTTCCGCCTTTATCCGTTATGGTTTTTTGGTCTTCCATGATGGAAATAACCGGATTCTTGGTTTTCTCATTCATCTCGGTTGAATTTGCATCTTTTAGGCCTAAAACGTTTCTCGAATATTCGATAACAGCCATCTGCATTCCAAGACATATCCCGAAAAAAGGAATATTATTTTCACGAGCATAACGAACCGTATCTATTTTTCCCTCTATTCCGCGACCTCCAAATCCAGGCGCTACCAATATTCCGTCTAAGTCTTTTAACTGTTCTTCTGCCGTTTTAGCGTCTAAATATTCGGAATGAATTGAAATAACGTTTACTTTGGTTTGATTTGCCGCACCAGCATGAATAAATGATTCCAAAATAGATTTATAGGAATCTTGCAATTCTACATATTTCCCAACCAAACCAACATTTACTGTTTGCTTAGGGTGTTTTAGTCGGTGAAGAAAAGTGTTCCAGTTTTTCAAATCCGGTGCTGCTTTTTTTGGCAAGTTTAATTTCTTCAGCGCCACAACATCCAGACCTTCTTCAAGCATTAAATTCGGCACTTCATATATCGTTGAGGCATCAATAGACTGAATAACAGCTTCCCTTTTTACATTGCAAAACAAGGCCAATTTTTGCCTCAATTCATCCGACAATTCATGTTCGGTTCTACAAACCAAAATATTAGCCTGAATTCCGCTTTCCATCAAAGTTTTAACAGAATGTTGTGTTGGTTTTGTTTTCAATTCGCCTGCCGCAGCCAAATAAGGAATCAAAGTTAAATGAACCACAATACTATTTTGCTCGCCTAATTCCCAAACCAATTGGCGAACCGATTCGATATAAGGCAAAGACTCAATATCTCCTACAGTTCCTCCAATTTCAGTAATCACTATATCAAAATCGCCTGAATTTCCAAGCAATTGGATACGTTCTTTAATTTCATTAGTAATATGAGGAACAACTTGAACCGTTTTACCTAGAAATTCGCCTCTTCGTTCCTTTTCAATTACCGAAAGATATACTCTTCCTGTAGTAACGTTGTTCGCTTGTGATGTAGGAACATTTAAAAATCGCTCGTAATGACCCAAATCCAAATCAGTTTCTGCTCCATCGTCTGTAACGAAACATTCGCCGTGTTCATAGGGATTTAAAGTTCCTGGATCAACATTGATGTAAGGGTCAAACTTTTGAATAGTCGTTCGATACCCTCTTGCCTGAAGTAACTTGGCTAGAGATGCTGCGATAATTCCCTTTCCCAAGGAAGAAGTCACGCCACCGGTAACAAAAATGTATTTTGTTTGATTCATTTTTTTGTAGTAGTTGTGTTGTATTTGTTGTAAAAAACGAGGCAAAAATACGATTATTAATTGATAATTATCAATTGACAATTAACAATTAAAAAGAAAAAAAAGAATGAATTTAAAGTTTCGGATATTGTTTTTTTATATTCCGAACCAATTCTTCCAAACCATTTAATTTGAGTTCGTAAACGAGTTGCAGTTGCTCACCAAGCTGTCCTTTTGGGAAACCTTTTTGACTATACCAAACGACATAATACTCCGGCAAATCTATTAAATAATAGCCTTCATATTTGCCGAATGGCATTTTGGTGTGGGCAAGTTTTATAAGAAGTTGTTGATTTTTGTCCAAAGTCGAAAGTCTTAAAGTCTTAAAGCCGTTTGTAAAAAAATCAGAGGTCTTTGCAACTTTTGACTTTATGACATTTGAATATTGTTATTTCCAATTAAAAGTAATTTCCTTTTTGATATCAGTATGCAGACTGAACATCACAGGGCATGTTAAACCTGCTCTTTCCAAAATGCTTTTGGTTTTGTCGTCAGCAGCATAGTTCATCTCAAAATGAATGTGAATTTCAGAAATCCTCCTTGGTTCGGCTGCCATAACTTTAGTTACCTGAGCTGTGGTGCCCTTCAATTCTATATCCATATCTCTAGCCTTAATTCCCATAATTGTAATCATGCAAGTCCCTAAAGAATTAGCTACCATATCGGTTGGCGAAAATGCTTCTCCTTTACCATTATTATCTGTTGGAGCATCAGTCAGAATTTCTGTTCCGGATTGCAAATGCATAGATGAAGTTCTTAAATCACCTAAATACCTAATGATTGATGTTGTCATTATAATGCTTCTTTTATGGTTAAATCGGTGTCGTAATACAATATGTAGATTCCATTATTAGTATACCCATAAGTTGCATTTTGAACATAATCAAATTTATTTTCTATTTGTTCCGATGGAGAAATCTGAATTGTTTCTTCAAAAGTTTTATCCTGTGATAATCGAAGTAAGGTATCAAAAGTTACATCAAAGCCACGAATTGCATATTGGTTGGGTATAATTTTATTGATTTTTTTATATTTTGCATCAAATTGATTGGCTTCTTCTGTTTCGTTAGGTCTAGAAAGCGATGGATACAAAAGTTTTAATTTGGTTAATCGTGTCAATGAAATTTCCTCAAAATCAAAAGTGTCGTTTTGTTCCAAAATTACCAGCTGCACTTGATAATCCTTTTGCGCAGCTAACATTGCATTAGTCGTGGCCAAAATCATCCCGGTGCTTTCAGATGCAAGCACTACATAATTGAGTTTATCTTTCTGAAATAAGACTTTCAAGCTATCAGCAACAAAAGTTCCTTTTTCACTTAAACCGGCAATCCTAACATTAGTTTGCATTTCCTGAATGTACTGTTTTACACTTCCTTTTTTAGTATCGACTACAGCAATAATATTACTTTTTTTGGCTTTCATAAAGTCAAAAATGGAGCTACGCAAAAAATCTGCAGATGGCATAGATTGGTATAGATTAGCATATTTTTTACCAACTTCTTTAGATAATGGAGAAATGACAGGAGTCTTTGTTTGCACTAGCAACTCGGCTAATTTTTCAACATTCGATTGATAGAATGGCCCAATAATAGCATCCATCGTTTGAAGGTTATTTTGTTGCACCAAAGTCGCTACGTTTGAAGAATTTTTAGTTTCCTGAGAATCTAAAATTTTGATATCAACATTCATCCCTAAAACTTTGGCCGAGTCAATAGCCATTAAAGCACCCGAATAATAATCTAAAGTCAAATTTAAAAATTTATCTTTTTTTAATTGAGCTTTAGTAGAATTTAAGGTATCACTTTCAATTTTTGTGATGTTAAAGGGCAAAAGTAATGCGAGTTGTTTCCTCGCATTAGTATTTATTGTTTTTATCAAATTTCCTTGTTCCTTTTTGACCGGTTCTTTTCGCTGTCCTTTGGGAACCCAAAGTATCATCCCTAGTTTAATTCCTTTTTTCAATTCGGGATTAAGTGAAATCAACTCTTTTTCCGAAATTCCGTAATCATTGGCAATAGTTGTATTGGTTTCTTTGGGTTTAACAATATATTCTTCTAAATATTTTTTTGTGCTTGTTTTTTCTGCTGTTAATTTTTCGACTGGTGGTTTAGTAACGTTCGATTTCTTGGCAATTTCGCTGTCGCTGGTAACAGTTGAGCCACGAGTTGCAGTTTCTATAACAGCCTGGTTTATTGCATTCCCGGAAACTACAAGTTTAAAACCAATAGGAAATTCAGAAACAATTTGAGGATTTAAGCGTTCTAATTCAGATATAGTCATTCCATACTTTTTAGAAATTCCGAATTTTGTTTCTTTATGTTCAATTATATGATAAGTAGTTTCTCCTTTTGGTGTTGCTTTTACCAAAGCAGGATTTGATACTACTGGGGCAATTACTTTCTTAGTTACTTCCGGTTTTGAAACAGCAACATTTTGTAAACTACCGGATGTGGGGATTTTGATATTCAGACCTATCTTCAAACCATTATTCAGTAAATCACCGTTTGCTGTTTTAAGCGCATCAATAGTAACTCCATATTGTTTTGAAATGCTATACAATGTTTCTTTGGGTTGCACCAAATGTGAATCTGTATTATTATTTAGTGGTGCATTTTGAGAAGAATTTATAACAACTACTGAAGCTGAAGTTGGGATTAATAAAACGCTATTCTGTTGAATTCCGTTTTGAGAATCTGGGTTTAAACTATAAATATCATAAGGTGTAACCTTATATTTTTGAGCTATCATATTGATAGTTTCACCTTTGGCAACAGTATGTTTCGTATATTTTTCTTGTTTTGCAGATACTGTAAAAACAAAGGGAAAAATCGTTAAAAATATTGAAAAAAGAATACAGTTTTTCATTTACTAATTGTTTATTTAACATCTAAAGTTAACAATTCTTTTTACACTCAATAAAATTTGCTAAATTTTTCATTAACTTTTTTATGTTAAGAAAACTATTCCCATTCTATAGTTGCTGGTGGTTTAGAACTAATATCATATACTACTCTATTTACACCTTTTACTTTATTAATAATTTCGTTGGAAATTTTCATCAAAAATTCATAGGGTAAATGAACCCAATCCGCTGTCATTCCATCGGTTGATTCTACAGCACGAAGCGCAACTACCTTTTCATAAGTACGCTCATCACCCATCACTCCTACGCTATTAACTGGAAGTAAAATCGCTCCGGCTTGCCATACTTTATCGTATAATCCATATTCTTTTAATCCGTTGATAAAAACGGCGTCAACCTCTTGTAAAATTCTAACTTTCTCTGGTGTTATTGCACCCAAAATTCTAATTGACAATCCCGGCCCCGGAAATGGATGTCTGCCCAAAAGTTCCGGGTCGATTCTCAATGTTTGTCCTACTCTTCTTACTTCGTCTTTGAATAACATTCGTAAAGGTTCAATAACTTGTAGCTTCATATAGTCCGGTAAACCGCCAACATTGTGATGTGATTTAATTGTTGCCGATGGTCCTTTTACCGAAACTGATTCAATAACATCGGGATAAATAGTTCCTTGAGCTAACCATTTTACATCTTCAATTCTATGAGCTTCCATATCAAAAACTTCTATGAATGCTTTTCCAATAGCTTTTCGTTTTGTTTCCGGATCTTCAACGCCATCTAATGCACTCATAAATCTGGCCGAAGCATCGACTCCTTTTACATTTAAGCCCATGTCTTTGTATTGGTGCAAAACATTTTCGAATTCATTTTTACGAAGCAAACCATTGTTAACGAAAATGCAATATAAATTTTTACCAATAGCTTTATGCAATAAAACTGCCGCAACAGTAGAATCTACTCCGCCTGAAAGTCCAAGAACGACTTTGTCATCTTTTACTTTTTCTTGTAATTCTTTGACGCAATCTTCTACAAAAGCATTTGGAGTAAAGTTTTGTGAAACGTTTGCAATCTTTACCAAAAAGTTCTCTAGAATTTGTTTTCCGTCAGTTGAATGATAGACTTCGGGATGAAACTGAATCGCATACGTTATTTCTCCTTCGATTTTATACGCTGCGTTTTCTACATCTTTGGTACTGGCCAATTTCACACCATTGGCTGGTAAATGTTTGATAGTGTCGCTGTGACTCATCCAAACTTGTGAATTGAGATTTACATTCTCAAAAAAAGTTTCACCTTCTTTGATATAAGATAAATTGGCTCTCCCATATTCTCTGATATTGGAAGCGGTTACTTCACCACCTGAAAAATGGGCCAAATATTGGGCGCCATAACAAATCGCGAGTAACGGTAGTTTGCCCCTTATATTGGACAAATCGATTTGCAAAGCATCTTCTGAGCGAACAGAATAAGGACTTCCGCCGAGGATAACTGCTTTGTAGGACGATAAATCAGTTGGGAAATGATTGAATGGGAAGATTTCGCAGAATATGTTTAATTCCCGAACCCTTCTCGCAATAAGTTGTGTGTATTGCGAACCGAAATCTAAAATAAGTACGTTGTGTTGCATGTGCAAAAGTAGTATACCAATTTTAAATATGAAATTTTAATTTTAACAAAAACACCTGACGGGTTTCAGAAGCCTGTCAGGTGTAATAAATAATTTTTTTTAATGAATTACTTTTGCTTAAAAGCTCTTACTCCAGGGAAGTAAGCGGTATCGCCTAACTCCTCTTCTATTCTCAACAACTGATTGTATTTTGCCATACGATCAGAACGTGAAGCAGAACCTGTTTTAATTTGGCCACAGTTTAAGGCAACGGCTAAGTCGGCAATCGTATTGTCTTCTGTTTCTCCGGAACGGTGGGACATTACCGAAGTATAACCAGCATTGTGTGCCATGTTT
>CANJWG010000077.1 GCA_947478365.1 Flavobacteriaceae bacterium | reverse complement strand
TTTAATGGCAAACGAACGATACGAGATTGTTCAGCAAGCGCTTGAAGAATCGATTGACGAATCCACCAAACGGCATATGAAATGAATTTAAAACCACGAGTTTCATCAAAACGTTGTGCCGCTTTAATCAAACCTAAATTTCCTTCATTAATTAAATCGGGTAGTGTTAATCCTTGATTTTGGTATTGTTTGGCTACCGAAACCACGAAACGTAAATTGGCTTTTGTCAATTTCTCTAACGCACGTTGGTCGCCGGCTTTAATCTTCTGAGCTAATTCTACTTCTTCATCAGCAGTAATTAAGTCAACTTTTCCAATTTCTTGAAGGTACTTGTCTAAGGAAGCAGTTTCACGATTAGTTACCTGCTTGGTGATTTTGAGCTGTCTCATTTAATTTGTCTCCTTTACTTTTAAAGTGTTCAAGTCTTTTACGTAGACTATTTCAAAAAAGTTACAATTAGATTAAAATAAAATTAAAAACCCCAATTTAAAATCATGAATCGGGGTTTTTCTAAAAAAAATATTATTTTCTGTCATCACGTCTTTCTGGTCGTGGACCGCGATCTTCTCTCGCGGGAGCATTTTCGTCTCTTGGAGGTCTAGGTAAAAGTGCTTTTCTAGATACTTTTTCTTTTCTAGTTTTTGGATCTACACCAAGATATTTCACTTGAAATACGTCTCCCATATTTACTACATCGTAAACATTTTCTGTTCTTTCCCAAGCCAATTCTGAAACGTGAAGTAATACTTCATTTCCAGGAGCAGCTGTATATTCTACAACAGCACCAAAATCTAACATTTTAATTACTTTGACTTCATAAGCTTCACCAACAACTGGTTTGAAAATGATTGAGTCAATTTTAGCTAAAACTGCTGCAATTCCATCTGGATCTGTTCCAAGAATTTCAACTACACCTTGTTCATCAACTTCGTTAATAACTATAGTAGTTCCAGTAGCTTTTTGCAATTCTTGAATCACTTTTCCTCCAGGTCCGATTAAAGCACCAATATAATTTCCAGGAATAGTTCGCATGATAATTTTTGGAGCATGTTTCTTAACATCTGCTCTTGGTGTAGCAATGGTTTCAGTTAACTTTCCTAAAATATGCATTCTTCCATCACGAGCTTGACCTAATGCTTGTTCCATAATGTCATATCTCAATCCATCAATTTTAATGTCCATTTGACAAGCAGTGATACCGTCTTTAGTTCCAGTAACTTTAAAGTCCATATCTCCTAAGTGATCTTCATCTCCAAGGATATCTGACAATACAGCAAATTTGTGTCCGTCGGTAATCAATCCCATAGCAATCCCTGAAACAGGTTTCACCATTTGAACTCCGGCATCCATCAAAGCCATTGTACCAGCACAAACTGTAGCCATAGAAGAAGAACCGTTCGATTCTAATACTTCAGATACAATTCGGATAGTATAAGGACAATCGGTAGGAATCATATTTTTTAATGCTCTTTGAGCTAAGTTTCCGTGACCTACTTCTCTTCGTGAAGTTCCTCTTAAAGGTTTAGCTTCTCCTGTTGAAAATGGTGGAAAATTATAGTGTAAGTAGAATTTTTCTTCTCCTTGTTCAGATGGCGAATCAATTTGATTGGCTTCTCTAGAAGTTCCTAGGGTTACTGTTGCCAAAGCTTGCGTTTCACCACGTGTAAATAATGAGGATCCATGAACAGAAGGTAAATAATCTATTTCACACCAGATAGGTCTGATTTCAGTAGTTTTTCTTCCGTCTAAACGAATTCCTAATTCAAGTATTACGTTACGAACAGCTTCTTTATTTGTTTTATAAAAATATTTTGAAACTAAATCTCCGTCAGCCGCTAATTCTTCTTCTGTAAATAAAGCTTTAACTTCTTCTTTTACTTCAGCAAATGCAGCGCTTCTCTCATGTTTAGCTGAACCTACTTTTGCAATAGCATAAATTTTATCGTATGCTGCAGCCTTTACTTTTTTGTAGATTTCTTCATTTTCTTTCTCACCCTCATAAGTGCGGATTTCTTTTTTGCCAAAAGCTTCCTGTAATCTTAATTGAGCATGTATTTGCAATTTAATAGCTTCGTGAGCAAATTTAATTGCTTCTACCATTTCGTGTTCTGAAATCTCTTTCATTTCACCTTCAACCATCGCAACCGAATCTAAAGAAGCTCCAATCATCATATCAATATCTGATAATTCTAATTGAGTTTTACTTGGATTGATTACAAATTTCCCATCAACTCGTGCAACACGTACTTCTGAAATTAAATTATAAAATGGAATATCAGATACTGCTAAGGCTGCTGAAGCAGCTAAGCCAGCTAATGCGTCAGGCATTACATTTTCATCATGAGACATTAATTGAATCATTACCTGAGTTTCGGCATGGTAATCATCAGGGAAAAGCGGACGTAAAACACGGTCCACTAAACGCATAGTTAATACTTCGCTGTCACTTGGACGAGCTTCTCTTTTGAAAAAACCACCGGGAAAACGTCCTGCAGCGGCAAATTTTTCACGGTAATCTACCGTTAAAGGTAAAAAGTCAACAGCAGGATTTGATGTTCTTGCTGATACAGCTGTAGCTAGAAGCATACAGTCGCCACATCTAAGAACAACAGAACCATCTGCTTGTTTTGCTAATTTACCTGTTTCGATTGTGATGCTTCTGCCATCACCTAAATCGATTTTTTCTACAAATAATTGTGGAATCATAAATTTTCCTTGTTTAATTTTACATTGGTTCCTGCCTGTCGACAGATTAGTTGTGTTGTTGTAGTTGTTGTTTGTAACCCAATGAAAAACCGAAACTTTTCTTTTTTTAATTAAAAAAAAAGAGGCGCGTGGGCACCTCTTTTTGTATTGACTATTTTCTAATATTCAATTCTTTAATAATCTCACGATATCTGTTGATATCTTTTTTCTTCAAATAGTCAAGAAGACTTCTTCTTTTACCTACCAAAAGTACTAACGAACGCTCAGTGTTGTAATCGTGACGATTTTTTTTCAAGTGCTCTGTTAAGTGAGAGATTCTAAATGTGAACAATGCAATTTGTCCTTCTGCAGATCCTGTATTTTCTGCTTTTCCTCCGTGTTTAGCGAAGATTTCTGCTTTTGTGTCTTTACTTAGATACATTCCAATATTTATTTAAATGATTATTATGTATGAATAGAGATTTTCCCAATTCGTGTGCAAATGTAAAAATAATTATGACCCGAGCAAAATAAATCCAATTTATTTTGGAAACTGGCGGAGCAATTACGAATTACGAATTATTTTTAAAATAATTTTGCAACTTCCTGATTTACAAATTCTAAAAAAAGTTCGTCAGCTTCTGTGAATGGATTAATTACATGACTGTCTATATCAATTTGTCCAATGTTATCACCATCAACAAAAAGAGGTACAACAATTTCTGACTTCACAGTAAAGCTGCAAGCAATATAATTATCCTGAGCAGCAACATCTGGAACGACAAAATTTTGGTTTGATTCTGCCACTTGTCCGCAAATACCTTTTCCGAATGGAATTGTTGTATGTTCTGTTTCAGCACCAACGTAGGGTCCAAGATGCAAAGTCTTATTCTTGTGATTGGCGAAGTAAAATCCAACCCAATTGTAATAATCTACACTATCAGATAAGAACTGGCAAAGATTTTTAAGTTTGATATCTCTTTCAGCATTTGATGAAGTAAGAATTGTAATCACTTGTGGTTTTAAGCTTTCGAAATTCATTTTCAATTTTTTTATGCAAATGTAGCAACTGAACTTTTTTTATTTTATATAAATTTGTTAAAAATTATCTTTTGAAAAATTTGCTGCTCCAATACAAACCATTTTTACTTTTTCTCGGAAAATTCATTTTCAGCTATTTGATTTTAACATTCATTTATCAAACTTATCTTAATCATTTTGATGTAAAAAATGTCGAAGTTGATACTTTTACAAAAATGGTTGCCAAGCAATCTGCAGCAGTTTTATCCTTGGTCGATTCGAAATCCTATACAATGCCGCATCAGACAGAACCAACAGTAAAATTATTTTATAAGGGCAAATATATTTCTAGGATTATTGAAGGTTGCAATGCTTTAAGTGTGATTATTTTATTTATTTCGTTTGTTATTGCCTTTACCGGAAAGTTCAAAAAAACTATTCTTTTCATTTTGTTTGGCAGTATACTAATTCACATTCTGAATATTGGTCGAATTGCACTTTTGTGTGTGGCACTGTATCATTTTCCACAGTACGAGCATTTGTTACACGGAGTGGTTTTCCCGTTGGTTATTTATGGAGTTGTATTTTTGTTATGGGTAATTTGGGTTAATAAATATTCTTTGTATGCAACAGAAATCGATAAGAAATAAAAGTAAAATTGGTTGGTCGCTTTTCTTGATATTGCTTTTGGTTTTAATCAGAGCTTTTGAAGACACAATTTTCTATGATCCGTTTTTAAATTATTACAAAGATGAATATACTCATTTGTCCTTTCCTCAAATTAATATTTTAAAATTGTTTTTTAGTTACGGATTTCGGTTTTATATTAATTCAGTGATTTCATTATTATTGCTATATGTCATTTTTAAAGACAGGCAAATTGTAAAATTCTCCGTGCTACTTTACATGGTTTTAGGTTCAATACTGATGATTAGTTTTGTTTTTGTCTTGACATTTTTTGCCGAAGAAAGTAAAATGACTTTGTTCTACATTAGAAGATTTTTAATCCAACCTATTTTTATTTTGTTATTTATCCCTGGATTTTATTATCAGAAAAAGATTAAAAAGTAAGTTTATTTTATTAACTTTACTTGATTAGTATATGCCTAAATTTAATTTTGAGTATTATGAAAATAGTAAAGCATTCCGGAAGTGTAGTTGATTTTAATCGAGATAAACTTAAAAGTTCTTTATTAAAATCAGGCGCAAATAGGCTGGTTATTGATGATATTTTACAAGTTATTGATAATCAAATTTATGAAGGAATTTCTACAAAAAAAATCTACAAATTAGCTTTTAATTTACTCAAAAAATCTTCCAACTCTATTGCGGCAAGGTACAATTTGAGATCTGCGATTCAGATGCTTGGTCCGGCAGGGTTTTTCTTTGAAAAATTCATTTCACGACTTTTTATTTCAGAAGGGTATGTGTCAAAGACAAATCTCTTTTTGCAGGGTAAATGCGTTACGCATGAAGTAGATGTTATCATCAAGAAAAATAATTATATCGAGATGATAGAATGTAAGTTTCACCCAAGAAGCGAAAGTAATTCAGATGTGAAAGTACCAATGTATATATTATCCAGATTTAATGATTTAAAAGATAGAAATCACCCCATTTTTTCCAAAAGTGATAAAATTTCAAGCTGTTGGATTACAACAAATAATCGGTTTACTTCAGATGCGTTGACTTTTGCCAATTGTTCTGGGCTCAAATTATTGAGTTGGGATTATCCGCCAAAATTTAGTTTGCGAAAAAAAATTGATGAAGGCCAATTGTATCCAATTACATGTTTAACAACTTTAACCATAGCAGAAAAAGACAAACTGATGGTGTTAGATGTAATTTTGGCTAGAGAAATTATTGATAAATTAGAAATTCTCGAAAAAATAGATCTTAGCCCAATAAGAATAAAAAATGTGATTAGAGAGGCTTCGGAACTATGTAAATATTTATGATATGAAAATTAAATTTCTTGGAGGCGCAGGAACAGTAACAGGTTCAAAAACATTGGTTGAAAGCAACGGAATTAGAATCCTAATTGATTGTGGCCAATTTCAAGGTTTAAAACCTTTGCGTGAACTTAATTGGGAACCACTTCCAATTCTACCTAATACAATTGACTTTGTTTTGTTGACTCATGGCCATTTAGATCATTGCGGTTGGTTGCCTAGACTTGTCAATCAAGGTTTTGAAGGAAAAATATATTGCACAAGCCCAACAGCTAGTGTCTCTAAATTAATTCTATTAGACAGCGCCAAAATTCAGGAAGAAGAGGCCAATAAAGCAAATAAAGAACATTTTTCCAAACACGAAAAAGCAGAACCTCTGTATAATGTTGAACAATCTAAAGCCGTTTTCCCTTTATTCAGAGTGATAAATGCTGATCAAGAAGTACAACTTGATGCAGAAATATCAGCTGTTTTTAGAAATGCAGGCCACATTATTGGCGCTTGTTCTATCGAGCTAAAATTGGAAGGCAAAACACTTGTTTTTTCTGGCGATATTGGTCGGGATGATGATGTACTGATGTTTCCGCCGGTAAAACCCAAGGAAGCAGATTATATTTTTCTTGAAAGTACTTATGGCAACCGAATTCATCCCGATGACGACGTCAAATTACTGTTAGAAACTTACATTAACAATACGTATCAAAATAATGGGACAGTTATTATTCCAAGTTTCGCAGTGGAACGAGCCCAAACCATTATGTATTATATATGGAAGTTAAAGGAGGAAGATAGAATTCCAAATATACCATACATTATTGATACTCCAATGGGAATAAGTGTTTTGGATGTTTTTACTAACAATAAAAAATGGCACAAATTGTCGGAAGAGGAATGTGTTCAAATGTGTAAAATTTTCACGATGAATTCAGATTATCAAGAAACTATAAACGCTATTTATGATAAACAACCAAAAGTTGTTATTGCCGCCAGCGGAATGATTACCGGCGGGAGGGTTTTGAGTTATTTGGAAGAATATATCGGATTACCCGAAACAACTATAATTATTGTTGGCTACCAAGGTGAAGGAACGCGTGGTAGAAAACTATTAGAAGGAGCAATAGAGATAAAAATTCACGGGAAATATTATCCGGTTAAGGCAAAAATTTTAGATATACAGGGGTTGTCTGCACATGGTGACCAAAATGATTTACTCAATTGGTTATCAGAATTAAAAAATAAACCCCAAAAAGTGTTTTTAGTTCATGGTGAAAACCAGCCGGCAGATGAATTACGAATCAAAATACAGGAAAAATACGGGTTTGATTGTGTTGTTCCTTTGTTAGGACAAGAGTTTGATTTATAAAGTTTTAATATGATTTTAAGTTTTTACTAATTTGATTTTCACTAGCTTTGCAACATGATTTTGAAAAAACAAATATGTGTTTTGTTGACTTTTCTCCTATTGGTTTCCAATTTAGGATTGGCCTTTAATGTGCATTATTGTGCTGATGAAATTGCATCAATAACTATAAATGTAGCCCCATCTTCAGCAAAAGTGGTTGATGAATGTTGCGGAATTGTAGAAGAAGAACCAGGATGTTGTAATGACAAAATCATAAAAGCGGAAATCAAATCAGATCAAATTATTATTAAATCATTATGTTTTGATCCTGCGCTGCATTCGGTTATTTATGACTTGAAACCAAAGGTTTTTATTTCAAAAAATCACTTCAAACAAAAAAATAATAGTACTTACTATTGCGATGCGAATGCACCGCCATTGTATATCTTGTACAGCCAATATACTTTTTACGCTTGATTTAATCTGAATTTATTTCTGATTCTCGTTGTTTCAATGAGTGTCAAATAGAATTAATTTCAAATCATTTTCAGCGTCTAGAGATGCTGAAATAAATTCAGCATAAAATGAAAAAATTACTATTATTCCTAACATTTTTAGTTTCGTGCGTTTCCTTTTCGCAAGAAGACATCAAAAAAGATACTTTGAAAACGGTAAAAGTGCAAGCCAATAAGAAAGGATTGAAAAAATCAATTTACGGAACAACCAATACAACGTTGGTAACCAGCAAAGAATTACTCAAAGCGGCATGTTGTAATCTTGCCGAAAGTTTTGAAACCAATCCATCGATTGATGTCAATTTCTCAGACGCACTGACAGGAACCAAACAAATAAAAATGCTTGGATTGACAAGTCCGTATATTATGATTACCGAAGAAAACATTCCATCGGTTCGTGGCGCTTCACAAGCCTATGGTTTGTCATTTACACCGGGAACTTGGGTTGAAAGCATTCAAATCAACAAAGGCGCAGGAAGCGTTGTTAATGGTTACGAAAGCATTTCAGGACAAATCAATACCGAATTAATCAAGCCTATAAAAGACATTCCTTTCTTTCTAAATACTTATGGTTCGACCGATTCCCGTTTTGAATTGAATACTCATTTCAACAAAAAAATTTCTGATTATTGGGCAACAAGTTTTTTTGTGCATGGAAATGCAAGAGTTGCCAAAAATGATATGAACGATGATGGTTTTCTTGATAATCCATTGGGAAAACAAATTAACATTGCTAATCGATGGCAATATTCTAATCCTGAATCGGGTTGGGTTTCATTCACTAATTTTCGATACATGAATGATGAAAAGCAAACAGGAGAAATTGATTTTGACCCAAACAGAGACAGGCTTACAACTAATTTTTGGGGCTCTGAAATTAACACAGAGCGTTTCGATTTTTCTTCAAAAATTGGCTATGTTTTTAAAGACATGCCTTATCAAAGTATCGGTTTCCAAAATGCATTTAGTAATCACAACCAACAATCGTATTTTGGGTTAAATCAATATGATATTAAACAGCAAAGTTATTATTCGAACTTGATTTTCAGTTCAATAATTAACAATACGATGCATAAATTTGCTGCAGGATTGAACTTTACGTATGATAAATATTCTGAATTTGTAAATCTTTCAGATGTAAGCAGAATTGATAATTCCGTTGGTGCT
>CANJWG010000076.1 GCA_947478365.1 Flavobacteriaceae bacterium | reverse complement strand
TTATTGTATTGACGCATATCAACTTCAATATTTTTAAATACTGCTCTTGAATCGCCTGCTTCTAAACCTGCGGTTCCAGGTGGAGTTCCGTTTACTCTTAGCGAAAGTGATTGTTCATTTTGATTGATAACTTGTTGCCCATTTTGAAGTTGCTCTCTAACAACTCCCGGAGGCGTAACATAAGGAATCGGAAATCGTTGTGCGTTTTCCTGGATGTTAACTGAAAGTACGTCAAAGTTTGTGTTGTCATCTGTAGGATCTTCGGCTATTTGTAATGAATTCTCATAACGTCTCCATTCACCACGAACTAAATCTAAGGCCCCGAAACGAAGTGTTATTGGTGTTGAAAATCCAGTCATAAACATTCTCATAAAACGTATGGAACGAAAATCAGAAATACTACCAATAGTTTTCTTTAATGGGGTAGTCACCGGAATCTTGAATTGATACCATCTTGCTTGTGTTGGAATTCCATTCGGTGTATCTGTAACAGTAGTAACTACCTTATCTGTAATAAAGTTTTGCCCTACCGGCATTCCAGTTCCATCAATATTACCATAGTTCATATCAATGCTGTACTCATAATAGGCATTAGCTGTATTCATCGTGTTATCACGATTGATATCTTCTACATCCGGAAGTGTTGTTGAACCTCTGTTGTTATCTGAAACGCCAACAGGTGAATTTCCTTCAACGCCATTATAGTTTTTATATCGGTCAAAAATAGTCGAACCTGAAGCGCTTAAAAAATATTGGTAATCATCCCCTGCTGGATCAGCTAAAGCAGCATAACCTCCAATTCCAGGGAGGCTTTGTTCAATGGTATTACTTATGCCATCAAAACCAACATCTTGTGCTGCTCTATTGGCTCCATCAACATCAAAAGCATAGATAAGTGACTGTGATGAGGGCACTTTACCCCAAACTGTAGAATTGGTTAACGATTGAGAAGCACTGTTAGAAGGTAATCCGTTTTCATATTGCTTACGTTCATCTTTTAAAACATCTTCTGATATTTCACCAAGATTAAAATAGATTTTCCCTGAGTTTGCAGGATTGGTGACAGCTGATGAATTTGCCGGATCAAAATAAGGGTCTAAAACCCAAAATTGAATGTATTCCACATTGCTTTGTTCAAAGTTTGTAGAATTTATGGCACGCATAATTCCACCATAATTTTTCTTTGCATCGTCACTATTAAAACCGGATGAAAGCGCTTGCTCATTATAGTTATAGGGACCTCTTTCTTGAGGATAATAAGTTAAATCTAACGTATTAATTACTTGAGTTTGTCCAATCTGAATGTCTGTATTAGGAAACAATTCACGACTAAAGATTCTTCTGGTGCTATTAGCTGAAATTCCATCCTGACCAATATCTCCTGGAGTTTGTACATATAGAGTCGGATCAATACTATACCAGTTTAACTTGGCTCTTTTATATCCATAACTTAAGCCAACTGATGTAGCTCCAAAATCTTCATAGGCGGCATCTGCTTGCCATTTTGGGGTAGAAGAGAGGCTCCATGACTGAGCCGAACGCATGTCAATAGTGGTTTGTGATCCTTCAAAATCATCTACATAAACAGTTGATTCTCCTTCAAACGCATCTGCTTTTGATGCATTCGGTTTCAAAAAGGCCATTTCACCTCGTAAGGAAAAATTAGAGGGAACATCGGTATCTATATTTGGTAATTTATTAACCATTCGGGTTAAAAAAGGAACCTCTGTAGAGTAGTTTGCATTGAAACCAAAAATAGTATTGTTGACAGATTCTTGACCATAGTTTGATTTAGTAGTGAGTGGTCTTTCTGTCATTTTAATGTAAGTAGCACCAACTAATAATTTATCCGAGAATTTGTGTTCTACATTTATTCCCATAAATCTTCTGGTTTGTTGCCCAAAAGTGGAGTTGTTTTCTACAGAAACCTGAATAGGTGTATTAGATGCTTGTAGCGAAGGATCAAGAATTTGAACTCTTCCCGCCTGATAATTGACACTATAATCTATTCCTTCTTGTAATACTCTTCCTCCGGCAGTCACTACTACAGAACCTCTTGGAACATTGTAGGCTCCAATCGGAATTCCGTCGCCACCCGAAGATTTAAACCTTCCTTTTAATTGGAATTTATTTTTTTCTGCATCTTGCAAAGCCGCGGCTTGTGTGCCATTATACATGCTTCTGAAAACATATTTTGCCTGATTCCCGTTATAGGTATTCTCATCATAGTAATCTTCTGCTCCTAATTTTAATTTATCAAAAATCAATTTACCAAAAGGCTCTACAGTAGTAAATATGATTCGCCCATTTTGTTGATCAACAGTTAATCCGGGTAAAAAATCGAAAAAACCATCTCCACCAACTTGTGGGTCATTATTATAATTCAATTTATCAACGTTTAAAACTTTTAAGAGCGGGGTTTCTGAAACTTCATTGCCTGGAGGTGTTGTTGGACTCGATGGAAAAGGTGTCCCGGCTACTGGTGTAATATAATTAATAGGTGAAGGATCAGTATATAAGATATTGAACCTAAAATCTTCTTGTTGCAATTGATACGCACCTTGAATTTGATAAATGTTTTTCATCATCAAGTTCCAAATTGGTTTTTGAACATTGGTTAAATTGCTCTTTAACATTTTAAGAATTAAACTCTGAGTTGAAACTGATGCGTCAGCAGGAGTTGTACCTGTTAATACTGTAGAATCAACGCCATCTGTACCAAATTCTCCAACCTGATAAACATCATCTCCAATAGTATATTGATATGCAACCGCTAACACTTCGTCATTGGCTAAACGTTGTTGCAACGAAATATACCCTAATTGTGGATTAAGCGTATATTCATTAGGCGCTAGCTTTCTAGCATTTTCAAGTTTTGAATAATCTGTTCCTTCATCAACCGGATTGATATTATTAAAACCTGCACTTGACGTTACAATATCTCTAATGCTTGTGTTTAACAATCCCGTACCAGTTGTGATTAATCCCGGATTATATCTGTTGTTACGGTTGTCAGACGGAACATTCCCACTAGTATCCGGCGGTACATTTGCAGCATCATAAACAAAAAAGTTAGTAGGCTGCGGTGTTATGGCAACCAATCGTTGGTCGGGAATTCCTATATATTGTGATTCTCCCAAATCCTGTAATGCCAAAATATTTCTTAAATTATTACTCGAAGTACTAACACGATTCTGCCTGTTGGTTACCCAAACTTCAATCCTTGTAATTTGAACCCTACTTCTGATTACAGGATAATCCTTTAAGGCTTCATCATATTTATTTCTGAAATATTGTGATAAGAAAAAATGTCTGTCAGCATCATAATCTAAACCAAATATTTCAAAATCCTGAATGGTTCCACCTCCTTGTGCGGTAACTGATCTTGTTTGCGATTTTTGTTCTGAGAAAACTCCTGTTACTGTAGTTCTTCCAAATTGTAATTTGGCTTTAACTCCAAATAAACTTTGGGCGCCACGAATCAAAGAATTGGAAAGCGGCATACTTATGTTTCCGACTTCGATTTTTTGAATGATATCGTCTTCGTCAGGTGTGAACTCTAACTTGATATTGTTCTGGAAAGAAAAAGTCGACTGCGTATCATAATTGGCAGTTACGCTCAATCGAGTTCCTACTTTTCCATTTAAACTCATACTGATTCTTTGGTTAAAATCAAAAGAAGTTTGTGATCTGTTTCTTGGTGAAAAAGCCGGATTGTCTTGTTTGGTATAACGAATTCCCAAATCCATTTCAACAGAACCCGTTGGTTTTACATCAATCGTATTTGAACCAAAAATAGATTCAAAGAAACTGGAGTTTACGTAATATCTCGGTAACAAATCTTTTTTCTTTAAGTCACTCCCGTCTTTTTTACCTTCTATAGCATCCGACTTATCCTTATAATATTGACGGATTGACTCACGTAGTACTAATTTTTCGTATTCTTTGGGTGTTAAAATAATCGGGTAATTAATGTTAAACCCATCGACAGTTTTGGTGTAAATATACCTGTCGGTCGCCACATCATATGTGTAGGCGTTAACAATACTATTTGGATCTTTAATATCAACTCTACCTGTTGAATAGCCTGTTGGCTCAGGTTCAGTTGGCTTCGGTTCGGCTGGTGTTACTTGAGCAAAAACTGAAACACTAATTAACAGTACTAATCCTAAGAGTAGTTTTTTTGCGTTAAATAATAATTTTCTAAAGTAAATTGTTTCCAAGAATTATAGATTTTTCAACGCTTGTTTGATAATTATTTCTACTCCCGCTTCCGGATTTTCTTTTATGATTTTGTCCACCACTTTCTCGGCATTTTTCCTAACATATCCCAAAACCTCCAAAGCAGATAACGATTCTTCTCTAGAAATATTGTGTTGTGTCATTGATATTTCATTCAAATCATAGATTTTTAAGACTTTTTCTTTCAAATCCAAGATTACGCGCTGTGCTGTTTTACTTCCAATTCCTTTTATAGATTGAATTGTAATAACATCTGCACTGGCAATTGCGTGAATTATTTGTTTTGGGTCTAGTGATGACAACATAGTTCTTGCAATGCTAGCTCCAATTCCTGACACCGATAACAATAACTTAAATAATTCCCGTTCGGATTTTTCAACAAAACCAAACAAAGAATGCGCGTCTTCTTTAATTTGAAGAAACGTAAACAATTTAATAAAATCAGCATTAGGAAGTAAAGAGAAAGTGTGTAATGAAATATTAATATGGTAACCAACTCCATTGCAGTCAATTACAACTTCTGTAGGTGATTTTTCAATTAATTTTCCTTGAATATGTGCAATCATTTTTTTGTGAAATCTAATTCCAAATATAACAAAATTCCTTCATTGAAAGGATGTCTTTGCAATATCTATACAATAATACAAAAACTATTTGGCAGACATCTTTTTTCTTTTCTCTTTTTCTTGTGCGTCCACTACGGCAACTGCAACCATATTAACCATTTCTTCTACACTTGCGCCTAGTTGAAAAATATGAACTGCTTTTTCCATTCCCAACATTATAGGTCCGATGGAGTCTACTTTGTCCAATTCTTTTAATAATTTATAAGTAATATTTGCCGATTCTAAGTTTGGAAAAATCAAAGTGTTGACTTTTTTTCCTGCCAATTTTGAAAAAGGAAATTTGGCCTTTAGCATTTCTGCATTTAAAGCAAAATCAGATTGTATTTCACCATCGACAATTAAATCAGGGTAGTATTCATGTAAATAAGCCACTGCTTCTCTAACTTTGTTTGCGCTTTCATGCGTGGACGAACCAAAATTTGAGAAAGAAACCATTGCAATAACAGGTTGCATTCCAAACATTCTAACTGTTTTAGCGGTCATCAATGCTATTTTTGCCAACTCATCCGCAGTTGGATTTGGATTAATTGCAGTATCCGATAAAAACATTGGCCCCCGATTGGTCATCATCATATTTGTGGTTGCAATCAATGTTATTCCGGGTGCTTTCCCAATCAATTGCATCAATGGTTTTACAGTTGAGGGATAACTACGAGAATATCCAGAAACCATAGCATCTGCATCACCTTCATTAACCATCATTGCGGCAAAATAATTCCGTTCGCGCATCCATTTTTGAGCATCAAGTAACGAAATTCCTCTTCGTTGTCTAGACTGCCAATAGTGGTTAGCATATTTTAATCGCCTTTTGTCTTCCTCCTTATTTTTTGGATCAAAAATTGGCACATCTGCATCAAAACCTATTTCTTCTTTAAGTTCTAATATTAATTCTTTGTTTCCTAAAAGTATCGGATGGGCAATGCCTTCTTCAAAAGCAATTTGAGCTGCTTTTAGAACATCCAAATGATCCGCTTCGGCAAAAACTACTCTTTTAGGTTCAGTTCTAGCGCGATTGGTTAACAAACGAACCATTTTATTATCTGAGCCTAAACGCTCTAATAACTCTTCTTCATATTTATCCCAATCGATTATAGGATTCAAGGCAACATCCGATTCCATTGCAGCTTTAGCAACGGCAAGCGGAACTCTTGCAATCAATCTCGGATCGAATGGTTTCGGAATAATATATTCTTTCCCAAAATTTAATTTGGTTTCGCCATAAGCTATATTTACTTGTTCCGGAACTGATTCTTTAGCCAATTCAGCTAAAGCAATAACTGCGGCTTTCTTCATTTCTTCATTAATCTTAGTCGCTCTAACATCTAAAGCACCCCGGAAAATATAGGGAAATCCAAGTACATTATTCACTTGGTTAGGATGGTCAGAACGTCCCGTTGCCATGATAATATCCCTTCTAGTTTTGACTGCTAAATCATAATTTATTTCCGGATTTGGATTCGCCATTGCAAAAACAATAGGATTTTTTGCCATTCCCAATAGCATGTCTGGTGTAACAATATCTCCTGTTGACAATCCAACAAAAACATCAATTCCAACCATTGCTTCGAATAGCGAAGGGAAGTCTTTATCGGTAGCATATTTTCTTTGTTCTTCTGAAATTTTTGGATCATCTTTTTTAAGTGCTCCTTTGCTATTAAACATAACTATGTTTTCTTGTTTCACACCAAAAGAAACATACAGATTAGCACATGCAATTGCTGCCGAACCTGCGCCAGAAATAACTATTTTTACTTCTTCCATTTTCTTTCCTGCTAGTTCAACTGCATTCAACAAAGCTGCTGCAGAGATAATAGCTGTTCCATGCTGATCATCATGCATTACCGGAATATTCAGTTCTTCCACTAAACGTCTTTCGATTTCAAAAGATTCGGGAGCCTTAATGTCTTCCAGATTAATTCCGCCAAAAGTCGGCGCAATATTTTTTACTGTTTCTATAAACGCATCAACATCTTTTGTTCCAACTTCAATATCAAAAACATCAATATCCGCAAATATTTTAAACAACAATGCCTTTCCTTCCATCACGGGTTTTGATGCTTCTGGACCAATATCCCCCAGTCCTAAAACGGCAGTTCCATTACTAATTACTGCAACCAAATTTCCTTTGGAAGTATATTTATAAACATTATTTACATCTTTGGCAATTTCCAAACATGGCTCAGCAACTCCAGGAGAATAAGCCAATGACAAATCTCTTTGGGTTGCATATTTTTTGGTTGGTACAACTTTAATTTTTCCTGGTGTAGGTTTTGCGTGGTATAAAAGCGCTTCTCTCCTTTTGCTATCTTTGTGCATGGTCTTGATTTTGATAACTACAAAGGTAGAAGACTAGACTTAATAAGGAAACTTTTAGTAGTTTCTTTTATAAAGTAATTCATCTTAGAAATTTAATGTTCCGCTTTAATCCTTCAAACTTTGTTCTTTTTACAGCTGAATTTGTAAATACTTTTTTAAAGGTTTCTTCTGTAATTTCTTCCCAGTCTTTTTTAGTAAAAGATAAAAGTCCCGAATTTGGATTAAAAAGAGGTTCGTTGTGTGATTTTGAAAAACGATTCCACGGACAAACGTCTTGGCAAACATCGCAGCCAAAAATCCAATCGTCCATTTTACCTTTCATTTCGGTTGGAATATTTTCTTTTAATTCGATGGTAAAATAAGAAATGCATTTGCTTCCGTCAACAACATATGGCGAGACAATCGCTTCGGTTGGACAAGAATCAATACATGCCGTGCAAGTGCCACAATGGTCGGTAGTTGCATGATCATATTCCAAATCTAAATCGACGATCAATTCGGCTATAAAATAAAAAGAACCAACTTGCTGAGTTAACAAATTACTGTTTTTTCCAATCCAACCCAAACCGCTTTTTGCAGCCCAAGCTTTGTCTAAAACTGGCGCTGAATCGACAAAAGCCCTTCCCGAAACTTCACCAATTTCTGTCTGGATGACATGTAAAAGTGCTGTTAATTTTTCTTTGATTACAAAATGATAATCTTCTCCGTAGGCATATTTGGATATCTTATAACTTTCTGAATTTTGAGTTTCTGACGGATAATAATTGAGTAATAATGAAATTACACTTTTAGCATCATCAACTAATAACGTTGGATTCAAACGCTTGTCGAAATGATTTTCCATATACTTCATTTCTCCATGCCGATTTTGATTTAACCAATTTTCCAATCGAGGTGCTTCTACTTCCAGAAAACCGGCTTTAGAAATTCCGCAAGACAAAAAGCCGAGGCGTTTGGCTTCGGCTTTAATGAGTTGAGAATATTTTTCTTTGTTGTTAATCAAAATAAACCTCCCTGAATATTAGCTTTAATTTTTCCCAGATGTTTATACGCTTTCTCAGTAACTTCTCTTCCTCTAGGTGTTCTTATGATAAAACCTTCCTGAATTAAAAAAGGCTCGTATACTTCTTCAATGGTTTCTCCGCTTTCGGAAACAGCTGTCGCCAAAGTTGATAATCCAACAGGTCCGCCTTTGAACTTATCGATGATAGTTACTAAAATTTTATTATCCATTTCGTCTAAACCATGGGCATCAACATGTAATGCTTTCAATGAATAACGAGCAATTTCAATATCAATCTTTCCGTTGCCTTTTATTTGGGCGAAATCACGAACACGGCGTAATAATGCATTGGCAATACGAGGTGTTCCTCTACTTCTGCCTGCAATTTCGATTGCCGCTTCCATCGTGATGGGCATTTTTAAAATTGTGGCGCTTCGTTGCACAATAGTTGTTAAAAGTTCAGTGTTGTAATATTGTAATCGACTTTGAATTCCAAAACGAGCTCGCATTGGAGCAGTTAATAATCCTGAGCGTGTTGTTGCTCCTACTAATGTAAACGGATTTAAATTTATTTGAACTGTTCTGGCATTAGGTCCAGATTCTATCATGATATCAATTTTAAAGTCTTCCATGGCT
>CANJWG010000075.1 GCA_947478365.1 Flavobacteriaceae bacterium | reverse complement strand
TTATTAAAGCTCTGGCCACAGCGACACGTTGTTGTTCGCCTCCCGAAAGTTCATTGGGCTTGTGATTTATTCTATCCGATAAACCAAGATACTCTAATAATTTTATAGCTTCTTTTTCTGTCGATCCTTTGTCTTTGCCGGCAATATAGCCTGGAATACATACGTTCTCCAAAGCAGTAAATTCGGGTAGCAATTGATGAAATTGAAATATAAAACCCAAATGAGTATTTCTAAATTTCGATAATGCTTTGTCTTTCATTATCAATAAGTTTTGTTTATTTATTTCAAGTGATGTATTACTTTCTTTTACAGGATTGTCCAGCGTGCCTAATATTTGCAACAAGGTTGTTTTTCCGGCACCCGAAGCCCCAACTATAGAAACTATTTCCCCTTTTTTTATATGCAAATCAATGCCTTTTAAAACATGTATATTATCATAATATTTGTGTATGTTTTTGGCAATAATCATAGAATAAATTTTTCACAAAGTAACAAAGTATTTTTTTATTTATTAGAGCGTATAGTTTTTATTTATCATTGAATAATTTATAAAGTTGTCTTAATTTAATTATTTTGTTTAATAATATCATACATTTGTTAAACAAAAAAATATTTCTTATGAACAAAACCATTGAAAAAGAATTATTTGAATTGATAGGCGACAATCATCAAATGACTTCTGCAGAAACACCAATGCGACCAGACGCATTCATCAAAACAGATTATCAAAAGATGTCTACCATCGAGAAACATTTTCATGCTATTATGGAAGAAATGGGCTTAGATATGACTGACGATAGCTTAAAAGGCACGCCGCATCGGGTAGCCAAAATGTTTGTTCAGGAAATATTCTCCGGTTTAAATCCCGCAAACAAACCTAAAATCTCTGTTTTCGAAAACTCATATCATTATGATAAAATGTTGGTCGAAGCTAATATTAGTTTTAATTCTACCTGTGAGCATCATTTTTTACCAATTATTGGTAAAGCCCATATAGGTTATGTTTCTAGCGGAAAAGTGATTGGTTTATCTAAATTGAACCGAATAGTAGATTATTATTCAAGAAGACCGCAGGTGCAGGAACGTCTGATTATGCAAATATTTAACGAATTGAAATCAGTATTAGAAACTGATAATGTCATTGTGGTGATGGAAGCCAAGCATTTGTGTGTTTCAAGTAGGGGAATTAAAGATGAAAGCAGCTTTACTTCCACAATACAATACGGTGGTCTTTTTAATGAAAAAGAAAATAGAAATGATTTCTTTAGCTTACTAAATAAATAGAATTAAACAAAGTTTTTTTATTAGGTTACTTTTTTAGAATTATTGAGCCCTCAATTTATTTGAGGGTTCTTTTTTTGTTAACCAAAAATCCCAAGCCACAACTTTGAAGTAATTTTTTTTCAAATGTCCAAAAAAAAGAAAATTGTCCGAATAAAAAGCCAAAGCTGACTAAAAGCACTTGATAGATTGGAAATAGGAGCAGGATGTATAGGGGATAATATTCCCAAGCTGAAACGGTATCTTTACTTATGCCAAAAGTTGATAAAATAGGTTTTGAAAGATAGGCGGCAGTAGAACCTGTAACCGCAAATACCACAATAATGACAAATAATTGCCAATTTGATTTAATATTCCAACGTTCTTTAAACTTTGCCATTTATTTTTAAAACTAATACAAAGCTACTCAATTTATAGTCTTGGAACAAATCCGCCTAATTGTTGTTCATTGTTAATTTGAAAATAAATAATGTAGTTGTAAATCAGATAATTTACTTCATAAGCTTTATGAATATTACGATCAAAATCAATTTGTATTTGGTATAAATAATTGTAGTGTTGCTATTGCATTGCTCCACTTATTCATTCCGATAATTTATGAAGTAAAGATGTTAAATTTTTTAAAATGATTCCTTACAAAGATATGCTTGTCTTTATCACTCATCTTATCTGTATTTTGCACTTCAATTTTTATATTATCAAACAGATGATTTTCTTTTAATAAATTGTGTAATTCTAATTTTGCATTCGTTGGTCCGAATAAAATCACTTCATCAAATTCCCTGATGCAATTAGCGATATTCTTGTAGTAAATAGTTTGTTTAAGTTGTTCTTTGTTGTGCATTACTTTTTCACTGATTTTTAGTGTTTCTTCTTTATCTTCGAAAGTATAACTACATGATATAGTTTTTGTTTTTTTAACTTCTGAAGAAAATTCTATTAGGTTTGCATTAGAATGATCCATCCAAATGCCTAATTTTTTTACTGTTTTCATAGAGTTGAAATTTAAGTTAATGATTCTGACAAATGTGATATATAAATAAAGGGTAATTGTTTTTTAACAATTTATTAAAGTTTACTTTATTCACAAATCCTAAGGTACAAAAAAAAACCATGCAATCGCATGGTTTTAAAAACATTTGGTAAATAAAATTATACTTTTTCTGCTCTTAACAAACCGATAATCTGGTCTGCTAATTCAGTTCCGATTCTATCCTGAGCTTCCAAAGTAGCAGCACCAATGTGCGGCGTTAAAGAAATTTTTTGGTGCATCAATATTTGAATTTCTGGAGTTGGTTCGTTTTCAAAAACGTCTAATCCGGCAAATAATACTTTTCCTGAATCTAAAGCTTCGATTAACGCTACTTCATCAATTACGCCGCCACGTGCACAATTTACAATACCAACATTGTCTTTCATCTGCAAAAATTCTGCTGTACTAATCACATAACCTTCTTGTGCAGGAACATGAAGGGTAATAAAATCTGAATGTTTTAAAAGATCCTCCATTGGTTCTGTTTCAAACTCAACATTAATGAATTGACCGTTATAGAAATCTACTTTTACCTCGGCCTTGTCGACAAATTTATCAGCAGCAATTACTTTCATTCCAAGTCCAAGCGCCATTTTTGCTACAGCTTGACCAATACGTCCAAAACCAATAATTCCTATAGTTTTGCCACGTAATTCAATTCCGTTAGCATAAGCTTTTTTTAATCCATCAAAGTTGGAATCGCCTTCCAAAGGCATATTTCTATTTGAATCCTGAAGAAAACGAATACCAGTAAACAAGTGCGCAAATACCAACTCTGCCACACTTTCAGAAGAGGAAGCCGGTGTATTGATAACATGAATACCTTTTTCACGAGCGTAATCAACATCAATATTATCCATTCCAACTCCACCACGCCCAATGATTTTTAAATTTGGACAGTCATCAATAATATCTTTTCTAACTTTTGTTGCGCTCCTCACTAAAATAACACAAACTTTATTTGTGTTGATATAATTTGCAACTTGTTCTTGAGCAACTTTGGTTGTAATTACTTCAAAACCTCCTTTTTCTAATGCTTTAATTCCGCTTTTAGAAATTCCATCATTGGCTAATACTTTCATTTATCATGCTGAATTTATTTCAGCATCTTTCGATGCTTGTTTATTATATTAATTATTTTTAGGAGCCCTGCCTGCCGTCAGGTAGGTCCGGGGTAATTATTCTGCAAACTGCGACTTAACATTTACTACTTCCTCAAGTTGTTTCATCACATCTACCAAAACTTGCACACTTTCTAATGGTAAAGCATTGTACATTGAAGCACGATAACCACCAACTGAACGATGTCCTGGTAAACCTGAAATTCCTGCTTCCTTCCACATTTTGTCAAAGGTTTCTTGGTAATTTTCATCAACCAATAAAAATGTAGCATTCATATTACTTCTATCTTTTTTATCAGCTGTTCCAATGAACAAAGGATTTCTATCAATTTCAGTATAAAGTAAGTTGGCTTTCGCTTCGTTTACTTTTTCAATTGCCGCAATTCCCCCCATTTTTTTCAACCATTGTAGTGTTAGAAGGCAAGTATAGACTGCAAAAACGGCAGGTGTGTTATACATACTTTCCGCTTTGATATGTTTTTCATAATCTAAAATACTAGGAATAGTTCTTCCTGATTTTCCTAAGATTTCTTCTTTTACAATTACTAAAGTCGTTCCGGCAGCGCCCATATTTTTTTGAGCACCGGCATAAATCAAATCAAATTGAGAAAAATCTAAAGTTCTTGAAAAAATATCCGAACTCATATCACAAACTAAAGGAATATTCGTTTTTGGAAATGATTTCATTTGAGTTCCAAAAATGGTATTATTACTAGTGCAATGAAAATAACTAGCATCAGCTGGAACGTTATAGTCATTGGGAATATGATTGTAATTTTGTTCTTTAGAAGAAGCAACAACAACTGTTTCTCCAAAATTTTTTGCCTCTTTAATAGCGTTATTGGCCCAAGTTCCAGTATCTAGATAAGCGGCTTTTCCTTCAACCTTCATAAGATTATAAGGTACCATCAAAAATTCTAAACTTGCACCGCCTTGAAGAAACAAAGCCTGATATCCTTTTCCTTCCAGCCCTAAAAGTTCTAAAGTCAAAGCTCTAACTTCATCCATTACAGCAACAAAGTCTTTGCTGCGGTGTGAAATTTCAAGAAGCGACAAATCAGAATTATTAAAATTTAAAACGGCTTCCGCTGATTTTTCAAAAACTTCCTGAGGTAATATGCATGGGCCAGCACTGTAATTATGTTTTTTCATTTTATTCTGAATTTATTTACTTCACTTATTTTTATTTTTTTATGTGTTCAGTGAACTTTGTTTCAGAATCTTTCCATCATCTGAAATGCTGTTAATTTAAAAAAAAATAATGATGCAAATTTCGTAAACACCTTTTAAATAACATTTAGAAACAGGTTATATTATAATGATGTTATTAACAAAAAAGATATAGTTTATAATATTTAATAGTTAGAGGAGACTCGAGACCCAAGGTCGAACTGTATGTAGAAAGTGGAATAAAAGCCCAGTGGGCTTCAGGTATTTGAACTTTAGTTCAAAAAATTATAAGTTTTTCACAAAGACAATAAAAAATGTATTGTATCCACATTATCAGCATAATCCCAAAGTTTTGGCTGTTGGGTTTGACCAAAAGGGATCGAATTTGGAATCAAATTATTTGAAACGATACACTGAATCTGTTCCGCTTCATTTTCTATACGTGTTTGTAAATCAACAAGATTGTCATAGTATTCATAAAAAACAGAAGAAATAGGCGAGGCGTGGCTAATATCTTCTTTTAGTGTTAGAAATTCGTTATCAAGTAACTTAAAATTACTCATTAGAAAAATAGCTTTATTATAATCATAATTGTTAGAATATTTTTCGTAAAAAATAACGTCTTTGTATTCATAGATTGCTTTAAAAAAAGCATCGAAATTATAACCTTTTGGCACAAAAAGTTTAGATACATTTCGACAACCTAACCCAAAATATCGGAAGATATCTTCTCCAAGATTTACTAAATCTCTATGAGTTTCCATTCCGTTTAATACAGCAACTGAATTTCTGTTTTTTCTAATAATACTTGGTTTGTCTTTAAAATAAAATTCAAAATAGCGCGCAGTATTGTTGCTTCCGGTTGCGATGATAGCATCAAAGTTTTCTAATTTGTCTTCCGTAAACGAAATGTAATAAGAGAGTTTTGGTTCAATACTAATCAAATAATTGGCTAAGAATCTTATCAAATGTTGGTCATTTGAAGATGGTTTTACCAACACCTTATGCCCAGTTATCAAAACCGAAAGAAAGTCGTGAAACCCAACCAATGGAATATTTCCGGCGAGAATTAAACCGATAGTTTTAACCGTTTTGTCACCCTGAGCGCAGTCGAAGGGATAAGCTGATAACCATTTTTTTAGGTTTTCTTCTTTCAATGCTTCAGCCCAAGATTGAACAGCAGCGTAAACCTGCTCCGGCGTAAACCATCCGTTGTGTGATTGAGAAAGTGATAGCAAGTCTTTGAATTTTTCAAAATACAAATCATTATGAAGTACATTAGCAAACTGAACCTGTTCGTTCAAAGTAAATTGACTTAAAAACTTTCCTAATTCAACAAAAGACAATTTTGTGTTAATAGAATCCATTTAGATTTGTTTATAAAGAGTTTTGATTGTAATTTTGCTCAAAAGTAAGGTTTTTGGCTTTAGGCAGCAAGCTTTAAGTAATAAGCCTATTATGTTTACTCAATATTAAAGCATACGGCATATAGCTTGTAGCATTTAGCATAAAAAATATGGCAATCATAATAACTGACGAATGTATAAACTGTGGTGCTTGTGAACCTGAATGTCCAAACACTGCCATTTATGAAGGAGCTGACGATTGGAGATATAAAGACGGAACCAAACTTAGAGGGAAAGTAATTTTACCCGATGGAACTGAAGCAGACTCAGATGAGGCTCAAACTCCAATTTCGGATGACATTTATTATATCGTTCCGGGAAAATGTACCGAATGCAAAGGTTTTCATGAAGAGCCTCAATGTGCGGCTGTTTGTCCAGTAGATTGTTGTATACCCGATGTTAATCACGTAGAAACAGAAGAAACACTTCTCAACAGGCAGGCATTCCTCCATAATGAATAAACAAAAACCTGAGTACAATCTCAGGTTTTTTTTATGGGCTGTTAAATTGTAATCAAATTAGAATTTGAAGTTAAGTCTTTATTTAAGCCAATCTAAATAGCATTCCAATAACTAACTGCTTCCGTATTTCCAAATTCAATGAAATATCAAATAATTTAATTTATCATATAGTATAATATTTTAACATGATTTGAGTGTAGTATAAATAATTCTATTAACGAATTTCAAAACAATATAAACCTTATATTTGCGCACTTTTTAAGAATAACTATTAACAAAATAACTTTCTATCACAATGAAATGCTTTAGCATTAAATATTACCGATAAAAAGTAAATATTCAAGAAATATGAAAGCAGGAATTGTAGGATTACCAAATGTTGGAAAATCAACTCTTTTTAATTGTTTGTCAAATGCAAAAGCGCAAAGTGCTAACTTTCCATTTTGTACTATTGAACCAAATATTGGTGTGGTAAATGTTCCTGATCCAAGAATAAACAGATTGGAAGAATTAGTAAAACCGGAACGTGTTCAGATGGCAACTGTAGATATTGTTGATATTGCCGGTTTGGTAAAAGGAGCAAGTAAAGGGGAAGGTCTAGGAAATCAATTCCTGGCAAACATTAGAGAATGTAATGCTATTATCCATGTTTTGCGTTGTTTTGATAACGATAATATCATTCACGTTGATGGTAATGTAAATCCAATTCGTGATAAAGAAACTATTGATATCGAGCTGCAATTAAAAGACTTAGAAACCGTTGAAAAACGTTTGGAAAAAGTTAATCGTGCTGCTAAAACCGGTAACAAAGAAGCGCAAACAGAAAAAGCACTCTTAGATAGAATTCGAGAAAATTTATTACAAGCAAAATCAGCCAGAACAGTTGAACCAAAAAATACAGATGAAGAAGCATTACTAGAAGATTTTCAATTAATCACCAATAAACCTGTTTTATACGTTTGTAATGTGGATGAAGATTCTGCCGCAACCGGAAATAAATATGTAGATCAGGTTCGTGAATTAGTAAAAGACGAAAACGCAGAAGTTATTGTTTTGGCTGTTGGGACAGAAGCGGATATCACCGAATTAGAAACATACGAAGAACGTCAAATGTTTTTAGAAGATTTAGGTTTAAAAGAACCGGGTTCGGCAGTTTTAATTCGCGCTGCTTATAAATTGTTGAAGCAGCAAACCTATTTTACAGCAGGAGTTAAAGAAGTTCGGGCTTGGACAATCAACATTGGCGATACTGCACCAAAAGCCGCCGGAGTAATTCACACCGATTTTGAAAAAGGATTTATCCGTGCAGAAGTTATTTCTTACGAAGATTTCTCCAATTTTGGTTCTGAAGCCAAAGTAAAAGAAGCAGGAAAACTAAGGGTAGAAGGTAAAGAATATATAGTAAAAGATGGTGATGTGATGCATTTTAGATTTAACGTCTAAACTAAAATTAAGATAGGAATATTTTTTTTAAAATTATATATCTAAAATCTATAAATAATTTGAGTAATTTTTGTTTTTTGTTAATTTATTTTAGTTAATTTATGAACTTTAATGAATACCTACTAATATGAAACTACAACAAATTTTGATTGATGATCAAAGTGAAAATCAAATTATTTCTTCATCACCTGATTTTTCTGCAGCAAAAGCAAATCTGGTTTTAGCTTTTGGAGAGAGAGAGTTACTGGAATGTTCCCTGCCTTACAAAAAATTAAAAGAATTATATTCTGAAGCACAAATCGTTATTTGTTCTACTTCAGGACAAATCTCTAATCTTAACTTAGTTGAAAACAAGATTGTTTCCACTGCAATAGAATTTGAAAAATCAACCATAAAAATTGTAGAAGTAGACCTTTTAAAAAATAAAAATATTGAAGAATTGGGTCTTGTTGTAAAAAACGAACTTTTGAATAAAAACTTAAAATCATTAGTGGTTATATCGGAAGGTAGTTACGTTAACGGAACTGAATTAGTAAATGAGTTAGGAAAGCAAACAAATAATTCACTTCCTATTTTTGGAGGTCTTGCTGGCGACAGGGTTGCATTTCTAAAAACTATTGTAGGTCTAAATAAGGAGGCTGAAGAAGGAAAAGTTGTAGTTATTGGTTTTTACGGGGATGCAATAAATTTTAGTTCGGGTTGTGAAGGTGGTTGGAGTGATTATGGTCCCGAAAGAGAAGTGACACTTTCAGAAAAGAATGTGTTGTATAAAATAGGAGATCGTTATGCCTTAGATATTTATAAAGAATACTTGGGGAAATATGCTGATGAATTGCCGAGTTCTGCTTTGTATTTCCCTCTTTCGATGAAAGAAAACAAAGATTCTACTTCAGTTGTAAGGACAATTTTGTCAATAGACGAAAAAACTAAATCAATGACTTTCGCGGGAAATATTCCTCAAGGTTCTTTTGTGAGATTAATGAAAGGCAATTTCGATAAACTTATCGATG
>CANJWG010000074.1 GCA_947478365.1 Flavobacteriaceae bacterium | reverse complement strand
TCAAGCTTCCTACCCTTCGGCAACGGACGAGTAATCCTTAAATGCCGATATACTTGGAATTTCACCGCATAGAGTTTACCTGGTTTCACTACAGCCGAACTGTACTTGCTTTCTGTTGCACTTGTCCTCGCCTCTCGACGGTTGGGTGTTACCCAATATGCTACTCTTTGGTGTCCGGACTTTCCTCTTCATTCCGAACTTGATTCGGAACCTTTTGACTTGAAATCAAAAGATGCTGAAACGAGTCCAGCATGAAACGATAAGGCGGTCTGCGAGGCAAAGATAACAATTACTAATTAAGAATTACGAATTAAAAATCGATACATTAATCGCAATTCGTAATTTGCAAATCGTAATTAATACTCTATATTTGTAAGCCAGTAAAAAGCTAATGGAACAATTTGTAGTATCAGCACGAAAGTATCGTCCGCAAACGTTTAAAGACGTTGTCGGACAACAAGCAATTACCAACACTTTGCTCAATGCCATAGAAAGCAATCACTTGGCTTCTGCCCTATTATTTACTGGTCCGAGAGGCGTTGGAAAAACAACTTGCGCTAGGATTTTGGCACGCAAGATTAACCAATCCGGTTATGATGACCCAAATGAAGATTTTGCATTCAATGTATTTGAATTAGATGCTGCTTCTAACAACTCGGTTGATGATATCAGAAATCTGATTGACCAGGTTAGAATCCCACCACAAACCGGACAGTATAAAGTATACATTATTGACGAGGTACATATGCTTTCGGCTAGTGCTTTCAATGCTTTTTTGAAAACGCTGGAAGAGCCACCAAAACATGCCATTTTTATTTTGGCTACGACTGAAAAACACAAAATAATTCCAACTATCTTGTCGCGCTGTCAGATTTTTGACTTTAAAAGAATTACGGTGAAAGATGCCAAAGAACATTTGGCAGAAGTAGCTAAAAGTCAGGGTGTAGCATTTGAAGACGACGCTTTACATATTATTGCACAAAAAGCGGATGGCGCCATGCGTGATGCTTTGTCCATATTTGACAGAGTAGTTTCTTTTTGCGGGAACAATTTAACACGTCAAGCTGTTACTGAGAATTTGAATGTTTTAGATTACGAGACCTATATTAATATGACCGATTTGATTTTGGAAAACAAAATCCCAGAAGTATTAATGGCTTATAATGACATTTTATCCAAAGGTTTTGACGGACATCATTTCATTGCCGGATTGGCATCACATTTTAGAGATTTATTAGTTTCCAAAAACCCTGTAACACTTTCATTGTTGGAAATGGGTGAAGCAGCACAAAAATTATACGGACAGCAATCGCAAAAAGCAACTCAAGACTTTTTATTAAAAGGAATAGAAATCGCAAATGATTGTGATTTGAAATATAAGGTTTCCCAAAACCAACGTCTATTGGTAGAACTGGCGCTAATGCAATTAAGCTCTATCAATTTTGATGGAGAAAAAAAAAAGCCTGACTTTATAATTCCACCAACCTATTATCGTAGGAATGATTATTCCATTTCGGAAGTTAAAGAGCCATTAGCCAAAAGCCAAAAGCCATTAGCCGAAGAAATTCAGAAGGTAGAACCCACAACGCAAAAAGCAGAAGAAATTGTTGATAAACAGGCAAATATCAACAATCAACCGACAACCAACAACCGACAACCGATAACCGACAACCTTCAACCCAAAGTATCCGCTATGTCTTTAGCCAGCATTCGCGCTAAGAAAGAAATGGCTGAAGTACATAAGTTAACGGTGAAAGAAGTGGTGCATTTGGCAAGCGAGCCGTTTACTGAAACTGAAATGCTTGAGCAATGGCTGAAATATGCGCAACGTATTGAAGACAAAGGCTATCGCATTGTGGCTTCTTTGTTAACCATAAATGATCCAATTCTTGAAGGGACAACTATCATTCACGAGTTACCAAATGAAAGTTCTAAAATAGATTTTGAAAAAGAAAAGCTAGAACTTTTAGGTTATTTGAGAGGAAAATTACATAATCATGATATTACAATCGATGTAAAAGTTAATGAAACTTTGGTATTAAAAAAGAGTTATACAGCGCAAGACAAGTATAACCGATTGGTAGAACTCAATCCGAACTTAGAATTAATGCGAAATTTGTTTGGACTAGAGATTAATGAGTAATTATTCTTTATTTTTTCGTTTTTATAATACCAATTAAAAAATTAAAACCAACCAAAACCATTACAACTATCCCCAGGTAATTACTTTTGTTGGCCGAGAATCGCAAATCCTGATAGTTTATTCTATAGATATGAATTCCAATAAGAGTTAAACAGGCTAATAAACAAATGATTCTAAATGTTTTCATAATTTTAATTTCCCTTGATACATTGCTTTTACAATTCCGTCAGCCAAACCTATTTTTGGCACAAAAAGTTGACGTGCTCCGCTCCATTTCATAGCGTTTAAATATATCTTGGTTGCTGGTATGATAACGTCGGCACGGTCAGTGTTTAATGCTAACTCGGCAATACGTTGTTCGTAAGTTAATGAATTCAAATATTGGTATTGTGAATTCAAGTATAAATAGGACAAAGGTTTGTCTTGTAATTTACCCGAGAGTTTGAACAACTTGTTGATGTTTCCGCCAGAACCTATAAGGATAACATTATCAAATTCTTCTGTGTTAAATTTAATCCATTTTTCAATTTCATCCCAAACGATATCACTTACCATATTGTTCAACATACGAACGGTTCCGATTTTGAATGATTTGGAGGTAACCATATGACCATTAGTAAACAATGAAAACTCGGTACTTCCACCACCAACATCAACATATAAATAGGTTTGATCTGTTTTTAGGAAATCGTGCAAATCAGAAGATGCAATTATAGTGGCTTCAATTTTTCCGTCAATGATATCGATATCAATATTGCATTTTTCTCTAATTATATCTGCCACTTCTTTACCGTTATATGCTTCGCGCATGGCAGATGTGGCACAGGCTTTATATTTCTCTACCTTATAAACTTTCATCAACAATTTAAATGCTTTCATAGCATCAACCATTCTGTCGATATTTTCATCCGAGATTTCACCAACAGTAAAGGCATCCTGACCCAAACGTATTGGTACGCGAATCAAAGCACTTTTATTAAACTGTGTTTCCTTGTTTTGTTGTTCTACAATGTTGGTAATTAGCAATCGCATAGCATTGGAACCAATATCAATTGCTGCATATTTTTTAATTGAAATCATATTTTGAGGCAATAGTAATTAGCCAATAGGCAGTAGTTTAAATTTAATCGTTTAAGGTTTCCAATCTTTCTTTATAATAATTATAGGTTTCATGTTGGGCTCTAAAAATAGGCTCTCCTTCAGCACGAACACGGTAGTTGTTTTCAAATTTTTCTGAATGATAACGTGCTTTTACGTTTCCTTTCCAGCCAACATTAAACGTATCAATAATTTGCTTTTTGATTTCATCATCATATATTGGACATGTAACTTCTACACGACCATCTAAATTACGTGTCATAAAATCTGCTGAGGAAATATAAACATCGGGGTCGTCATTGTTACAGAAAATAAAAGACCTTGTGTGTTCTAAAAAATAATCTACAATACTAACGGCTTCTATGTTTTCACTCATTCCTTTAACTCCTGGAATTAAAGAGCAGATACCTCTCACCTGCAATTTAATTTTCACTCCGGCATTACTAGCTTCATATAGTTTATCAATCATTGAGTAGTCTGAAAGACTATTCATTTTTAAATTAATGTAGGCCGGACGTCCCATAACAGCATTATTTATTTCTCTATCAATCAACTTATAGAATTTAGAGCGCGTGTAATGAGGTGAAACAATCAAGTGTTTGTAACGATGAATTCTATAATTTACATCGAAAAAATCAAAAATTTTAGAAACGTCTTTTAAGATTTGCTGATGACTGGTAAATAGGGTTAAATCGGTATAAATTTTGGCCGTACTTTCGTTGAAATTTCCAGTAGAAATAAAGCCATATCGCTTTAGTTTTCCGTCTTCAATTCGGTCAATCAAACAAATTTTGCTGTGCACTTTTAATCCTTTGATACCAAAAATAAGTTCAATACCTTCCTGTTGCATTTGCTCTGCATAGGATATATTACTAGCCTCATCAAAACGTGCTTGAAGCTCTATTTGAACGGTAACCTTCTTACCGTTTTTCGCTGCATTTATTAGCGAACTAATAATTTGAGAGTTTTTTGCTAAACGGTATAAGGTGATTTTTATCGAAGTTACTTTTGGGTCGAGAGCGGCTTCGCGGAGGAATTTTATCAGATAAGAAAATGACTGAAACGGCGCGTTTATCAAATAATCTTTTTTGGCTATTTTATTCAAAAGACTGCCATCAAGCGATAAACCATTTACCGGAAGTGGAACTCTTGGAGGATACAGTAAATCAAATCGACCAAGGTTTGGAAAGTTCATATAATCACGACGGTTATGATATCTTCCTCCCGGAATCACACCATCGGAAACATCGATTCCCATTTTGGAAAGGAAAAATTTAAGCGTATCTTTTTCAATATGCTGATCATATACAAACCGAACAGGTTCGCCAATACGTCTATCCTTGACAGAAGTAGCAATCTTTTCGAGCATGCTTTTACTCATGTCACTATCAATATCAAGTTGCGCATCCCGAGTTATTTTAATCATGTGAGCAGAAATGCTTTCGTAATCAAAAATGTTGAAAATACTACTCAAATTATAGCGGATTAAATCATCGAGCATTATCAAATATTGTTTACCGTCTTTGTTAGGAAGTTCTACAATTCGATTGGTATTTTTTGGGATTTCTATGATAGCATAACGCACTTCGGGTTTTGCTTTTCTTACTATACCCAAGAGGTGAGATTTCTGTTCCGATTTCATTACCAATTTAATGGCCAAATAACCTGAAGTGTCTTTTAATAAGGGAAATTCTGCTAGGTCATTTAAGATGATAGTAACTAGTTCTGGACTTATTTTTTGAATAAAAAAATCTTTTATAAAGTTCTCATGCTCCTCTGAAACTTCATTTTCATCAATGATAATAATATTTTGTTTTACTAATTCCTTTTCAATAGTGTTGAGAACACGTAAACTTTCCGACTGTTGTTTGATTACTATTTCAGTAATCTCTTTAACCAATTGCTGAGCTGAAATTCCACCAAGAATTTTTTCGCCTGTTTGACCTGACAAACTTAGACGACGAATGGCCGCAAATCTTACTCGAAAAAATTCATCTAAATTATTGGAAAAAATACCTATAAATCGAAGTCTTTCTAGTAATGGAACTGATTCATCTGCTGCTTCTTGTAAAACTCTGGCGTTAAATGCCAACCAACTTTTTTCTCTATCTATATAACGAAAACGGGGATCTGCACTCATATTATTTTAAATCACTTGGGAAAATAACTTTTTTTGTAACACCTTTTTCAATTTCATTCCAAGAGTTAGTGTCAAATATAATATTTACAAATCCGGAAGTAGAAACATTATCAATAAAAATGTTTCCAAATTTATTGACAAAATTTGTAATTGCCTCATTGTGTCCAAAAAGAATTAAGTTATCGTATTCATTTGGACATGATTTGATAATTTTTTCCAACTTGCTTTCATCAAAAGTGTATAATTCTTCTTTAAAAATGATGCTTTCAATAGGAAATGAAATATTTTGCGCAAAAATAATGGCGGTTTCCGTAGCTCTTTTGGCAATACTGCTCCAAACCAAAAATGATTTTGGAATTTGGTTGCTAATTTGAGAAGAAACTAAATGTGCATCCTGAATACCTTTATTAGTCAAAGGTCTATCAATATCTCGAAGTGGTGCTCCCCAACTTGATTTTGCATGTCTAACTAACATAAGTTGTTTCATAATTAAAAATTTCCAAAGTTATTAATAGCATAAATTTAAGTTTTTATGTTATATAAAAAAGCATTTTATCTAAAGACTTTAAAAACTCTATTTAGTATGGTTATTAAAAAAATGATTTACAGGTTAAATTCTAGCAATATTTTACAAAAATGTTAAATTAGAATTAATTTTAAAAAATGTAAAAAGTAAAATATGTAACAAACAACTTATTAATGTATTTTTTGTAGTATTTTTCTATTTAAAAATGTTAATTAATGCATTTTATCTATAAAATTATACATTTTATCGATTTTATTTTTGGTGGTTTAAATTAAACTATTTACTTTCGAACTGTAAAAAATAAAAAAAAAGTTAAAATATTAACCTTAAAACCCGAATGTTTTGTCAAAATTTATATCAAAAAATCCTTATACAAAGCGGTCTATAGCTTTTTATCGAGTATTCTTGTCGTTTACAGATATTATAAGAATAAATTGAATGCCTTGTTTACTTTTGAAGCCTATTATCTTATAACCTACAATTATGAATTCAACACCAAAAAAAAATGTTTTTAAACAACTTGTAAGTAATTTGCATGAAATAAAGCATTCCGTCATGAAAAAAAATTTTATTACAATTATATTTTTATTGTTTTTTTATTCAAACATAACAGCTGAGCTATTACCCAAAGGGCAGGGAATTCCATTAACATTCTCGAACGAATTAAAAGTAATTTCCACAAGGAACTCAAATGCTGTAAACAGTTTAGAATTACTTCCTGCAGGAACTCTAATAATAGCAATGGATAAGGATCTTCAAGAAGGAAGTGACGATAGAGTCCGTAAGTCTTACGGTCTCGCTGTTCATTTGTTACATGCAGGGATACCACTTAAATGGATAATTGACCCCAGCAAAACAACAAGAACTGCAATAGATTTAAGTGCTTCTGCACGAAAAAGATATCCAACAATTGGCAGCTATGCTTTACGATATTTTAAAACAGGAGCTCTTGCAATATATCCAGGTTTTGAAGCACAAGCGCAGACTGTTATAAATAGTTTTGGAAATGGCATTATAGTGTATGAACTCGAAAATGCTACTTCTGCTAATATATATGACACTTTGATGCACAAACCATTTGTTTTTGTTGAAACTGGCAATTCAGCTATTCATACTGGTATTTTGAGTGCTGCAGGATTAACAACATCAGTTCATTATACAACAGGGGATTTAACTTTAATTAGTGCTACATCATGTGTATCTATTATTAGTGTGCCTCACAATTCATCTATCACTAGTACAGAAGTAACATCAGTGAAAAATTTCCTTCGTAATGGGGGCAATTTCTTTGCGCAATGTGATGGTGTTAGATCATTTCAAAAATTTACTCCAAGTCTATTTACTAATGCAGGCTTCAAAGACGAACCTGGCTTAGGAACTTTCTTGTACAGTAATCCGCAAGAACCTTCCGCTCAATTTGAAGGTGATATTGCTGACCAAGGAGGCTCATTAAAAGACTTTGGATTTACAGTTGACCCACCGGGTGGCACTCGAATTGTGCACGACAGTAATAATAATTTTAAAGCATATACAGGACGTATAGATGGTGTTACTGCCAGTAAAGGTGGATACATTCACTTTTTGGCCGGTCATAATCATGGAGCTGATATTGATGCAGACAGATATTATTTGAATGCCGTTTTAAGATCTGCAATAAGGCCCACTAGTTGTAGTATTGCTCTAGTTATAAATGCTGTCAATGATACTGGAACTTTAGTAAATGGATTTACTGGTGGTACTTCTTTTACTAATGTTTTGACAAACGATACGCTTAATGGTTCACCAGTTATTCCATCAAATATTACGACCACTTTTGTATCTTCAACCAACCCAGGGATAACTTTATCTGGCACTAATGTGGTGGTTGCCCCAGGCACTCCGGCTGGAAATTATACATTGACCTATCAAATTTGTGAGGTTTTTAACCCAACCAATTGTGATACCGCTACTGTTTCGGTTTCCGTTTCTGCTGCTGCTATTGTAGCTCAAAATGATGCTCTTTCTGGTGGTAACGGAACTACAGGAAATCCAAATATTGGAAATGTATTAAGTAATAATGGTAGTGGTTCTGATACTTTGAATGGAGTTCAAGCTCTAATTTCTCAAGTTAATATTACAGTTACGACTCCAGCTACACCTATAAACGGAAATCCAGTCCCTGTTATAGATCCATTGACTGGACAAGTTTCAGTTCCTGCTGGTACTCCAGCTGGAACGTATACTATCGTATATAACTTATGTGAAAAATTAAATCCTACTAATTGTGATCCTGCTACGGTTACGGTAACGGTTACTCCTCCTGCTATTATCGCTCAAGATGATGCTATTGCTGGTGGTAACGGAACTACTGGTAATCCTAATGCGGGTAACGTATTAAACAATAATGGTAGTGGTGCTGATACTTTAAATGGTAGCAATGCTGTTATTTCTTTAGTTAATATTTCTGTTACTACTCCTGCAACTTCTATTGGTGGTGCTCCAGTGCCAACTATAGCAACTGCTACTGGACAAGTGTCTGTTCCTGCTGGAACACCTGCTGGAACTTATACCATCGTATATAACTTATGTGAAAAATTAAATCCTACTAATTGTGACCAAGCAACCGTAACTATTCAAGTTACCTGCCCTAATGTTCCTAAACCAATATTAGCTTGTTATGAATCAGCTAGCTTCAATACAACTACCTGCGCTTGGGATATTACAGGTACACAACCAGCCGCTCCAACAGGATTGGCTTGTTATCAAACTTCTGCTTGGAATCCAACAACTTGTATTTGGGATATCACAGGAACACAACCAGCCGCTCCAACAGGATTGGCTTGCTATCAAACTTCTGCTTGGAATCCAACAACTTGTATTTGGGATGTAACAGGAACACAACCTACGCAACCAGCAATAGTAAACTGTTGGGATAATTTTGTTTTCAACACAACAACTTGTGTTTGGGACAATACAGGTGTTCAACCTACGCAACCAGCATTAGTAAACTGTTGGGATAATTTTGTATTCAACACTACAACTTGTGTTTGGGACAATACAGGTGTTC
>CANJWG010000073.1 GCA_947478365.1 Flavobacteriaceae bacterium | reverse complement strand
TTCTAAAACACCCATAACCTGCAAGCCGCTCAGAGGTTCTCCTTCAAAAGAAACTTCAGCCACATCAATAACTTGTTTGTAAATGGCCTGTAACGTCTTCAGGTTATTTATAAAATGATGCCCCGAAAAATAAGTAATCATCTTGTTAATGACTTTAAAAACCGAATACACAAAAGCATTTGTTATCTTTTCTTCTTCGATTTCATAACTCAGATTCCCTTTTATTTTAAGCAGAATTTGAGCAATGATTTCTAAAACAGTTACAGAATCATTATCCCATTTTTGGAATAATAATGAAAACAATTCATTTTCTTTGGAGTATAGTTCTACTAGTTTTTTATGGGTAATAAACGAATAGTTATTTTTATTAATTACATAAACCAATTCGTTAGCATTTAGATAAGGTTCAATAAGCGGATGCGTTAAAATATCGAGAATCTCTTTATAATACATCACATAACCTGATGGATTTCTGGTTACAGCATTAGTATGCAATTTGAAAAGTTTGGCAATCAGTAGTTGCGCGGGATTGTTTTTGCTTGAAAAACCCATAGTGATATTTAGGGCATCAACATTAGCCGGTAACGAATACAACATTGGTAGTAACAAACTTTCTTCTCCAAGTACTAAGGCCAAATGCTGAAGATTTCCTTTTTCAAATTGTTTTTCAATAATGCTACCTGCTATTTTAGCTTGGCCAATAGATTTTGATGTCGCTATAACATGGATATTTTTTTCGGATTTAAAATGGTTTGAAATCCATTCATAGGGATGTGTTTTATAATAAATCCATTCTTGCTTAAACTTTCTTTGAAAAAGTCCAGCGTCGTGAAATGAATCGCTAAGAAATATTTCATCAATATCCCAATAAATTTTAGCAACACCAAGTGCCAAAAGGTGCTGTATGATTTTCTCTTCCGCTTGATTAAGAGCGTTGAAACCAGCAAAAACAAATTGCCTGTTTAGATTATTTTCTGAGAAATGATTAAGATTTTCAACTGCTTCTCTATAAATTAAACCTTGATAACCTATCCCTTTATATAATAAATACTGATAAAATGAATGATAATAATCCGGTAGTTTTTTCCAAAAGAGAAGATGTTTCTCTATTAAATCTGTTCTTTTATCAACATCAACTGCCCAGTGCTCAATTTCTTTTATGTTTTCGAGATAATTTAGAATGTCATTTGGCTTTAAAAGATATCGGTCTATTTCATTAAAATCTTGTAATAAAGTTTTTGCCCAATTAGCAAAGTTTTCAAAGGAATCTTGTTTGTCTTTTTCTGTAAGCGAAAGGTAAACTTCATAGAAATTAAATAGTATTTCAACGCTATCAACCGAACGAATGCCGGCAATATCTTGAATAAATTCTTCGATGCTGATTATCTCAGGGGCAAAAATATTATTGGAAACTAACTTTTTTAATTCTTCTAGTAAAAAAACTTTGGCTCTTTTATTAGGTAAAATGATAGTCAATTCCGATAAATTATCTGAATTGTCTATTAGAATTTTTTGAGCAAGTTGGTTAAGAAAAGTTGGTTTTGACATTTTATAAAAATAAAAAAACGCCCCGAATATCGGGACGTTTTTTAAATTATTTTAAAATAAATTATTTTACTAATTTCACTTCAACTCTTCTATTGTTAGCTTTGCCAGCTTTAGTTTTATTAGAATCAATTGGTTTAGACTCGCCGAAACCTGCTGATGTTAATCTTGAACTAGCAATTCCGTTTTCAATTAAGTAAGCTTTAACAGCTGCTGCTCTTACCTCAGATAATTTTTGGTTTGTAGCGTCATTACCATCGCTATCCGTATGACCTTCTAAAGAGAAGATAGCAGTAGGATACTCTTTTAAGATAGCTGTAATAGCTTGTAATACTGGGAAAGTTTGTTTTTTAAATGAAGCTCTACCACTATCAAATAAGATAGTTTTAGCATAATCATTTAATTTTTTGACAGCTTCTTCAGTAACATCTGGACAACCATTGTTGGCAACAGTTCCAGCTACATCAGGACATTTATCATCTTTATCAAAAACTTTATCTCCATCTCTATCCGGCCAAGGGCATCCGGCATTTTCTTTTGGTCCTTTAACACCCGGACATTTGTCTGATTTATCAGTAACCCCATCTCCATCTGTATCAGGACAACCGCCTAAAGATTTTAAACCTACAACTTCTGGACATGCATCATCTTTATCAGCAATTCCGTCTCCATCAGTATCAGGACAACCATTGAATTCAGCAGGACCAGCTAAATCTGGACAAGAATCATTAGCATCAGTAATACCATCAGCGTCTGTGTCAGGACATCCGTTGAATTGTTTTAAACCCGCAACTTCTGGACAAGCATCATCTTTATCGTAGATTCCATCTCCATCTGTATCTTTTCCTCCAAATTTGAAAACAACACCTGCAAAATGTTGCATATGTGATGGCATGTCTTCACGAATGTCTTCATAAGACTGTTTGTATGTTGCACGATAAGACAACCCTACTAAATCAGTAAACCAGTAAGTTAACCCTAAACCCCCGTTTAATGTCCCTGCGTGTAAGTCATCTCCAATCCAAGTGTAACCTCCTCCAATATGAATGGAAGGATCAATTTTTTTTGATTTAATTAAACTCATTAAGCTGTAGTTTATTACCGCGTCAGCTGCATAATAATTTTTATCCCCAGGATTAACTACTGAATATGATCCTTCACCATCTCTTGGCAATACATATTTAGTTATTTTATTAATAGATCCTGTAACTCCAAAAGAGAAATTACTCCCAACGTATTTAGATACGTTTACATAAGATACGGAAGGAAGAATATTCCAGTTATCTTTAGTATTAAAGGACTGAGAAAATTGGTCTTCCAATTTAGAAGCAGCACTTACTCTAGTATCTACTGCATTAGCCCCAAACGAAATCGCCCAAGGATTGTTACTGTCTTGAGCTTGTGAGCTGTATACAGCTAACATTACCAAAGCAACGAATAATTTGTTAAGATGTTTCATACTTAATTTGATTAGATTATAATAATTATAATGGTACAAAAGTAATACGTATTAATATAATATCAAAATGTTTTGTTAAAATATAGGTGATTATATAATATTTAACTCTTTCGCAACCTCGGTAAAGGCAGAAATAGCTTTGTCTAAATGTTCTTTGCTATGAGCTGCAGATAATTGAACTCTAATTCTCGCCCTATCCTTTGGCACAACAGGATAAAAGAACCCAATGACATAAATACCTTTCTTTAGTAGCTCATCTGCCATGATTTGTGAAAGTTTTGCATCATATAACATTACTGGTACGATAGCAGAATCGCCATCAATAAAGTCAATTCCTGATTTGCGGAGTCCTTCTTTGAAATAATTGGTATTCCATTCAACTTTATCTCGAAGTGTTGTGTCTTTTTCCAACAATTCAAATACTTTAATTGATGCACCAACTATAGCTGGCGCTAATGAATTAGAAAATAAATAGGGGCGCGAACGTTGACGTAAAATTTCGATAACTTCTTTTTTGGCCGTGGTATAGCCTCCCATTGCACCGCCTAATGCTTTTCCTAATGTTCCTGTGATAATATCGACCCTTCCCATTACACCTTTGGCTTCTAATGTTCCTTTACCTGTTGCGCCTATAAAACCTGCTGCATGACATTCATCAACCATTACTAATGCGTCATATTTATCTGCTAAGTCACATATTTTATCTAATGGTGCCACCAATCCATCCATTGAAAAAACACCGTCCGTGACTATAAGTTTAAATCGATGTTTAGCTTCAACTGCTTTCTTTAATTGATGTTCCAAATCTTCCATATTAGAATTTTCATATCGATAGCGAGCTGCTTTGCATAAACGAACACCATCAATAATAGAAGCGTGGTTCAAACTATCCGAAATAATACAATCTTCTTCACCAAGCAAAGGTTCGAAAACTCCTCCATTAGCATCAAATGCTGCTGCATATAATATTGTGTCTTCTGTGCCATAAAAATCGGCTATCTTTTTTTCCAGGGTTTTGTGAATATCCTGTGTACCGCAAATAAAACGGACCGATGACATTCCGAAACCATGTGAATCTAAAGTGTCTTTGGCTGCCTGAACAACTTCCGGATGTGAAGACAACCCCAAATAATTATTAGCGCAAAAGTTTATAACAGTTTTGCCATTCACAATAATTTCAGCGCCTTGTGTCGATGTGATAATGCGTTCTTTTTTGAAAATCCCATTTTGTTCAATGATGTTCAATTCGTTTTGCAGGTGTTGTTGAATTTTTCCGTACATATTTTTAGCTGTAGTTTATTATAAAATTTATTCCGTCTTTTTTCTTTGATCTCTGCTCTTTTCTGTCTTTTAAGAGATTACAAATTTACTATTTCCAAAATATCTCCAATATAAACCAAGGCTTTCTTAGTGACTTTAAAACCCATTTTTTCAATGGCAATCTTATAGTTTTCTATTTGTAATTGGTGTTTGGTTTGGTGTGAGCCCGTTTTGTAATCTAATAAGTAAATTTCATTTTGCTTGGTAAGTACTATTCTGTCTGGCTTTACCAAGTTTCCTTCTTTTTGAATAATTGTTTTTTCGTTTAAAATTTTATGCTCTTTCGAGAAAAACGGTAGCAAATCCTGATGACTTGCGATTTCATGAATGGTTTTCTCAACCGCATCTTTTTGAGAATAAACAATCAATCCGTTTTCAATGGCTTTGTTCAAGGCCAATTCAATATCCTCTCTGGTTTTTATGAAGGACAATATTTCATGAACAATGTTTCCGTATTCAATGGCTTTTTGCTGTTTCGTATTCCACATCAAACTTTCGCGTTGCGCAATTTTGATATTTTTCGGATTCAATGTAGCCGAAAGCTGAGGAATAGTTTCCGTTTCGTCTTTGCTTTCTTTTGTTACTGATAATTTTTCAAATTTACCAAATTCGTATTCCAATTTACTTTCCTCAAACAGGTTTTTTTCTTCTAAAAACTTAATAAAAAACGATGCCATGTTATTTGGGTATTGATTTTTATCGTTTTTTTTCTGCATTCCCGAAATAACATGCAATTGTTCTACAGCCCTTGTCATTGCAACATATAAAACATTGATGTCATCTAATAATTCTTCTTGTCTTTTCTGCTTGTATATTAACGTAGATTCTTCACCATAATTTGAAACATTGTTGTTTTTATCAACTAAAACTTTTGGCAAACCAACTTGATCTATGTCAGCGTTGAGCCAAATTTTTTCTTTTGGCCCCAAACTGTAATTTTCTTCCGCAAAAGGAAAGATAACTACCGGAAATTCCAATCCCTTAGAAGTGTGAATAGTCATGATCCGCACCGCTTCTTTACCTTCGGGGGAAGGAATGCTTAACTTACTACAATTTGTATCCCAATATGATAGAAAATCTGAAATACCGGCTTGTTTTTTTAAATCTTGTTCGAGCACAATATCTAGAAAATATTGTACATATGCATTCCTTTTTTCAATTGGAATAATGGCGGAAATGATACTCTCTGTAGCTTCGTATAATGATTTTTTTCTAGTGTTTTTAAACGAAAAATGAATATCAAAATTAGTTAAAAATTGCTCGAAATCCGTTTCGCTATTTTGCTGCATTCCAAGAGCAATGAAATCATGGATAGCTAGTTTTTTTTGCCCATGTAACTTCGTTCCATTCGACCTTTGATCTCGGTTAGATGCAATATAATACAAAAAATTTGCTTTAGATTCGAGGTCTTTATCGTTTTTTAAATAGAGTAAGACGGCAACAATAGCTTGCACTTCTGAAGAAGAACCAATCAGTAAACTCTCGGAAGATAAAATTGGAATTCCTTGTTGGGTCAAATAATTGGCAATAGCTATTCCGTTGGCTTTTTTTCGGGTTAAAATAGCAATATCTTTATAACTAAATCCGTTGGCTTTTACTTTTTGAATGGTACTTAAGGCTGCCAATAAATACAATTCTTCTTTTGCGGGATTCTCCTCTTCCCCATAGTCCGCTTTCTCCAATTTAGGTAAAAATGAAATATTGACATAGCCTCCTTTCTTATTGTTTTCTTTTTGATAGCTATGGTTTTCGTATAAATCTTTGTAATCTTCATGAGCAAACTCTTCAGCAATAAAACCGAAGAAATTGTTATTAAAATCAATAACTTCAGAATAACTTCTCCAATTTGTTTTTAAAGGAAACAATTCTTTTTCCGGGTTATTAAACGGATTTTTATCTTTACTCAATTCTATAAATTGTTCCGCTTTTCCTCCACGCCAACGATAAATAGATTGTTTTGGATCTCCTACAATAAGCAGACTTCCTCTTTCGCCTAGTAAATCTTCACTCGAGGTTGCATTGTCAATCAGTGGAATCAAATTTTGCCATTGCATTTCAGAAGTATCCTGAAATTCATCGATAAAAAAATGTTTGTATTTTTCACCCAAACGCTCATAAATGAATGGTGCTGGCTGATTCTGAATTTGATCGTGAATCAATTTGTTGAATTCTGTTATGGATAAAATTCCTTGTTCTTTTTGAATGTCGGTGAGTTTATTACTCAAGGTATTTAATAAAGACAATGGCGTGATATTTTTTAGAAATGCCTGATAAAAAAGTTGCTTTTCTGTTTTACCGTAAATAGAATCCAAAATTGCTAAAAGCGTTGGAATAATACTTTCAATGATTGCTTTGTCTTTGACGTCCTTTTTTATTTTAATATCATCAAATTCTCTAAATCGATGACTGTTCGCTCTAGTATCTTTTTCTTTGATGAAATTTAAATGCTTGGGAAAAGTTCCGTAAGAAAAAGAATTCGTGTCAATTCCTTTATTTTCAATAAGTAATAAGGCTTCGTTTGCCAAATCAGCACAATCAGATTCGAGTTCTTTAGCGATTTCGGTTAATTTATTTTTAATAATGATAAAATCTTCTATTTTCTTTTTGTCAAAATGAGCTATTTCTTCGCGATTATTTTCGTTTAAAATCAATTTGCCGGTTTCCATAATTTCTCGGGATATGTCCCAAGACTTATCATCATCCGTTTTTTCCATGGTGAAATCGACCAATAATTTTGTCAATTCTTCATCATTACCGGCTTCCGCAATAATAGCGTCTACAGCTTCATTTAACAAACTTTCTGTGTCTAGCGAAACTTCGAAAGTGATTGGCAAACCTAAATCGTGCGCAAAAGCGCGAATGACCTTATGGGTAAATTTATCAATCGTTGAAATATCAAAAGCAGCATAATTGTGAATTAAGTTTTTGATAATGCTTTTGGCTTTTTCGGTAATGGCATTCAAACTCAAACCCGTATCCGAGCTGATATCCTGTATTAATTGCAGTGCTTTTTCCGAAGGGTTTTCTTTGCTGAATTCTGAAAGACTTTCCAAAACACGGCTTTTCATTTCGTGCACCGCTTTATTAGTAAATGTAATAGCAAGAATATTTCTATACGCGTCTGGTTTTTTAGACAGTAGAATAATTTTCAAATATTCTTTTACCAAGGTATAGGTTTTACCCGAACCTGCAGATGCGTCGTATATGGAAAAAGCTGGTTTTTGCATTTAGTTTTTAGTTACCAGATAGATAAAATTAAATTTGCTGGTTTCACCATAATATTCGATTTCAAATTCGTCTACTTTGGTTGCGCCTATCTTCTCGATTGCTTTTTGCGAACGAAAATTGAATGCTCCAATATGGAAATAAACTTTGTCAACAAACTTAAACGCATAATCAAGCATTAATTTCTTTAATGTTTTGTTATAGCCATTGCCCCAAAATTTTATTCCTATAAAAGTATAACCTATCAAAACTGAACTTTCAATTTCATCATAATCATAATAACGACTGCAGCCAACAACTTCATTTGTTTTGTTGTCGCGAATTATAAATGCGCCTTTAGAAAGCATTGCCCCTTCAAAATAATTTTGAAAAACATCGCGTTGATAACGCAATTTATTTGGATGTTGTTCCCAAACTAAAGGTTCAGAAGCAACAGCATACAATTCCTCAAAATTGGTTTCTTGTAAAGGGATTAAACGAATTAGTTCGTTTCGCAACTGTTCTGATTGAAGGTCAAATTTCATTTTAGCTCTGCTATAATTTGAAGTTATAATTATATTAAAGAATGTATTTCATTTTGTAAAGTTAAATGTATAATTTTGGATTACTTTTATAAAATTAATTTAAATATAAATATTATGGCTTTTGAATTACCTCAATTACCTTATGCATTCGATGCATTAGAACCACATATTGATGCAAGAACAATGGAAATTCATCATTCCAAACATCACAACGCTTATACTACTAATTTAAATGCTGCCATTGCCGGAACAGATTTAGAAGGAAAAACAATTGAAAATATTTTAATAAATCTTGACATGAAAAACATGGCTGTTAGGAATAACGGTGGCGGATTTTATAATCACAATTTGTTTTGGAGAATAATGTCTCCAACTGGTGGCGGAAAACCTTCGGGAGATTTAGCTAATGCTATTGACGCAGCGTTTGGTTCGTTTGACGAATTTAAAGCACAATTTGCTAAAGCCGGCACGACCCGTTTTGGTTCTGGTTGGGCATGGCTTTGCGTGCACAAAGGCGGAAAAGTTGAAGTTTGTTCTACGCCAAATCAAGATAATCCGTTAATGCCTGATACTGGTTGTGGTGGTTTTCCAATTTTGGGAATGGATGTTTGGGAACATGCTTATTATTTGAATTATCAAAATCGTCGCCCTGATTATATTGAAGCGTTCTTTAATTTGATTAACTGGACAGAAGTAGCAAGATTATACGCTACAGAAAAATAAAAAGAATTTACTTTTATTCGTATAAAACCGATTGTGAACGCAGTCGGTTTTATATTTTGTATAGTTTAAAAAAATAAACAGGCGGAATCTCTTCCACCTGTTTGCCCCAAATCTACCATAACTTACTTAACCTACTAAATACTATGGTAAGGCAAAGCTAATAACTACTAATTAAATAAGGTGCTTTTTAAAGAAATATATTGGGATGATAGGCAAATGAGAGGTTAAATATACTTTTCTAAATGATTTTCAGACAATTATAAAATAAAAAAGGTGAAAATTTCTTTTCACCCTTTTTGCCCCAAATCTACCATAAACTTAACCTACTAATGCTATGGCCTAACAAATATATAGGAGTTAGATTGGTAACAACAAATAATTTAGATGAACTACATCAAAAATCGTTAAAAGGTAATAAATGTTAAAATATTAGTAGG
>CANJWG010000072.1 GCA_947478365.1 Flavobacteriaceae bacterium | reverse complement strand
TTATTTAGTAGCGGGAACAGGACTCGAACCTGTGACCTTCGGGTTATGAGCCCGACGAGCTGCCTACTGCTCTATCCCGCGATGTTCGAGTACAAATATACAACGAAAAACTTATAAGTCAAGAAAAAAAATAAAAAGTTATTAGTAGGTTGACCACCAGACCTCCAACTTAACCTATCACTTACTTATCCATTCTAATAATTAATTTTCAAGTGACTGCTAAAATATCTAATGTAAAGAACTACTTTTGCACGGCCCGAGACCGCTAGGTCGAATTGTACTAAGTAAAATTAAAAACCCTAATCGGTTATATTCTAGCAAAATGAACACAAAAAAAATTATTGAATACAGAGCGTTACTTGGCGTAACCAAAACAGCTACTTTAAAAGAGCTAAAAACAATTTATAGAAACTGTATGAAAGATATACATCCGGATACTATTCAAGATGAAACTGAACGTTTGGCAGCAGAAGAGAAAAGTACGGAGATCATTGCAGCTTATCATTTTCTAGTAAGTATAGCGCCGGAAACTTTGGAAAAAGACAAAGCAGAATATACTCGAATCACAACAAGTATAAACATTGCTGATTTCTACTATGAAAAAGGAGTACTCTATATTACTTTCCTAGATGGAAGTTCCTTTGAATACTTTGGCGTTTTAAGACCTATCTATATCAAAATGGTAAATGCTGAATCGCCAAGTCGCTTCGCCAGAAGACATATTTACAATGACTATATTTATAGAAGCGCCTCAAAACTAGTAGCTGCTGAATAAACATTTTTAAATAAATCTCAAATAAAAAAGGTCTTGATTTCTCAAGACCTTTTCAACCTAACAAAATTCTAATTATAACAACAAAACAAATTTTTTTATTCATCTGCAGCAAAGGCTGAGTTTTTGGCGATACTTACTTTTAATGTTTTAGCAACACCTTGCTCATTTACCATAGTCATATTTAAAGTATCCAATTTAGATAAGTTTTTAGAAACTAATCCGTTGAACATATTGTATGAAATATTCATTTCTTTTAAGTTCCCTAATTTTTCTAAATCAAAAGGAACCTGACCATCCATTTTGTTCTCAAACAAACTCAAGGTTTCTAGTGATGACAAACTCGAAACTTCTTTTTCAAGTTTTCCTGTAAGTTTATTACTGTTTAACAATAAAACCTTCAACGATTTTAATTGATAGTATGACATTGGAATTTCACCTTCTATTTCATTATTGAATAGAGAAAGCGTTTCCAAGTTTGATAAGTTTCCAATAGCTTCAGGTAATTGACCTGTGAATCTATTCATATGCATTTCAATTGTTTTCAATTGTGAAGCGTTGCCAAGAGTTTCTGGTAAAGCACCTGATATTTTATTAAATGCAATATTGAGTTCAGTTAAGCTTTTCATATTTCCAATAGAAGACGGCAATACACCTGAAATATTGTTTCTAAAAAGATTCAACACTTGGAGTGAAGTTAAATTTCCAATTTCAGATGGTAATTCTCCATTAAGATTATTGTTAACCAACTTAATAGACACTACTTTATCATTTTGAATTTCTACACCATACCAAGTGGATACCGGTGACTTTAAATCCCATTTGTTAATCCATTGAGATCCTCTTGTAGCTTTGTTTAATTTGATTAAAGCATTTTTTTCTGTTAAAGTTATTTCTGCAAAAACTGATATGGAGAATAATAGTAATATTATGTGGGTAAAAATAGTTTTCATAGACATTTTATGATTTGAGATTAAGACGATGTGAAACTATAAACAATATCGTTTAAAAACAAATAAATTCGACAAAAAGCATTTTTGAATTAAATTTATGTATATTTATCTTACATATTTATAATACTTGATAAAAAATGATATTGGAAACTCATAGTTTTTGGGTAATTTCATGTGTAATTATGGGAGGAATTATCTGTATGATGCAGTAATTTAACATTTTATTTTACACTAATCGCTCTACATTTGTAGGGTAATTTTTTTAGCTTATTGGAAACAACTACCTATAAAATATACTCTTCTATAACACAACTTCCTGATTATTGGGATGAAGTTGCCAACGAAAATGCCTTTTTACAAATTCCATACTTAAAAGTATTGGAAGAATCGGCTCCAAAAAACATGAGATGTTTTTACATAGGTGTTTTTGAAAAGACCGAACTCATAGGTGTAGCATTAGCGCAATATCTAGATTTAAATAAACTAGAATCATTTGGTGAACGAGATAAATGTTATAAAACCTTTATTCGAAATTTTGTTTTTAAAAACTTTGCTTCGCATGCTTTATTTCTTGGAAACAATATGATAACAGGACAAAATAGTTATGTTTTTAATAAAAAAATTGATTTAAAAACGGTTGGCGAATTACTCTATGAATGTGCCAATGAAATTTCACTTTACTTAAAAAAACATGATATAAAAATTCATATTGTTTCTTTCAAAGATTTTTATCGGGATTGCGCTTTAAAACTAAAGGAGTCCATTTTTGGTAAAATGTATGAGTTTAATACGCAACCTAATATGATTTTTGAACTGCTACCTCAATGGAAAACCAATGAAGATTATGTTGCGTCATTTTCTAAAAAATACCGAGATCAATACAAACGTGCCCATAAAAAATTTGACGGCATTGAAACTCGAGAGCTGTCTTTAGATGATATCATTTTGCATGAGAATCGGATTTACGACTTATATTATTACGTGGCTAAAAATGCTCCTTTCAACACTTTCTTTTTAGCAAAAAATCACTTCTCCTCTTTTAAAAACCATTTTGGAAATCGGTTTATTCTAGAGGGATATTTTATGAATAAGGAATTGGTTGGATTTCATACACTTTTGCTAAACGGAGATACGTTAGAAACATATTTTTTGGGGTATGATGAACAGGTTCAAAAGGAAAAAATGCTCTATTTGAATATGCTTTATAATATGACAAAATTTGGGATTGAACATCAGTTTAAAAAAATAATCTTTGGAAGAACAGCATTGGAAATCAAAAGTTCAATTGGGGCAAAACCTGTTGTGATGTCCGGATTTATTTATCATAATAACAAATGGATAAACCGTTATTTTGATAAAATATTTCCACGACTTGAACCAGCATTAATATGGCAAGAACGGCACCCGTTTAAGTAGTGTTCAATTTTCATAATTATCACTTAACCTAGAGATTATCTATTTCGCCCTGAACCACTTCCCATTCTTCGAGCAACCGGTCCAATTCTTTTTTCTTTTTGTTGTATGCCATAAAGAAGTTCGCATCTTCAACATGTTTATCGTAGTTGGATGCTAAGGCTTTATCATCTTGCTGAATATCTATTTCTAACTGTTTAATTTGGCTTTCTACTTTACTTAAGCGGTTTTGAAGTGATTTGCTTTTCTTTTGATCTTCATAGGAAACTTTATTAGCAGTAACTGTAGTTTCTTTTTTCTCTACATCTTTTTTCTCTACTTCGCGCATGTTTTCCATATTGCGTTGCTCTAAGAAAAAGTTGATATCGCCGAGATATTCTTTGATTTTTTGGTCTTTAAATTCGTAAACAATATTCGACATTCCTTGTAGAAAATCCCTATCGTGAGAAACCAACAACAAGGTTCCTTCATATTTTTTTAAGGCCGCTTTTAATACATTCTTCGATTTGATATCCAAGTGATTCGTTGGCTCATCCATTACCAAAACATTTATAGGTTGTAATAACAATTTACATAGAGCCAAACGATTGCGCTCACCACCCGAAAGGACTTTTACTTTTTTCTCTACATCATCTCCGCGAAACAAAAAAGAACCCAACATATCTCTTACTTTAGAACGATTCGTATCGGTTGCCGCATTGGTCATCGTTTCTAACAAAGTAATTTCTCCATCTAAATATTCTGCTTGATTTTGGGCAAAATAACCCAGCTGCACATTGTGTCCAAGTTTTATCGACCCCTGGTATTTGAATTCGTTGACAATGGCTTTCATAAAAGTAGATTTCCCTTGACCATTCTGACCCACGAAAGCAATTTTACTTCCGCGTTCAACCAAAAGCGAAATGTCTTTTAAAATCGTTTTGTCTCCATATGCTTTGGTTACATGTGCTGCTTCAATAACAACTCTACCTGGAGTTTGGGACACTGGAAACGAAATATTCATTACCGAAGTATCATCTTCATCCACTTCAATACGTTCTACCTTATCTAATTTCTTGATAAGCGATTGAGCCATTGATGCTTTGGAAGCTTTGGCACGGAACTTTTCGATTAACTTTTCGGTTTCTTCTATTTTCTTGGCCTGATTTTTTTGAGTAGCCAATTGCTTTTCTCTAATTTCTTCCCGTAAAACTAAATATTGCGAATACGGTTTATTATAATCGTATGCCTTACCCAAGGAGATTTCAATGGTTCGATTGGTTACATTATCCAAAAACATTTTATCGTGGGACACAATTACTACCACACCCGGAAAGTTTCGTAGAAAGCCTTCTAGCCAAATTATACTCTCGATATCTAAGTGATTTGTAGGCTCATCTAGTAATAAAATATCATTGGATTGTAATAATAATTTAGCCAACTCAATACGCATTCTCCACCCACCTGAAAAAGTATCCGTTTGGTTATTGAAATCTTCTCTTTTGAACCCTAAGCCCAGTAATATTTTCTCAGTATCACCAACATAGTTATAACCACCCAGTAATTCAAAACGATGGGTATAATCCGATAAGTCTTCAATAATTTGACTATACGCTTCACTTTCATAATCTGTTCTTGTAACTAATTGGTGGTTTATTTTTTCTAGCTTTTTTTCAACGGCTTTTATTTCAGTAAAAGCTTCGTAGGCTTCTTCCAGCACAGATCTTCCATGTTCAAAATCGATATCTTGACGCAGAAAACCCATCTTTACTTCCTTCTCTGTTGCAATCTGGCCGCTATCCGGTTTAAAATCACCGGCAAGAATTTTTAGCATAGTGGATTTTCCTGCACCATTTTTCCCAACTAGTCCTACTCTATCTCCTGAACCCAATCGAAAAGTTACCTCTTCAAAGAGATAGGTCCCACCAAACGAAACTGATAAGTTATGAATATTTAACATAGAGAAAAAGAATAGTATATTAGTATTGATGCCTTCCTTTGGGTTTACCTTTGTGGAACCGAAAACAGAATGAAATTAAAATTTTTGCAAATGTTAAAAAAAGGATCCAAACTAAATAGCATTTTAACAGGAACTTGTCCAAGATGCCAAGAAGAAAGTATGTATGTTGAAAAAAATCCATATAACTTGTCCAAGATTTTTGAAATGCATGAGAATTGTAGTCATTGCGACTTACATTATCAGATAGAGCCTTCGTTTTTTTATGGAGCGATGTACGTAAATTATGGATTGACAGTTATTGTTGGAATAGTAGCATTTATAATTTCAAAAGTTCTTTTGGGATTAGCATTAACGCCATCATTTATTGCCATTATTGTAGCTCTAGTTGTTTTAATGCCTATTAATACAAGATTAGCTCGAAATATTTACATCAATATGTTTGTAAGTTTTAATAAAGAGGCGAGTAAGAAGTAGCGTATCTTTTGATATCAATGGTTTTATCTAATGGCTTTCCATTTTCGATAAAGTCGTATAAATCTATTGCCATAGCTGGTGCAAGCATTACCCCACGTGTTCCAAGTCCGTTAAGAATGTGAAAATTTTTGTGTTTTGGGTGCGTCCCAAGTAATGGTCTTCTATCTCTCACTGTTGGCCTAACACCTGCAAAATGGTCTACAATTTCAAAATCACAATTTAGGATTTCTTTTATTCTTTCAATAAGTTCTTGCTTCCCTTCCTGAGTTGGAGTATTAGTTTTGTCTTTCCAATTATATGTTGCGCCCACTTTAAACAAATCATTTCCTAAGGGTAAAATAAAAACGCTGGTATTTATAATTACATCCAAATCCAAATCAGCGGCTCTAATGATAAATAATTCGCCTTTAGTTCCATCTAAGGGTAAATAATTAAAGAACGGATTAGAATGCATTCCAAATCCCTCTGCGAAGACAATGTGTTTGGACTTTATGTTTTTGTATTCAATATGGTCGTCAAATAGCTTTACTTGTCCATAATCGAAAGTCTCTGAAATCAATAAATTCAAACTTTTTAAATAGTTGTGATAATTTGAAAGTAAAGCAATTGTATCAACATAACCCGTTTGCAAAACTTCACCATATCCATATGGAGCATTAATATCGTTATATTTTTTGTTAACAATAGTTGTAGAAAGAAACGGAGCTAAATTGGGTTTATCTGAAGCTGTAAACCAATTATTTTGTTCTTCCACAGAAAAAAACTTTCTAAAAATCGGGATTTTATAATCAAACTGAACATTAAGTTTCTTTTCTATTTCTTCATAAAAACTATTTGCAAGCTCAAGTTGAAGCTTGGCATTCCAGACTTCGCTAAATCTTTTTAAAATAACCGGATTATACAAACCACCAGCAATGCTACTAGAATTTTGAGATTTGTTTTCAAAAACTATAAATGATTTATCATGTTGCAAAAGCGTTTCTGCAAAAGCAATTCCTGCTAATCCTGAACCAACAATAATATAATCTGTCATCATTTTTATAACTAAAAAAAACTCTCACCATAAAGATGAGAGTTTTATATTATATTATGAAATATTTCTTAGTAATTCCACATATCCGATTCGAAACTACGAATCTTCTCTTTTACTCTTTCCGATTCTAAGAGCTGATTTTGAGAATTGTCTTTCATGTATTGTTGAATTTCTCTATCACCATAAACATTCTCTTCTTTGTATATATCTGCGCTAAATCTTCGAGAATTTAACAAATGATCAAATGTGATAGGCATAGCTGAATTCTTATCATTAAAGGCTTTCGATTCATGAAGTAAATCTCTTACTGAAGGGAAGTAAACCCAAAATAAATCAATTACATCAGCTTTATCATTTCCAGCATCTCTTGCCTCAGGAGTAACAGGACACAATGCTATTAATCTATATTTCAATTCTCCTTGACGTTTGTCAAAATACCAATAACCTTTAATTTTATAACCAGAAATATAACTAGCGTCCAATTCTTTTTTATTGATAAACTGTGGATCTAAAACTTTTGCTCCACTCTTATAATCATCATAATAATTATTTATTTCGTCTTTACCCACATCAGTAGTATCTATATAGGTAAATGAAGACTCCATATCTTTAAACGTTTTCTTGGTGTTAAAATAATCATCAGTATATACTTCAGTTATCTTCCCATTCTTAATGTTTTTAACAAGAACATCGAATAGTGATCTTCTTTCTTTTCCAACAAAAGCGGTATCGATAGGATAATACAACGGAAAATTAATTCTTTCATCAAGGTCAATAAACTCCCAAATAGTCTTGCCCATTAATACATCTCTGTCATTAACATAACCATAAGGTAACGGCTTATCGTTGTCAGAAATTAACTGAGCGGCTGATTTCTTTCCAATCTCATCCGGTGTTTTGGAATTCAACAAGTTTGCTTGAGCATAAGTTGAAGCACTTATTGCAACTGCAAAAATTACTGATAAAAGATTTTTAACTTTCATAATTTTTAATATAAGTTATTTAAGTAGGTTTTTATCAACTTAAATTATTATTGTATTTCATATAAAACTGGTGCAGCATCTTTAGGTACAATGGCAGCAGTAGTTCCCACAATCTTAGTTTTGATATCAAAAATTGAAATTTGATCTCCTTTTGATGCTCTAGCTAAAGCTGCTTTACATTGTGCATTAACTCTATCTCCACTAACAATTATAGCCGCTTGTCCTGGAACTTTGAAACTAAAACGTGTTACTTGAAAAGTTAAATCGTACAAGAAATCTTGTAAAACCGCAGAAACTTGAGATACTTCTAAACGAGATTTAGCACCTTTTTGAAGACCAACACTTCCTCCAATTGCTCCAGCCGGTGCGGGAATATTTTTTATTCTAAATATTTTACTATCTGAAACTGGTTTCCCATCAGGTAATTTAGCTGTAACGCTAACTTTTACTTCGGTACCTGAACCTGGATTTAAGTTATATTTACCTGCATTACCTGCTGCTTTTGATAAACCTGGAGCAGAAGCAGATACTTTATCATCAGAAATACCAGCAAAAGATATTGTCATCGGGTTTGGTAAACCTCTGTACACAACGTTCATTTTATCAGCAGAAATATTAGCTGATTTTGGTTGAGGAACTACAACATAATTTCCTTTAATGGGAAGGCTAATTACTTTTCCGTTTTCGTCAAAGTTAAATGAACCTGTAATTTCATGTTCTCCAACAGCACCAGCACCGAAAGAGAAATCTGCTTGACCAGCTTTTGCAGGAACACTTGCACCATTTACAATAACTGATTTAGCAACTAAATTAGGGTCAAATTTTCCTAAGATAATTTTACCTTTAACTGCCTCTCCTTGAAAAAATGCTGTTTTTTCAGGAACTACAATTGGTTGATAAGCAGTCAAAGAAGCAGCTGCAACTAAGTCTGATTTAAACATTCCTTCCATGATATCGCTTTCTGTTGTTTTGATATCAGCTTGTAATTGCGTCAATTTAGTAACTGATGCAATTAATGGGAAGTGATGATAGTTATAATCTAACCATGGTAATTTAGCTTCAGCTTTTTCTGAATACACATCATCAGTAGCAAATCTCTTTTCAATTTTTTTCATTTCGACTTCAGCAATTGAGCTTCCGCCTATTGCTTTTATTTGTCCTGCAAAACCTTTGATTTTATCTAAAAACTCTTTACCTTTTTTTGATTCTTTGTCTCCTGTGTAGAACATATTATCTATTGCATCACTTTTATCCATTTGTTCACATGGATAGTTTCCTTCTTTGTCTTTAGGAAAAGGTTTAGTTATTTCCGTTTTTATTCCTTCAATATAATCTGAAAATTCTTTACAAAGTGCTCTTATTTTATCAACTTTTGCTTTTTTATCACCATATTGTAATGGTTGATCTTTAGCTTTTTGCTGTAATTGCAAAAATGAACTCTCATTTCTAGTATCTGTAATTGAGTTAGAGCTCTCAATTTTATTATTTAAAATTCCAAATGCAGATAATACTTCTTTGGACATGTTTAATGCTAACATTGCGATGAATACCAAATACATAAGGTTAATCATCTTCTGTCTAGGGGTTAATTTTCCTCCTGCCATTTTTTCTAATTAGTTTAAATTATTATTTTTTTTTAAAATATATAGTTATATAACTAATTATCCTTTGTTACTCATTGC
>CANJWG010000071.1 GCA_947478365.1 Flavobacteriaceae bacterium | reverse complement strand
GTTTTTAGAGACAATACCAACATATTCGGTAAAGTATATTTTCCCAGACTAATAATGCCTTTAAGCATAGTTGTTAGTAATTTAGTTCGTTTTGGTGTCCAATTTTTGCTGTTGCTATGCATGATGATTTATTTTTATTTCTTCCCGGTTGAAGGAACTAGTTTTCATATCACTATTGGTATTTTGTTATTTCCTGTATTGGTTATTTTAATGGCACTTCTCGGCTTAGGACTTGGGTTAATAATCACTGCAATGACAACAAAATACAGAGATTTAACTTTTTTGATAACTTTTGGAGTGCAATTATTAATGTATGCCACAACGGTTATTTATCCGCTAAGTTATGCTCGGGAAAAAGGATATAGTACACTAGTTGAATTAAATCCAATGACCGGAATTATTGAAAGTTTCCGATACGCCATACTTGGAAAAGGAGAATTTACCTTTTGGAGCTTAGGATATTCAACCATCGTGACCATTATAATTTTATTAATCGGTATTGTAATATTTAATAAAACAGAGAAAAACTTTGTTGATACGATATAGAGGTTGAGTTTAAGGTTTGGGTTTAGAATTTAGTTTATTAACTTTATAATGAGTTTTTATAGTTTTGAGGATATGAATGTTTGGAAATTGGCTATGGAAATAGCGGAGCGTGTTTTTCATTTGACAGCAAAACTGCCTAGATCTGAAGATTATGGATTAACAAGTCAAATACGTAGAGCTGTTTTATCAATATCCGCAAATATTGCTGAAGGTTATGGCAGAAGTACTTCATTAGATAAGAAAAGATTTTATATTATGGCCAGAGGCAGTATTTTTGAAACGAAAAGCCACTTAATTTATGGGAAGAATGTCAATTATTTTGATCAATCAGAAGTTGTAGCGATTCATGAATTAGTTGATAAAAATGTATTAGAGTTGAATAAATTAATTAAATCGTTACATCCTCAGCCTGAATCTTAACCTCTATGAAACCAATCATACACGTAGAAAATTTATCAAAGGCATATCAGATTGGCCAAATTGGTACTGGAACAATATCAAAGGATATTGAGCGTTTTTGGATTACAAAAGTTCTCGGTAAGGAAGATCCGTTTTTAAAAATAGGAGAGACAAACGATAGAAGTTTAAAAGGTGAAAGCAACATCGTTTGGTCTTTAAAAGATATTAATTTTGAAATTAATCAAGGAGATGCTGTTGGAATAATTGGAAAAAACGGAGCCGGAAAAAGTACACTGCTTAAACTGCTTTCGCGTGTGACCAGCCCAACCACAGGAGAAATAAAAGTAAAAGGAAGGATTGCCAGTCTTCTCGAAGTTGGTACTGGTTTTCATCCTGAATTATCCGGTAGAGAAAATATTTATTTGAATGGTGCCATACTTGGTATGCGAAAAAAAGAAATTACTCGTAAACTCGATGAAATTATAGATTTTTCTGGAGTAGAACGTTATATCGATACACCTGTAAAAAGATATTCATCCGGAATGTATGTTCGTTTAGCTTTTGCTGTTGCGGCACATTTGGAAAGTGAAATTTTGATTATTGATGAGGTGCTCGCTGTAGGTGATGCGGAGTTCCAAAAGAAATGTCTTGGCAAAATGGGAGACATCAGTAAAGGAGAGGGTAGGACTATATTGTTTGTTAGTCATAATTTAGGGGCTGTTTCTCAATTATGCAACAATGCTATTTTATTAGAATCAGGTTTAATTAAGGAAATAAATAAATCAGATACAGTAGTTAAAAATTATTTAGCTGAACGTTCAAGTAGTTCAGCTATCTATCATTTGGCAAATGATAATGTCTCTAAAAATATGTTTTTTAAGTCTATATCTTTAAGGAATCTACAAGATATAAATGCAGTAACCTTTCAATATACTGAAGATATATTTATATGTTTTCAAATTGTTTTTAAGCAATATATGGAGAACACAGCGATTTTTGTTACTATTTTAGACCAGAATTGTAATAGGGTTTTTTCAGCTGAGAAAAAGATAGAAAAAAATTTAGGTAAATATGTTTTAAAAATCTCGAATCGTTTTTTAGCTAGTGGTATATATTCATTATCAGCATTTATTCATATCCCTAATGTTACACGATATGATCAGGTAGATGAAGTATGTCACTTTGAAGTTATTGACAACGGATCTGGTTTTCTCATACATGGAAATTATAATCATGGGGTAGTATTCGGTGATTATGAATGGACTTAGCATTATTAAGTATGTAAGGTATTAAGAAAGAAAAAATTAAGAAAAGTATTTTTGTCAGAGTGAGAAATGTAATAGCACGAATCCTGAAAAGTAAATGAAGAAAATTGTAAAACTGCTTAGAACTATAAAAAGAAAATTCAAGCCAGTTCCGCCAAGGGTTGATCGATTTGTGCCTACAGAAAAGATATTTTTAAACAAAAAAATGTTTATACATGACATCGCTTCTTTTGACCTTTGTTATGACGAACTTTTTGTGCAGGAGATGTATAATTTTTTGGCCAAAAGAACTAACCCATATATCATAGATTGTGGCGCTAATCTAGGAATGAGCATTGTTTATTTTAAAGAATTATACCCAGAAGCAAACATTGTTGCTTTTGAAGCAGATGGACACGTCTTTAGTTTTTTAGAAAAAAATGTACAATCATTTGGATACAAAAATGTAGAACTAGTCAACAAAGCAGTTTGGAATAAGGATGATGTGTTGTCCTTTATTGTTGAAGGTGGCGCTGGTGGAAGACTAGAAGAGCAATCAGAAAACGGCAATTCTACTTATAAATATGTACCGTGTGTAAGTGTGAGAAAGTATTTGATAGACAAGAAAGTTGATTTTTTTAAAATTGATATTGAAGGTGCTGAATATGAAGTGCTTAAGGATTGTGAGAACTTGTTACACAATGTAGATAATCTATTTATCGAATACCACAGTATGCCAGAAAAAAGGCAAAGTCTTCACGATATATTGAAAATTGTTCAAGATGCTGGTTTCAAATACCATATAAAAGAAGCTTATACAACTAAATATCCTTTTATCGAAAGAAAGTTAAACTTTGGAATGGATTTACAATTGAATATCTTTTGCTACAAAAATTAATTAATACTTGTTTAAATGTCCTTATTGCAAACTATTTATCGAGAATATAAAGCCAGAGGACTTTTCGGCATTAAACGTTTCATTGTCAAAAAGTATTTCGATAAACCAAAACCTATAAAAAACTTCCATCAATATGCCCAATATTTTAAAGGCAAAAGTGGTATAGAAATCGGTGGTTTAAGTCCAATATTTACCAAGGAAATTCCAATATATAAAATCATTGAAAACGTTGATGGATGCAATTTTAGCAGTCAAACGGTTTGGGAAGGCAGTATTAAGGAAGGGAAAAGTTATAATTTTTATAAAGCAAAAAAAGGATATCAATATGTTTGTGAAGCTAGTGATTTGAATGATGTGCCTTCTGAAAAATATGATTTCTTAATTTCAAGTCATTGTCTAGAGCATTGTGCTAATGTACTTAAATCAGTAAATGAATGGTTAAGGGTATTAAAAAATGGTGGTGTAATACTACTAGTGTTACCCGATAAAAATTTTACCTTTGATCACAACAGGGATGTAACTACCTTTAATCATTTATTAGAGGACTTTAATAATAATATTGATGAAACTGATTTGACTCATTTGCCTGAAATATTAAATAAACATGATTTGTCAATGGATTTAGCAGCAGGTTCGATAGAACAATTTAAAAACAGATCATTGGATAATTTTAGCAATAGATGTCTTCATCATCATGTTTTTGATTTTAAACTATTAGAACAGATTTTCGAATACAATAACATAGAAGTCATCGAAAAGTCTTTTGCAAAGCCCTATCATCAGATTATTTTAGGTATAAAAAAATGATTTCAATAATTATTTGTTCCCGTAATTTAGGTATTGATCCGAAATTATCAACTAATATTATATCTACAATTGGTTGTGAATATGAGTTAATTGTAATAGATAATTCTCAAAATAAATATTCAATTTTTCAAGCATACAATATCGGAATTGAAAAGAGCACAAGCGAAATTATATGTTTTGTTCATGAGGATGTTTTATTTCATTCTAAAGATTGGGGAAAGAAATTAATAGAAATTTTTAAGTCCGATACAAAGATTGGGTTAGTCGGAGTAGCAGGTACAAAAGTAAAAACCAAAGCACCTTCTGGTTGGTGGAATTCACCTCATGAGTTAAAACAAATCAATATTATTCAGCATATAGAAACTGGAGAAGTTGAACGATGGGAATATGGACTTGATAAGGATGTATTTTTAGAAGAAGTAGTAGCTATTGATGGTGTATTTATGGCCATTAAAAGAGATGAGAATATTTTGTTTGACAGCACTCTAAAAGGATTTCATAATTATGATTTAAATATTTCTTTGTTATATAAGGTTAAAGGCTATAAAGTCATGGTGACTAAAGAAATTGAAATTGAGCATTTTTCAAACGGAAATATTAACAAATCCTGGTACCTTTCTACACAAAGATTTCACGATAAAAACAAACATTATTTGCCTTTGATGACAGATGATTTGAAAGATAATTTTGATTTAAAGAAGCTAGAATTTTATAATGGAGTTAAGTTTATTTATTATTCACTAAATTTCGGGTTTAATTATAATATTGTGATCAAGTGGTTTAGGTTATTACTTATTAATCCAACAGACAAAACCCATAAAAAAATAGCCAAAAGCATAATAAAGAATCTAATAAAAAAAATAACAAATTAAGGTTTATAATAAATGTCAAAAGCTAGAATAATTGCCTATTATTTACCACAATTTCACCCAATCGCAGAAAATGACCAGTGGTGGGGAAAAGGATTTACAGAATGGACTAATGTTGGAAAAGCAAAACCATTATTCAGAGGGCATGACCAACCCAAAGTTCCTGCAGATTTAGGCTATTATGATTTGAGAATTCCAGAAGTTAGAGAAGCACAAGCTAAAATGGCTAAAGAGTATGGAATAGAGGGGTTCTGTTATTGGCATTACTGGTTTGGAAACGGAAAACAATTATTAGAAAGACCTTTTAAACAAGTATTGGAATCTGGTAAACCTGATTTTGGATTTTGTTTAGCTTGGGCAAATATAAAATGGGGTGGTCTTGCATATGGTGATTTATATGAAAGAGTTTTGATGGAGCAACTTTATCCTGGGAAAGAAGATTATATAAATCACTTTAATGAATTATTACCTGCTTTTCTTGATGATCGATATTTAAGAATCGATAATAAGCCAATCTTTGTAGTTTATAACCCTACGGGATTGCCTAATTCAAACGAGTTTATTGATTTATGGAATGAATTAGCCATAAAAAATGGGCTGGAAGGCATTTATTTTGTTGCCTATCAACACTTTGATTTCCCTTATAAAGAAAAAGGATTTCAAGCATTAACACCTCCAGCTCCTAGTCATAATTTTATGAGAGTTAAGTACAATTTTTTTGAAAAAGCAGTCAAAAAACTTACGGGCTGTAAATGGATACAATTCAAGTACAGTTCATTCAAATTAAAAAATATTTATACACATAAGCAAGTAGTTGAAGCTTCAAATTATGATGATGTGTCTATTGAAATTAAGTTTTTTCCAAGCTGTTCTCCGAATTGGGATCATACTCCCAGAAGTGGTAATAAAGGTCAAGTCATTGTTGAGACCAATCCAGAATTATTTTATCAAAATCTAAATAATTGTTATAATAGAATAAAAGATTATAAAAACGAAGAAAAAATAATCTTTATAAAAGCATGGAATGAATGGGCAGAAGGAAATTACTTGGAACCCGATTTAAAAACCGGTTTTGATAATTTATATCAAATTAAAAAATTTTTGAAGCGATTGAATCACCTTTAAACCGATTGTAACGGCGAAATTGAAATTGCAAAATCGCTAGGTTTTAAAAGGTACTTCTTACGATGTTATTCCAGGGGGAGGTGGTTTTAATTTGGATTCAATTCATAATAAGAAATTGCCTGTTAATGAAAGGAAAATAATTTTGGTAAAAGGTTACGAGCATAAATTTGGAAGAACATTGAATGTTCTAAAAGCATTGTCGGAATTGAATGAAATTACTAGTAATTGTGAAGTGGTTGTTTTTGGATGTCATCCAATAGTTGTAGATTATGTGAAAAGTAATACGTTGCCCTTCAAAGTTTTTATCTAAGGAAGCGTTATCGCACGGAGAAGTATTGGAATTAATGGGAAAATCGTTACTTTACATAGTGAATAGTATTTCCGATGGCATTCCAAATACCCTTTTAGAATCGGTCGTTATGGGTACATACCCAATACAACCCAATCCTGGAGGCTCGACACTAGTGTTTGTTGGTGCTGATAATGGTTTATTAATTGAAAATCCAGATAGCATATTAGAAATAAAAACTTAATTTTAAGGCTTTAACTGGCGGAATTGATTTGGATAACGCATTTATTTTTAATGAACAATTAACCAAAGCGCAATTGGATATTGACTTTAATCGAATTAAAATAAATAAATAAAATATACAGAGACCTTTAAGTCTTCATGTGTATTAAATAATGAAAAAGCTTTAAGTGTTATGAGAATAGGAACTAATCCAAATATCAATTCAACAATAGATTTTTCTGTGAAATCACACCGAGTAATTATTCCGATATATATTCCAAATGCGGAAGGTTATTTTGTAGATGCATTTAATGTTCTCAAAGTTTGCATTGATTCACTTTTAAAAACAATCAATAAGGACACAGCAATTACCTTAATATCTAATGCTTCTTCAAAAGAAGTAAATGATTATATTTCAAATCTTTACAGTAAAAGAAAGGTTGATAAAGTCGTTTTTAATAGCGAAAATGTAGGTAAAATAAACGCTATTATTACCGAAACTAGAGCGAGTTTTGAGGAGTTTATCACCTATTCTGATGCGGATGTTTTTTTTGATAAAGGTTGGCTCAAACAAACGTTTACCATGTTCAAAAATGTGCCAAAAGCAGGTTTTGTTTCCATGAATCCAACGCCATATAATTGCAGTCACGCCAATTCAACAATACTTGATAATATGTTTACTATTTTGTTTAAAAAGCAAAAAACAAATACGGTATGTTCATACCTAGATTTAGAGCATTTTTTTAATAGTGTTGGTAGAACAAAAGAAGCATTAGATAAAGCATTTAATGGCGAATGCTACACAGTTTCAAACGAAAATTATATTATCGGAGCGGGTCATTTTTGTTGCACTATTCGAAAAACACCAACTTTAAAAGAGATACCAAGTGAACAATCAAAAATTGTCCTTTCAACTAGTTCAGATGCCGGATATTTAGATATTCCATTTGATAAAACAGGTTTGTGGCGCATTTCATCACCGAAAGCTTTCGTTTGGCATATGGGAAATAATTTGGAACGTGACTGGGCTTCACAAAAATTAGAGTCATTAGTCAATTTTAAAGAAGATGATTTTACTTTTTCAATACTTCCCTGTAAAAATTCAACTTTTAAGTCACACTTAATTCCTTATCAATTTGTATACAGGACGGTTTCATTGCTAAAAAAGTTAAATCTTTTTAAATAATTTAAATGATACACAAACTCAAAATATTCATTAAAAAGGTACTTTTTTATTTTCTTAATCAAACAGAAAATAAAAACGGTGTAACTTTTACTGGATTTTCACGTGGAATGCAAAATGCAACTTTTGGCGGGAAAAATGGTGTTGGCGAACAATGTAATTTTTCAGGTAAAATAGACATTGGTTACGGCACAACTTTAGGTAGTAACAATTTTTTTGGAGGTGATGTGTCAATTGGAAAATACTGCCAAATTGGTCGGGATGTAGCCATTATTACTACAAATCATCCTATAAATTATTTGTCAACGTATATTAATTCTAATTTGTTTAACGGCGAATTAGTTTCGTTAAAAGAAACTAAAAAAGTTTCTATTGGAAATGATGTTTGGATTGGTCATAACGTAATTATTGTTGGAAATATATGCATCGGAAATGGCGCAATCTTAGCTGCAGGTTCAATTATTACAAAAGATGTTGCTCCTTACACAATTGTCGGTGGAGTTCCAGCAAAACCCATAAAGAAGCGGTTTTCAGATGCAATAATTCTAGAAATTGAAAAATTAAAATGGTGGGATTTGTCTGAAACTGAATTGGAGAAAATAAAACCACTTTTCTTCAAAAATTTTGAAAATAAAGAAAGCATTTATGAATAAAACAATCGCTATAATTCCGGCTCGTGGCGGTTCTAAACGATTGCCTAATAAAAACACTTTGTTGTTAGGCGGAATTCCGTTGTTGGCTCATAGTATTTTGTATGCTCAAGCGAATTCGGCAATTATAGATGAGGTTTTTGTTACTACAAATGATAAAGAAATAAAGAAAGTTGCTTTGCAACTTGGCGCTAAAGTTATTGACCGTCCTGATGCTATTTCAGGCGATTTAGAACCAACAATAACTGCATTACAACACGTTATGTCTTCACTCGACTTTGAAGTTGAAAATTGTGTTGTATTGCAACCAACTAATCCTTTGCGGCCAAAAAATTTGTTGCACGATTGTTTTCAAAAATACCAAGAACTGAAAATAGAGTCTTTGTTTACGGTAACTCGAAATCATCAAAAATTCGGGACGATTAGTAATAATAAATTCAGTCCTTTTAATTACAAAATTGGACAACGAAGCCAAGATTTAGAACCTCTTTTTTTTGAAAATGGATTGTTGTACATAACCAATTCAAAATCAATAAAAAAAGGCGAAATTATAACGGAAAACGCTTTTCCATTCGTCACAAATCATATTTTTGCCCAAGTTGATATTGATACACAAGAAGACTTCGACTATGCAGAATATTTATTTAAAAATTCATAATTCATAATTTTTAAATATGAATCCATACATAGAAATTGCTGGAAGAAAAATTGGAATTGATTTTCCACCATTGGTAATTGCCGAAATTGGCATCAATCACGAAGGTTCACTCAAAGTTGCTAAAGAAATGGTTGACGCAGCACATCGTGCTGGAGTAGAAGTAGTCAAACACCAAACGCATATTGTTGAAGACGAAATGAGTGGCGCAGCCAAAAAAGTAATACCGGGTAATGCTAATGTTTCCATATATGAAATCATGGAACGATGTTCTTTAAATGAAGCTGATGAATTAGAACTTAAAAATTATGTTGAAAGCAAAGGAATGATTTTTATATCTACACCGTTTTCTCGTGCTGCTGCCGAACGATTGAAAAAATTTGATATTCCCGCTTACAAAATTGGTTCAGGCGAATGCAATAATTATCCTTTGTTAGAACATATTTGTTCATTTGGAAAACCTGTTATTTTAAGCACTGGAATGAATACTATTGAAAGCGTTCAAAAAGCAGTTGATATTTTTGACAAGCATAAAATTCCGTTAGCCTTATTACATACAACTAATTTATATCCGACACCAATTCATTTGGTTCGTTTTGGTGCAATGATGCAAATGCATAATGCTTTTCCTGATAAAGTTTTCGGACTTTCAGATCATACACTAAATAACAATGCTT
>CANJWG010000070.1 GCA_947478365.1 Flavobacteriaceae bacterium | reverse complement strand
TGTATTGAGTTGTTTTTTTGAAAGCTTCAAAACCCATTACAACACCACCTAAATCGGCTATGTTTTCTCCTTGTGTAGCGTCACCATTAACAAACTTACCTTTAAGCGGTTCGAACTTGTTGAATTGAGCCACAATTGCTTTTGTTTTCTGAGTAAACTTTGCTTTATCTTCTGCTGTCCACCAGTCGTTCAAATTCCCTTTGTCATCATATTGACTTCCTTGATCATCAAAACCATGTGTAATTTCGTGACCAAAAGTAGAGCCACCAATAATTCCATACAAAATAGAATCATCTGGCATTCTCCCTTCAAATCCAGGAACTAAAATATTACAGGCAGGAACACAAATTTCATTGTTACTTGGATTATAATAAGCATTATACGTTTGTGGATACATTCCCCATTCAGTTCTGTCAACCGGTTTGCCATATTTATTTATCATATAATTGTATTCCCATTTATTCACTGCCATAACATTGGCGCAATAGTCATTTCTTTTGATAATAACACTGCTCATATCCTTCCATTTATCGGGATATCCTACCTTCATTACAATTTTACTTAATTTAAAAAGTGCTTTTTTCTTAGTTTCCTCACTCATCCAATCTAATTTCTTGATGTGTTCGGCATAAACATCACGAATGTTATTTCCTATTTCTAAAAGTTTTTCTTTAGAACCTGCAGGTAAATAATCCTTTATGTAAACTTGCCCTATCAATTCACCTAAAGATCCATCTGTTTGCTCCACAATTCTTTTCCATCTCGGTTTTTGTTCTTTTACGCCATTCATTATAGTTGAATAGAAAGTAAAGTTTTGCTTTTCGATAGCATTATTCAAAAAAGAAGCATATGAGTTAATCAAATCCCATTTCAAATAGGTTTTCCAATCTTGAATAGAATATGAAGTAACAACTTTATCCAATCCTTTGAAAAATTCAGGTTGACCAACAATTAAGGTATCGGCCTTTTTGATACCTAATTTTGGCAAAACATTTTCCCAGGCAATAGATGGTGTTGCCGATTTGAATTGTGCCAAAGTCATTTTGTTGTAATTCTTTATGGGATCGCGAAGGGCTTCCAGTTTTCGACTGTTTTTAGCCAAATCGGTTTCTAAATTCATGATTGTAGACGCCGCCTTATTTGCTTTAGTCGCATCGTCTCCCATTAATTTAAACATTGCTTCCAAATGCTTTACATATTCAGTTCTGATTTTTACAGTTTCAGCGTCAGTGTTAAAATAATAATCTCTTTGGCCTAATCCCAAACCGCCTTGAGCAAAAAACAAAGCATTTTTAGAACTTATTTTATCATCTTGTCCAACATAAAAAGAAAACGCCGGGCCAGCTCCTATTGTATGGAGATAACCAATAGTATTCATTAACGTTGGAACATCTATTATAGCATCAATTTTCGATAAATCATTTGATAATGATTTCATCCCTGTTTTTTCAATAGATAATGTATCCATTCCAGAAGCATAAAAATCACCTATTTTTTGTTCATTACTCCCTTTTGAGGCAGCTTTGTTTGCTGCTGATTTTTCACAAATGTCTTTAATTTGAGCATTAATGGTATCACCAATAGTTCTAAAAATACCATTGCTACTTTCCGTACTTGGAATAGGGTGTTTTGCAAACCAACCACCATTGGAATAATGAAAAAAATCATCCCCAGGATTTACAGTTGTGTCTCGGTTAGTAAGTAGTGGATCTTCGTAATGAATTTCTTTTTTACTACAGCTTAGAAAGAATAAAGCCGAAAGCATGCTAAGGGTAAGTTTGTTTTTTAATTGCATAAGTTTATTTTTTTGATAATTGTTCAACTTTTAAAAATAAAAAAGTCTCCAAATGTATAGTATTATGACTAATTTAAAAGTAATTAAACAAAAAAAGTGCCTCTAAAATTGAGGCACTTTTCAAAATAATTTAGTTGAATTATTTTTTCTCTTCCATTTTTTTTGCAGCACAACATGCTTTTTTTTCTTTACTGCACGCTTTTTTTTCAGCAGCGGAACATGATTTTTCTGTTTTAGCTTTTTCAGATTTCTTTTCTTGAGCATTCAAATTCATTGAAAACAAAAACGCTACAACCGCGATTGATAAGATTACTTTTTTCATTTGTATAGATTTAAATTAATAATAAGTTTAAGAATCTATCAAATATAAATAATATCATTAAGATCAAAAATACTTTAACATTAATTTGATTGTTAAAGTTTAAATTGAGTTTGTATAAATTTTAATTATTTTATAATAATTTTGATAATACTGCGTTTTATAATAATAGTAATTTGCATTAAACAATATCATAAATATGGATACTATCAAAATTCTGTGGGTTGATGATGAAATTGATTTACTTAAACCTCATATCCTCTTTCTGGAAAAGAAAAACTATAAAGTAACAACTTTCAATAATGGTCGGGATGCTGTTGATGCTTTTGAAGATGGCAACTTCGATATTGTTTTTCTTGATGAAAACATGCCCGGAATGAGTGGATTAGAAACGCTATCGGAAATGAAAGAGAAAAAGTCTTCTACACCAATGATTATGATTACCAAAAGTGAGGAAGAATATATTATGGAGGAAGCCATTGGTTCTAAAATTGCGGACTATTTGATAAAACCTGTAAATCCGCATCAGATATTATTGAGCTTGAAGAAAAATCTTGATCATTCTAGATTGATTTCTGAAAAAACAACACTCGATTACCAAAAAGAATTTAGAAAAATTGCTATGGAAATGGCCATGGTAAATAGTTATGAAGATTGGGTTGAACTTTATAGAAAACTAATATTTTGGGAATTAGAATTAGAAAACATAAACGATCAAAGTATGTTTGAAATTCTAGAGAGTCAAAAAGTTGAAGCCAATGCGCAGTTTAGTAAATTTATTGAACGCAACTATGAAGATTGGTTTGCTACGCCTGTCCGCCTTGGCTCGAGTGAGCCGAAAGCTGACAAACCAATTCAATCGCATACTTTATTCAGAGAATTAGTTGTTCCTGAATTGGTAAAAAAAGATAAACCTGTACTTTTTGTTGTTATAGATAACCTTCGTTATGACCAATGGAAAGCCATGGAAAGCGTAATAGGGAATCATTACAAACTAGAAAAAGAAGTCCCCTATTATGCTATTTTACCAACTGCAACACAATATGCCCGAAATGCAATCTTCTCTGGATTATTGCCTATTGAAATGGAAAAACAGTTTCCACAATATTGGAAAAATGATGTGGAAGAAGGCGGCAAAAACCTTTATGAAGCGGAGTTTTTAACGGCACATTTAAAACGATTGGGATTAAATATCAAACAAGATTATTTTAAGATTACCAATTTGGCAAGCGGAAAAAAATTAGCCGAAAACTTCAAAGGACTAAAAGATAATAATTTGGTAACAGTAGTTTACAACTTTGTGGATATGCTGTCACATGCCAAAACCGAAATGGATGTTGTGAAAGAATTAGCCTCTGATGATAAAGCTTATCGTTCCTTAACCTTGAGTTGGTTCAAGAATTCACCACTTCTGGAAATTATTCAACAAGCTCAAAAATTAGGTTTCAAATTGATAATCACTACTGACCATGGAACTATAAACGTAAAACATCCTACTAAAGTTATTGGCGACAAAAACACAAGTTTGAATTTACGCTACAAAACCGGAAGAAGTCTTACCTATGAAGATAAGGACGTTTATGCTGTTAAAGACCCGAAGAAAATAGGATTGCCAACTATCAACATGAGTAGTTCATACATATTTGCGAAGAATGATTTATTTTTGGCCTATGTCAATAACTACAATCATTATGTGAGTTATTACAAAAATACTTATCAGCATGGTGGAATTTCATTGGAAGAAATGATTGTTCCTTTTTTAGTTTTTAATCCTAAATAGAAAGTGACTAGTGAATAGCAAAACTTCACTAATCACTAATTACTCATCTTATGGAAATCATTTTTTCACTTGACGAAATAAAACAAGTAGCCAAAAAAATACTTGACGAAAAGCCAAATAAAGTTATACTTTTTCACGGCAATATGGGCGTTGGAAAAACAACTCTAATCAAAGCAGTTTCAAAAGAATTAGGCGTGACTGATGCTACCAGCAGTCCAACATTTTCATTGGTAAATGAATATCAAGCCGATGACAATCAAAAGGTATATCACTTTGATATGTATCGGTTGAAATCGGAAATCGAAGCGTTAGATATGGGAATTGAGGACTATTTATATTCGGGCAACTGGTGCTTTATTGAATGGGCTGAAAAAATTCCGAATTTACTTCCTGATGATTTTTCTACGATTATTTTATCTCAATCTGTTGATGGTAAAAGAAATCTCAGATTGACATAATTGAATATTTTTTTTGTAATTTGGTGCAAAATTACAATTGTGCATTATGGCTATTACACCTTTCACTAAGCAACAACTTCTACCTCAAGAGGAAAAATTAGAAGTATATCGCCATAAAAGCGAACTCTTTATCGGAATTCCAAAAGAGACTTCTTATCAGGAAAGACGTATTTGTTTAACGCCTGATGCAGTGAATTCACTTACTTCTCATGGCCATAAAGTTATGATAGAATCAGGTGCTGGATTGAGTTCCAGCTATACGGATAAAGAATTTAGTGATGCCGGCGCAATGATTACCAAAGATATTAAAAAAGTGTTGAGTTGCCCTATGATTCTGAAGGTTGAACCTCTGACCATGGAGGAAATTGCATTAGTAAACATGAATGCTATTGTGATTTCTGCTATTCAGCTAAAAACTCGAAAAAAAGAATACTTTGAAGCATTATCAAAGAAAAAAATTACCGCACTTGCTTTTGAATACATAAAAGATGAAGATGGCTCCTATCCTGCTGTGAAATCATTGAGTGAAATTGCAGGGATCGCCTCGGTTTTAATTGCAGCCGAACTCATGATAAACAACGAATTCGGAAAAGGATTATTACTTGGTAATATTACTGGTGTTCCTCCCACTGATGTGGTAATTTTAGGAGCTGGAACTGTGGGTGAATTTGCCGCTAAAACAGCGCTAGGTTTGGGAGCCAACGTAAAAGTATTTGACAATTCAATTACCAAATTACGTCGTTTGCAGAATAATCTAAATCAAAGAATATTTACTTCAACCATACAACCAAAATCATTATTAAAAGCGTTGCGAAGATGTGATGTTGCTATTGGTGCCATGCGGGGAAAAGACCGTTGTCCTGTTGTCGTAACCGAAACGATGGTAGAGCACATGAAAAAAGGCGCTGTGATTGTAGATGTTAGTATTGATACTGGCGGTTGTTTCGAAACTTCGGAAGTTACTACACACGAATCTCCAACCTTTATCAAAAATAATGTTGTACACTATTGTGTTCCTAACATACCGTCTCGTTATTCCAAGACAGCTTCACTTTCTATAAGTAATATTATAACACCTTACTTATTACAAATTGCCGAAGATGGCGGTTTAGAAAGTGCTATTCGCTGTAATAAAGGATTGAAAAACGGTGTCTATTTATATCATGGTATTTTAACCAACAAAGCCATAGGCGACTGGTTTAATCTTCCCGATAATGATATTAATTTGATTGTGTTCTAAAATAATCTTCTTTAAAAATTTATTGACAAACTAACATTGATTACTTTTGTGCAAAATTAATCAGTATGAAGTTTTACCAACGTTTTGCCTACTATTTAGTGGGTTTGGTTATGGGATGTTTTTTTGTGGCTATGGTACTTAGCGGAAAAGATACCCGTTGCAATTATTTCCCCAATGCGAGAGTTTTAAATGACCTCAGAAACAAGCCTTTTTTGTACGATATTGAAGCTTCGCGGAGACTTTCAGAAGATTGGGTAGACACTACTGATATCAGAAACGTTTTAACCCATGGCGATGTGGATTTTGACAAAAGCAATATCAAGGAAGAAGGTGGCAAACTGTATATTATTTATGGAAAGACTTCCAAAAATAAAGATATTACTTTAGAAGTCCTTAATTATCCTGATAAAGCAGTGTTGAGAAACATTATTAAAAATAATAAGCCAAACTAATTTGTTTGGCTTTTTTGTTTTGAGTTTTTATCTGTGTAATGTCTAACAGTTAAAACAGCTGTTATTAAAAAAGGAATAGAAGAACATATTATTTTAATATTCAAACTTATAACTCCAATTATAAACATAAAGCCTAACAATAATGTCAGCAAAGCAATACCAATAAAGGTCAATATTTTATTAGGTTTAGGCTGAAAAAGAGTAAATAACAAGAGTAATTGTGCGATCAATGGGAGTATTACAAAAGGGTGTAACGCTGAACTTGGATTCTTAAACAATTTTAAAATTATTTCTGCTTCAACCTGAACCAAAAATAGTTGATTCGTTTCTCCCCATTCTAAAAAACCTACAAGTGAAGTAAGTACTACAAGTAAATTTAAAATCTTGCTTTTCATTATTAACAAATATTGGCCAATTTCTTCTAAACAAATCTAACAAAAAAAGGGTTGTCAAAAACTGACAACCCTTTTTTATTTTATAAACTAAGTAACTTAGTTACCGTGTCTTTTTTCAATATCTTCAATGGCTTCTTTACTCATTGTATCAACCAATACCGGTGTTGCAATAAATAATGAAGAATAAGTTCCAACAATAATACCCACTAACATCGCGAAGATAAATCCTCGGATTGAATCGCCACCAAAGATGAACATAATTAACAATACCATAATCATCGTTAACGACGTATTCAATGTTCTTGAAAGCGTAGTATTAATAGAGGCGTTTACCACATCTTTAAAGTGTCCTTTTCTATCTCCGGCAAGGAACTCTCTAATTCTGTCAAATACAATTACGGTGTCGTTCATAGAGTAACCAATAACCGTTAGGATGGCTGCAATAAAGTGCTGATCCATTTCCATATGGAAAGGCATGTATTTGTATAAGAAAGAGTAAATACCCAATACGAAAACAACATCATGAAAAACGGCGGCCAATGCACCAAGTGAATATTGCCATTTGCGGAACGAAATCACAAGGTATAAACCAACAACTAACATGGCACCGATAACAGCCCAGAATGAGTTTGTTTTAATATCCGCAGAAATCGCTGCACCAACTTTAGACGATTGCAATACTCCGAATTTTTTGCCATCATACGAATTAATGAATTTCTCATACGTTTGATTAGCACCATAATACTTTTTCAAACTGGCAAATAATTTTTCGTTTACTTCTTTATCTACCTCAACACCTTCTTCTTTAATTTTGTATTTGGTTGTGATTTTTAATTGATCATTTTCACCAAATACTTTGGCTTCAACGGTTGTGCCAAAAGCTTTTGATAATTCTTCAGAAACTTGAGTTGGTTCAACTGGTTTTTCAAATTTCACCTGGAACGTTCTTCCTCCAACGAAATCAACCCCTTGATCCAATCCATTAACAAAGAAAATTGAAATTAAACTAGCAACCACAACCGCAGATGAAAACAAGTAAGTCCATTTTTTAATACCAATAAAATCAAAATGGAAACCTGTAAACCAGTTTTTAGTGATACTGGTGGAGAATGTCAATTTTCTATTGTGAGCAATATCTCTATCGATAAAGATTCTTGCTATAAAGATTGAAGTAAACAATGACGTTACTATACCAATTAGAAGAGTTAAGGCAAATCCTTGAACCAATCCTGTTCCGAAAACATATAAAATTGTTCCTGTCAATACGTGTGTTACGTTTGCATCAATGATAGAACGCATAGCTCCTTTCCAACCATAAGAAGTAATGACAGCATCACCTAATGTTTTTCCGTCGCGTAGTTCTTCTTTTGCCCTTTCATAGATGATGATGTTTGCATCAACTGCAGTTCCTAAAGTTAAAACGATACCAGCAATTCCAGGTAATGTTAATACGAAACCAAAACTTGCCATAACACCAAACAAGAAAAGTAAGTTTAATATCAAAGCAGCATTTGCATACCAACCTGCTCTTCCATAATAGAACACCATCCATAAACATACCATAAGGAATCCAACGATAGAAGAAATTAAACCTGCATGAATTGCGATGGCTCCTAAAGATGGTCCAACCACTTCTGACTGAATAATTTCGGCAGCAGCAGGTAATTTACCAGCTCTTAAAACGTTGGCTAAATCTTTAGTTTCTGCAACTTCAAAACTTCCTGTAATTTCTGATCTTCCACCTGAAATTGGTCCAGAAGTAACTCCAGGAGCAGAATACACAACGTTATCTAAAGCTATTGCTATACAACTTTTTTGTGTAAAAGCTCTTCCTGTCAACTCTTCCCAAACTCTTGCTCCAGCACCATTCATTTGCATAGAAACTGCTGGTTTACCCATTTGGTCAAACGTATCTCGGGCATCAACAATAACACCACCACTCATTGGAGCAATATTATCTCTGTTACCTTTTAAAGCATATAATTCAACTGTTTCAGTTTCTTTTTTGGTTTTCTCATCAACTTTCACATCCGGTTTTCCCCAAGCAAATTTCACATAACGTTTGTCTGCAGGTAATAAATTACGAATTTCAGGTCTTCTCAAATAAGAGTTGATTGTTGCTGTATCTTTTGGTGAAGCAATTACTAAAACCGGTCCACCACCTTGAGAAATGAATTTATCAAATAATGGATTGTTACCTTTTTTAGCCGCAGCTGAATCTTTTACTTTATCATCCGTCAATAATTTAGTCAATGTATCTGCAGGTTTAGCAGCAGCCACTTTCTCATCTTTTTTAACAGTAGCTTTCAAAGCTTCGTTTGCTGAACTTAAAAAGCCCATTAACTCCTCAGCTTTGTATGTTTCCCAAAACTCTAATTCTGCTTTGCTTGAAACTAATTTTTTGATACGGTCTACATCTTTAGCTCCTGGTAATTCAATAAGGATTCTTCCTGTTTGACCAAGTTTAACAATGTTTGGTTGTGTTACACCAAATTTATCAATACGGCTTCTCAATACACCAAAAGCCGATTCAACAGATTCGTCAATTTTTTTAATCAAGACCTTTTTCACTTGGTCATCGGTCATATTAAAATCGATTTGCCCTTGAAGATTTCTGTTAGCAAAAATATCAGGAGAAGCTAATTTTACAGTACCATTTGAGTTTTTATCGAAAGCTACGAAAAAAGCATCAAGATACGATTGATTACCAACTTGATCTCTTTTTGCATCTTCTAATGCTTTATTGAAAACAGGGTTTTTAGAATTGTTAGATAATTGTTTCAAAACATCTTTAACAGATATTTGAAGAATTACGTTGATTCCTCCTTCAAGGTCAAGACCTTTATTGATTTGTTTGTCTTTTACTTCATTGTAAGTAAAAAAATCAAGAAAGACTTTTTCTTTTCCAATAGAATCAAGATATTTAATCTCTTTTGCCGGATTGTTTCCTGCGAAGTTTTTGGCATCCTCTTTTACTTTATTGGCCACAAATGTGAACGAAAGTGAATAGATACTTACCAATGCAAATAGTATTGCGAAAAATTTAACTAGACCTTTATTCTGCATTATTCCTAAAAATTAATTAATTTTTTTATTGTTGTTTTTTATAAAAATATACTGAAATTCAAAACATTAGAAGCTAAAGCCCAGAATTTACGATAATCTAACTTTTTTTTAAACG
>CANJWG010000069.1 GCA_947478365.1 Flavobacteriaceae bacterium | reverse complement strand
GATTTAGCCGAAGAAATGCAATTAGTAAAGTCTGATTTTATAAAATCTATTTGTTATTATGGCATTTCGCAATTAGAAGAATTGATAGCTTCAAAACCAAAAACATTTGATAATTATCATTCCAAATCAGATGCAGTTGCCCTAATCGGATTCACCTCAGGAACAACGGGTTTGCCCAAAATGACGGCACACTTTCATAAAGATATTTTGAACATTTGCGAAGCATTCCCACAATATTCATTACAACCAACCGCTGACGATATTTTTACTGGAAGCCCACCATTAGGCTTTACTTTTGGTTTAGGTGGATTGGTTTTGTTTCCTATGTATTTTGGAGCTTCCACCTTTTTAATTGAAAAACCTTCACCTGATTCACTTCTAAAAGCAATTCAAGAATATAAAATAACGATTTGCTTTACAGCACCAACGGCATGGAGAATCATTACAACCAAGGTAAACGAATTTGATATATCCAGTTTACGTAAATGTGTTTCAGCAGGCGAAAACTTGCCGTTAAAAGTATGGCAGGATTGGTATGAAGCAACCGGACTAAAAATAATTGACGGTATTGGTGCAACCGAAATGTTGCATATCTTTATATCGTCTAATGAAAAAAATATGAAGCCTGGCGCCACTGGCGTTGCTATTACTGGCTATGAAGCTAAAGTTATTGATAACAATGGAAATCAAGTTCCAACAAACGAACCAGGAAGATTAGTTGTACGGGGCATTACTGGTTGCAAATATTTGAATCGGATTGAAAAGCAAAAAGAATATGTCGTAAACGGCTGGAATTCTACTGGTGATATTTTTCGCCAAGATGAAGAGGGTTATTTTTGGTTTGTAGCTCGTGGTGATGATATGATTATTTCTTCTGGATATAACATAGGTGCGGTCGAGGTAGAAAGTGTACTATTAACACATGAAGATGTCTTGGAATGTGCCGTAATTGGTTTGCAAGATGAGGAACGTGGAATGTTAGTTTGCGCCCACATCGTATTGAAAGATAAAAGTAAAGCATCAGATAATATGAAGAACCATATTCAACAATGGTTCAAGGAAGTAGCTGCGCCATATAAATATCCTAGAGTAATAAATTTTACTGAAGCTTTGCCAAAAACAGAGACCGGTAAAATACAACGATTTAAATTGAAATAAAAAGAATATAGAAAATAGATAATAGAATAAAGACTATGAATCAACCTTTTACAAAACAAGAAAAAATACGTTTCAAGCATGTGGACTATGCTGGAATCGTTTTCTATCCAAGATTTTTAGAAATGCTAAATGATTTGGTAGAAGATTGGTTTGAAGAAGCCCTCGACAGACCATTTTCAAAAATACACGAGACAAACGGAATACCAACAGTTGATTTAAAAGTACAATTCAAACAACCGGCACGATTAGGAGAAATGTTAACCAAAAAACTATGGGTAATTAAACTTGGAGGCGCTTCTGTTCATTGTGGTTTCAGATTTGAGGATGAAAATGATCAAACTTGTTTAGAAGGCGAAGTAACATTGGTAAATGTTGGCATTTCAGATGACAGAGGTAATATCAAAGCGGAAGCTTTCAATGACACCATGAAAGAGAAAATTTCGAAATTCCTAATTCCTTAATCAAAATGGATTTCAAAAAATTCAAAGCGGCTACCGTACAAACTTCTCCCGTTTTTCTTGATGTAGAAAAAACAATAGCCAAAGCTATTTCGTTTGTGAAAGAAGCTAGTGCTAATGGTGCGCAACTTATCGCTTTCCCAGAAGTGTTTGTGGCAGGATATCCTTATTGGAACTGGATTATGACACCAGTACAAGGCAGTAAATGGTATGAACAATTATATAAAAACTCAGTTGCTGTTACTGATGAATCTATTAAGCCATTGTTTAAGGCAGCGAAAGATAACAACATTCACATTGTTATTGGAATTAACGAACGTGGTACTAGTTATGGAGAAATATATAATACCAATCTCATTATTGATAATCACGGCAATCTTATTGGAAAACACCGAAAGTTAGTCCCAACATGGGCAGAAAAACTAACTTGGACTTCGGGTGATGGTTCTTCTTTGAAAGTCTATGATACCGAAGTTGGACCAATAGGAACCTTGGCTTGTGGTGAAAATACCAATACTTTAGCGCGTTTCACCTTGCTATCGCAAGGCGAACTCATACATATTGCCAATTATATTTCATTGCCTGTTGCCCCACCCGATTATGATATGTCAGAAGCCATCAAAATTAGAGCTGCTGCCCATTCGTTCGAGGGAAAACTGTTTACAATAGTATCATGTTCAACGATTTCACAAGAAATAAAAGACGCTTTGCGTGCTGATGTTCCTAATGTAGATGAATTACTTACCCGAAAAAACTCTGCTTTCTCAGGATTTATTGGTCCGAATGGTGCTGTGATAGGTGAGCCACTAATTGATGACGAAGGTATTATTTATGCTGATATTGATTTAAGCAAATGCATACAACCAAAACAAATGCATGACATTCTAGGTCATTATAATCGTTTTGATATTTTTGATTTACGTGTCAATACCGCACCAACTAAAAACATTACTTTTATAGACAATCACGAGGAGTTTAATAAAAAGTAGTATTAAGACTGAAGTATTAAGTACTAAGACAATATAAATGGAAACAAACAATTATTCAGACGACCAAATAGGAAGAGCAAGAGTTCAGGATTCACCCGAACTCGAAGCGTACTATAAAGAATTGGAAGCACTTGGAGCTGGTGCCTTATGGACAGTTGCTAACGACATTGAGCCATGGGAACCAAGAAGCTCCTCTGTTCCAATGCTATGGAAATATGAAGATTTACGTAACTTGGTTTTAAAATCATCGGAATTAGTTACTCCAGAGCAGGCAGGAAGACGTGTTGTTTATTTAGTAAACGACAAACGTAAAGATGTATCGGCCGCTGTAGGATGGCTGTATACCGGAATACAAGTAACGCGTCCGGGCGAAAGTACTTCGGCACACCGACACAAGGCTTCGGCTCTGCGTTTTATTATGGAAGGTGAAGGTGGTTACACTGTTGTTGATGGAAACAAAATTACCTTCGAAGTCAATGATTTTGTGATTACACCCAATTCAACCTGGCACGAACATGGCGTTGATACTAATGGCAAAACCTGCATTTGGCAAGACGGTTTGGATATTCCGTTGGTAAATGCTTTAGAAGCAAATGATTATGCTGTTTATGATGGCAAACAACCTTTGATAAATGAAGTCAATTTTTCACCAATAACCTATGGTTGTGCAGGATTGATTCCAGCAGATAAAACTTGGGACAAACCTTATTCACCTTTGTTTAAATATTCTTGGAAGAACGTTTATCCAGCTCTATTAGAAGCTCTTAAAGTGAATGAAGTCAATTTATTTGATGGTATACTTATGCAATATTCCAATCCCTTAACTGGTGGACATGTAATGCAAACCATGAGTGCTTCAATTCAATTATTACCAGCTGGTTTCAAAGGAAAAGCGCACAAGCATACCGGTTCTTTCGTCTACCAATGTGCTAAAGGAAATGGCTATTCCATAATTAATGGCCAACGATTTGACTGGAAGGAACGCGACATTTTCTGTGTACCTTCGTGGGCATGGCACGAACATCATAATCTTTCTGATACAGAAGATGCTTGCTTATTCAACTTTAATGATTTGCCAGTAATTGAAAAATTAGGACTTTATCAAGGGAAAGAATACACAGAGAATAATGGACATCAAATGATTTAGGAAGAAAAAAAGAGAATAAATAGAAAAGTAAAAACTTTAAACTAAAATAAAATGAACTCGATAAAATCTTTTTTGATTAACGCTTTTAAATCGTTCAATGTTATAATACTAATTTTCTTGTTTTTAAGCATTTATTTAATACGCCAAGATAATACTTACGCAATTTTATTAGGATATATTTCTATAGTATGGTGGAGTTTAATTGTAGTGATTAATATTTATAAAAATTCAAAAAAAAATAGTTAATACTTTAGAATAAATCATGAAACTACTGACTTACAAAACACAAGATAGCGAAGAACCACGACTCGGATTCATTCACAATAATCAAGTTATTGATATGGAAGACTTTGGTGAAATATCAAATTTTCCATTACCATCTAGTATGTTGGAATTAATTGATATGGGATTTGAATTGGTGGAAGAACTCAATGATATGATAGCCGAAACGGAACCGACTTTCTTCGAAGAAATCGCTTATGAAATGGATGAAGTGACCTTCCTTGCTCCAATTCCAAAGCCAAGAAAAAATATCATAGGAATAGGTTTAAACTATACTGAGCATGTAGCTGAAAGTGCACGAACATTAGATACCACAGGAAAATTACCTCAAAAACCAATTATCTTTTCGAAACCACCAACAACGGTTACAGCTACCGATACAGACATCATCAAAAACACCAAACTTACAAGTCAATTAGATTGGGAAGTAGAATTAGCTGTGGTAATTGGAAAAAAAGGAAAATACGTTCCCAAAGCCAATGCTATGGATTATGTCTTTGGTTATACAGTAATAAATGACATTTCAGCGCGTGATTGCCGTAGAGAAGGACAATGGATAGTTTCAAAAGGACAAGATACATTTGCTCCAATGGGACCAATTTTAGTAACTAAAGATGAAATTGAAAATCCACATAATTTGAATTTATCATTAAAAGTAAATGGTATTGAAAAACAAAACTCTAACACTAAATTTTTATTGTTTAACATCAACGATTTGATAGAGGATTTGAGCATTGTATTTACATTAGAACCTGGAGATATTATAGCTACTGGAACACCAGCTGGGGTTGGTGCAGGAAGAAATCCACAAGAATGGTTGCACGATGGTGATGTGGTTGAAGCTACTGTAGAAGGAATTGGAACAATCGTGAATACGGTAAAAGAAATTTCAATATAAAGAAAGATTGCGTTAGCGATAGAGCCAGGCACCGTGTGCGGGCGAAAGCGCGGGCCGAAGGCAATGCCCCAAAAAAAAGATGTTGAACTAAATTCAGCATAAATGAAAAAATACAGCCCTTCGTCTGCCTGTCTGCCGACAGGTATACGCTCAGGGTGACATAAACAAAAGTATTCATGAGAAAGTATAGAATTGGACAAATAGTACCATCATCAAACGTAACGATGGAAACAGAAATACCTGCCATCTTTAGAGCCAGAGAAACTATATTGCCCGAGCGTTTTACGTTTCACAGCAGTAGAATGCGCATGAAGAAGGTAACAAAAGAAGAGCTTGAAGCCATGGATGCCATGAGTTTGAAATGTGCTCAGGAATTATCTGATGCGCATGTAGATGTAATGGGTTATGCTTGTTTGGTAGCGATTATGAGCATGGGAAGAGGCTATCATTGCGTTTCGGAAGTGAATCTGTATCAAGAAACCATTGCCAATGACTTCCCTACTCCTATTGTAACTTCAGCTGGCGCATTGATTAATGGTTTAAAAGTTTTAGGTTCTAAACAAATTTCTATAATAACACCTTATATGCGTCCGTTAACGGATATGGTTGTGGATTATATTGAACACCAAGGGATCAAAGTAAAAGAAAGTATTGCTCTTGAAATCCCGGATAATTTAGAAGTAGCGGCACAAAATCCAATGAAATTGTTGGAAATCTACAAACAATTAGACTTAACCGATGTAGATGTTTTAGTTGTATCGGCTTGTGTGCAAATGCCATCATTGGAAGCTATCGATTTGATACAAGCAGAATGTGGTATTCCTGTCACTTCGGCAGCCGTTTGTACTACGTATGAAATGATGAAGAAATTAGGCATCGAAGCAAAATCAGCTATAGGAGGTGAATTGTTAAACGGTAAATATTAATAGTTTGGAATGGAACGTAGTTAACGGAAAATTAGCAGCAAATTTTAAGTTTAAATCACAAAGTGAACTGGCTCAATTTCTTTTAAAAGTAGCATGTTATGCAGATGAAATTAACCATCATCCTGATTGTAAAATTCATAAAGCATTTCAATTAGAAATTACATTGTACAGTCATGATAAGAATATAATAACGGAGTTAGATTATCAATTGGCACAAAAAATTGATGATTTGTTTCATTAAAAAAAATTGCATAAAAAATTAGTTTTTATTGACATAGCCTGATTTTTATAACGGTTATATTTTTTTATAATTATTTATTGGTTACTTGGTAAATTTTAATCTATTAGACTACTTTTACGGAACAATTTTTGTTAACTCAAAAATCCAAATTTGGGGTCGACTGGTTTTGACAGCAAGTCGAATTGAATTGTAAGCACGTCGAGCATTGTGTTTTTTGCTCGTAAATCCAAATTCACAAAAACATAAACGGCGAAGGAAACTACGCTCTTGCTGCATAATCTGAATTAAAGTAAGATTAGCCTCGTCCTACAAGGTAGGAAAGCAGGATTCACCTCGATAGCTTTGGTTTGTGGCGGTCGGTTTAGGTGAATCGTAAAAATAAACCTAAGAACAGTGAAGCTTCGGGGCTGTTACGAAAATTTAAGAAGATAAGTATGGTGTGGCTGTTTCTGGCCTATCACTATATCGAAAATCCAATCAGAAAATAAGCGTGTAGAAAACTCTTTAGTTGCTTGTTTGGACCCGAGTTCGATTCTCGGCGACTCCACAATTATCTTTTCAAAGTGAACTAAAAGCCCATAAATCTTAGGATTTATGGGCTTTTTCATTTTACCTACTTTTCAAATTATTCATTAAATCTCATTACAAAGGTGCTAAAATCGGTTACCCGAAAAAAAACAAAATTAGGGTAACCGAATTTCTCGAAAAACCAATGATAGCAAGCAGTTCAAAAGATGAACATCTTGACAAATAAACATTAAATAAGTAATTTGTATAACAATAAAGTCACCACAAAATGAAACACAAAATGTCAATACTTTTCTACGTGAAAAGTTCCAAAGCTTCAAAAAACGGCTTACTTCCCATTTATCAAAGAATAACGATCAACGGAGCCCGAATCGAATTAAGCACCTCTAGATTTGTTGAAAAATCAAAATGGAACATTGCAGCGGGCAAAATAAAAGGAAATTCAGAAGAAGCTAGATTAATAAATAGTCATCTTGATATACTCAAAAACAAAGTATATGAAACTGAAAAATGGATGGTCAACAATGACCAAGAAATAAATGTGCTAAACTTCAAAAACAAACTATTAGGCATTGAAGAAAATCAAAGAATGTTGCTAATTATCTTCGAAGACCATAACAAGCGCATGAAAGAGTTAATTGGAAAAGAATTCTCTATTAATACCCACAAGAAATACGAAACAGCATTAAACCATACAAGAGAATTTCTAAAAAAACAATACAGTATAAATGACATTGCCATTAGCAAAGTTGACATTGCGTTTATCAATGACTTTGATTTTTTCCTTAGAAATACTAAGAATTGCAATAACAATTCGACTATTAAATACATCCGTAACTTTGGCAAAATTATAAAACAATGCTATGTCAATGGTTGGATAGAAAAAGACCCTTTTTTAAGCTACAAAGGAAAAGTGAGAGAAATTGAAAGAGTTTATTTAAGTCAAGAAGAAATTGAAATAATAATAAACAAAGAACTAAAAATCAAACGCCTAGAACTAGTTAGAGATATGTTCCTGTTAAGTTGTTTCACGGGATTAGCTTATATTGATGTTTTCAACTTATCTAAAGCAAATATTGTTATTGGTATAGACGGCGAAAAATGGATTTCAACCCACCGCCAAAAAACAGAATCCGCTTCCAAAATCCCAATCTTACCACTAACACAAATCATAATCGATAAATATGAAAATCATCCTCAATGCATTAATGAAGACAAGCTCCTCCCTATTCTATCCAATCAAAAGATGAATGCTTATTTAAAAGAGATAGCAGACATCTGTAAAATCAACAAAGAACTCACCTTTCACATTGCCAGACACACTTTTGCCACAACAGTAACCCTCACTAACGGTGTACCTATCGAAAGCGTAAGCAAAATGCTAGGTCACAAAAACCTGCGAACCACTCAGCATTATGCCAAAGTTTTGGACAGAAAAGTAAGTGAGGATATGAAAATCCTTAAAGAAAAGTTTTCAAACAATATCATGCTCTCGAAAACTTCTTAAAAGCAAGTCTTTTTTAGTAAATAAATACGCATAAACACGTATTTCGGTTATTTGCTTTGCTGTATAAATTACAAAATATATTTACTGTTTAGAGATATTAATTAGTTAGCGGCAACTGTAAACAACCAAACAACAAACAACAGAATAATATAAACATGGAACTCATAAGCAAAGAACTTTGATTAACAGTAATTCAATAATGAGAAAATACAGCTTATATCATTTCCCTTTAGTTGCTGTTCTTTTTGCTAACGGTCAAAGAATTCGTTTTTCTATCTTGGGGGTTTAGTTTGACTTTGAAAGGGCCTAAAATTTTTACTTATACGAACATCCCAATGCTTGAGGCATCATTTTTTCTTTTACTTGGTTTATTTTATTACTTCAGTTTAAAAAATAGTATATTTGAATGAGAAATGCTATTGAGTTGCTCAAATCTACCCTAATAGCGGTGTATAGTCGCTACTTTATAGCGCCTATATACAAGTTATGCGCAAGGTATGCTCACGTAACCAATTAAAATCAATCTATTATGCTTATTTATATTGATAATGACATTTTACTAAATTCATATGTTCCAGGAATTATTGGAAGTTTAATTGCTGGGTTTTTATCAATCGGAATAATTGAAACCTACAGATATTTCAAGATTAAAATTCAGCACAGAAAGTTTAATAAGATTTTTGGTTATTATAAAACTGAAAAACTTTATTTGGTATTACCTTCTTTACAAATTCGATCTGAAATTCAAACACAATATGGATATCCACTTATGAAATATGGCGGAGCATATATAAGAAGTTCAAAACTTCTTGCATATGCAGATGCTGTTTCTTTAAAATATTTAATCGATTTGGTTTCTAAAATAGTCGGTTCTAAATCGATTATATCTACAGATGAAGATCTGAAAAATGAGCTTGATTTGTCATTTATTTCATTCGGAGGAAGTAACTTTTATTGTACATATATTCTGAGTCAATCAGACAATAAATTTTATTCGTTTGATGGAAATAAAATCATTAATAATCAAACTTCTAAAGAATTTGAAGATGATGGTGTTAACGATTATGGTTTTGTAATAAAATATAAACACATAAACTTCCCCAAGAAAACGTGGATAATTATTGCTGGTTTAGGAGAAACAGGAACTAGAGGCGCAGCTTGGTTTTTGGCAACTAATTGGAAAAAATTAGCAGAAAAATATAGTGATAATTCTTTTGGATTTGTTGTGAAAGTTACCCCCGGAATTGATGGCACAGCAATTTTAGTGGATGAAAATGAATAAATTTCCATGCGCATAACCTACGCTTTGTTCAATTAACTGGTTTAGTGCAAATTAGAAAATTGCGTTTCACGAAGAAAATTCTATCTTTAAATCCAGATTCGGCTTCGCTGGCATCGGTAACTAAACAAAGCGTCGTACGTTAGCCACAATTGATAGCGACGACTCAATAAAAAAGAAATATAAATGAAAATTATCCTTTCTGACGAATACAAATCACTTGAGCCTTTTGAAAGTGACGATTTAAATGACCTAACGATTATAACAGGTAAAAATGGAAGTGGTAAATCACAGCTTTTAAACCTCTTAGGGAAAAAAGCTCAAAATGATGCAAGTGTCTTGAGTATTCGTGTTGAAGTTCAACCAGATATCAAAAATATACAAACTGAAGGTCTCATAAAAGAAAACACAG
>CANJWG010000068.1 GCA_947478365.1 Flavobacteriaceae bacterium | reverse complement strand
TTTTTGTGCGGGTAATAGGACTCGAACCTACACGCCTTGCGGCACCAGATCCTAAGTCTGGCATGTCTACCAATTTCACCATACCCGCAAAATTGATTGTATCAATAAGTGGCTGCAAATATAATCATAACTTCAAACTTTCAAAGGAAATTATTTAAAAAAATAACAACTGATTTTTGTACTTTTGGTTTCTATCAAAAACAAAGCCATGGACAACATAAAAAACTACGTTCAGCAAAACAAAGAACGTTTTATTAATGAATTAATCGAATTATTAAAAATCCCATCCGTAAGTGCTGATACCGCTTATGCTCATGATGTTATTGCTACTGCTGACGCGGTAAAATCTAGTTTAGAAAAAGCTGGTTGTAGCTTTGTAGAAATTTGTGAAACACCTGGTTATCCAATAGTTTTTGGAGAACATATCATAGACGCAACCTTACCAACAGTATTAGTTTACGGACACTATGATGTGCAACCACCAGATCCAATGGAACTCTGGACTTCTCCACCATTTGAACCTGTAATCAAAACAACTGAAATTCATCCTGAAGGTGCCATTTTTGCCCGTGGTTCTTGTGATGACAAAGGTCAAATGTATATGCATGTCAAAGCTTTTGAATACATGATTGCAAACAATAATTTGCCTTGCAACGTAAAATTTATGATTGAAGGCGAAGAAGAAGTGGGTTCAAAAAGCTTGAGCTGGTTTGTAGAAAGAAATCAGGAAAAATTAAGCTGCGATGTAATATTGATTTCTGATACCGGAATGATTTCAAACCAACAGCCAAGTATCACCACTGGTTTGCGTGGATTGAGTTATGTTGAAGTGGAAGTTACTGGTCCAAATCGCGATTTGCATTCCGGATTATACGGTGGTGCTGTAGCTAATCCTATTAATGTATTGACCAAAATGATTGCTTCGCTTCACGATGAAAACAATCACATTACGATTCCCGGTTTTTATGATAAAGTGGAAGAACTGACCGCTGCTGAAAGAGCCGAAATGGCAAAAGCACCATTCGTTTTAGACAACTATAAAAAAGCCTTAGACATTGAAGATGTGTATGGCGAAACTGGTTATGTAACCAATGAAAGAAACTCCATTCGCCCAACATTAGACGTTAACGGAATTTGGGGCGGCTATACCGGAGAAGGCGCTAAAACTGTAATTGCAGGTAAAGCATATGCTAAAATTTCAATGCGTTTAGTACCTAATCAAGATTGGAATGAAATCACAGAATTATTTTCGAAACATTTTGTCAGTATTGCACCAAAATCGGTGAAAGTAAAAGTTACCCCTCATCATGGCGGACAAGGCTATGTAACGCCAATTGACAGCATTGGCTATAAAGCGGCTAATAAAGCATATACCGAGACTTTTGGTGTGCCTGCAATTCCGGTTCGTTCAGGGGGAAGTATTCCGATTGTGGCGTTGTTTGAAAAAGAATTGAAATCAAAAACCATCTTAATGGGATTTGGTTTGGATTCGGATGCCATTCATTCTCCAAACGAACATTTCGGAATTTTTAATTACTTAAAAGGTATTGAAACGATTCCGTTGTTTTATAAATATTTTGTGGAGTTGAGTAAATAAATATTAGAAAGGCAATAGGGATAAGGTAAAAGGCATTAGCTACTAATTCCTTTAACTTGTCCCTATTCTCTTTTCCCTTTTAACTCTTCTCAATTTCATCCCGAAGTTTTTTAGTCAAACTTTTATATACCAAATCATAAGAGAGATTGATTAATTCGCAGATAATTTTATCGTTGACATCAGAATTAAAATCAACCGTATTCCAATATGTTTTGTTCATGTGAAATCCCGGATTGACACCGTCATATTCGGCACGAAGCTCTTCGTTTTTCTCAGGATCGCCTTTTAAGTTGAGAGATGGCGTACCTTTTTCCCATTCTTTTAACGATGTTAAGCAAAACATTTTTCCTCCGACTTTAAAAACCAACGTGTCTTCATCAAAAGGGAAGTGCTCAGTCACCGCTTTTTTGGAAAGACAAAATTCGTAGAGTTGTTGAATGTTCATTTTTAAAGTTTTCAGTCGCAGTTTTCAGTCGCAGTTTTGGTCATAGAGTCTAACAACTGAATACTATTTAATTTTCTCCATCATTTTTTCTGGATGTGCCAAAGATGAAAATCCAAATTTCTCATATAAAAAATGTGCATCAGAAGTCGCCAAACGCCAAATTTTGACTTGCTGCAACTGAGGCTCTTTCATCATTGTGTCAATCAAGATGGAAGCATATCCTTTTCCACGATGATTTTCATCAATAAAAACATCCATCAGATAGGCAAAAACCACATAATCAGTAACCACTCTGGCAAAGCCAATTTGCTCCTCATCTAGATAAATTCCGAAACAAAATGAAGCGTCAATCGTAGTTTGCACTTCATCAATTGTCCTGCCGGCCGCCCAATAAATATCCTTCAAAAAGTTTTGAATAAACGAAACATCCAATTTGTTTTTATCTGTAGAAACGGTTATCATATTGATTGCTGATTGAAGAGTAACGATTGCTGATTTTTGAACTTCCGAAATCTGAATTCAATAATCTTCAATCTTAAATAAAACGGGTTTGCTTGGTGAGGCATCATTTTCAAATGAAGCTATTTGTAAATTCAAAATATAACTTCCGTCTTTGATAGTATCATCTACAAAGATCATTTCGGTAATCGTGCAATCCAATCGTGCATCCGAATTTAACTCATTCACGTTTTTTACATTCCAAAACGCCTTATGTGCCAATAATCTGCCTTCATCTTCTTCCCTATCCACACTAGGCAAATCAATCAATAAATGTTTTATTTCTATTTCTCTAATGAACTTAGCAGCTTCTTCTAAAAGATAAGGCGGATTGGTTTTGGAATAATTTTTATGCTTTTTGGATTCTAAATTTGGTAAGGTTCTAATGATAATCGCTTCTGGAGTTTTACCGTTCAACCCTTTTTCAATTTGTTCTTTAGTGATAATCTTATCTCCATTTATGCTCTCTGGTTCAATTGAAATCAATTCGGCCAAAAAGAAAAACTGTCTCAGACATTTATTAATAGAATAGAAATCTCGTGTAATGTGTCCGAGACATTCCGTGTGTGTTCCGTGTCCGTGTGGATTGAAGAAAATATTGTTGAAATTAGTCGAACTTCCTTCTGAAACTTTTCCAATCCAATCACCAAATTTTACCGGTTCAATTTCAGGTTTTTCTATATACCACGCAATTGGATTAGCATCCGTATTAGTTAATGGAATAGAAATATCAAGCGGTTTTGATAAGTCGATTTCGAAATTTTGAATTTTTGCTTTCATTTATGCTGAACTTGTTTCAGCATCTCATCTAGTAAGACGCTATTACAACTCCAAATATAAATCTTTTAATTCTGGATTGGAAACTTTTACTAAGTTCCATTTCCATTCATTGTGCCAATTTTTAAGTTGTTTTTCTCTAGCAAATGCATCATGAAAATCATCAAACTCTTCAAAATAAATTAAATTTGTAGCATTATACTTTTTGGTAAAAACTGCTCCAGTACCATTTCTATGACAATCTATTCTAGATTTCAAATCTTTTGTGGCTCCAACATAAACGACAGTGAAATTCTTGTTTGTTAAAATATATGTGAATCCTTTTATCATAATCGCTATAAATTGAAAAGATGCTGAAACTAGTTCAGCATGAACAAATCACTTGCAATTCCATCACTAAAAAACTTACCATTTTTGGTTGTTCGCAAAATGTTTTCATCTATAAAAAGCAAATGATCTTCTATGTATTTCGCTGCTTGTTGGTTTAAATAATCCAAATAGGTTTTCCCAAATTCGGTTTCAATTCGGTCTAAAGAAATTCCCCAAATAGTGCGCAAACCTGTCATTACATATTCGTTGTAACGGTCCGTTTGGGTTAAGGTTTCGGTTTCTGAAGGCAATATGTTTTCAGCAATTGATTTCAGATAAAGCGAATTATTCGACACGTTCCAGCTTCTGGAAATACCATTATAACTATGAGCCGAAGGACCAATTCCGATATATTTTTTCCCCAACCAATAACTCGAATTGTTTTTGGAAAAATAAGTTGACTTTCCAAAATTCGATAACTCATAATGGATGAATCCGTTTTCTTCCAATTTGTCAACCAGCAAATGAAAATGTTCCTGAGCCACTTCATCATCGGGCTGTGGAATGATTCCTTTTTGGATAAACGTATGTAGTGCTGTTTTTGGCTCGACCGTCAAAGCGTAACTCGAAATGTGCGGCACGTTAAAAGACAATGCAGTTTCTATATTTTGCAACCATTTTTCATTGCTCATATTGGGAACTCCGTATATCAAATCGATGGAAATATTATCAAAATATTTTGTCGCAATTTCTAAACATTTTTTGGCTTCTTCCGAATTGTGCGCGCGGTTCATCAGCTTTAAATCATCTTCAAAAAAAGATTGGATTCCGATGCTTAAGCGGTTGATTTGGTTAGTTGATAATTCGATTATCCGCACTTCTGTTAAATCGTCAGGATTGGCTTCAACCGTGATTTCCGGATTTTCTGCAACAGTATAATTTCGATATACTTCATCAATCAAAAATCTTAAATCCTGAATCTCCAATATAGAAGGCGTTCCGCCACCAAAGTAAATTGTTTCAACAACCTCATCTTTGAATTCAGTTGCGCGCAGCACCATTTCGTTGGCCAAAGCCAAGACCATCTCATCTTTTTTCTGTAGCGAAGTCGAAAAATGAAAGTCGCAATAATGACAAGCTTGTTTGCAGAAAGGGATATGGATATAGATGCCGCTCATTTTTTAGTATTCAGTCTCAGACTCAGTCAGCAGTACTGGAAACTGCGACTGCAAACTATTTTTTAACACGTTGTTCATTCTGTTTTACAAAAGCATCCCAACCTGTATAGCTTTTTGTTCCTGTTACTTTCCCTGAGTTGAAAAAGTGGCAAACCGCTGCGGCTAATCCATCGGTGGAATCGAGATTTTTGGGTAATTCTTTCAAACCTAAAAGTTGCTGGAGCATTTTGGCAACCTGTTCTTTACTGGCATTTCCGTTACCGGTGATGGCCATTTTAATTTTCTTGGGTTCGTATTCGGTGATGGGGATTTGGCGCGACAAACCTGCTGCCATAGCTACACCCTGCGCTCTTCCGAGTTTGAGCATTGATTGTACATTCTTACCGAAAAAAGGCGCTTCAATTGCAATTTCATCAGGATGATGGGTTTCTATTAATTCAATAGTGCGTTCAAAAATAACTTTCAGTTTGGTATAATGATCATCATATTTGCTCAAGATTAATTCGTTCAACTGAATGAATTCCATTTTTTTATTGACCACTTTTATCAACCCAAAACCCATTATGGTTGTTCCCGGGTCAATTCCTAATATGATGCGTTCGTTTGCCATTTTTTTGATGGTTATCGGTTGTCAGTTGTTGGTTGTGAGTTTAATTTATTTTCAAATTCTCAAATTCTCAAATCTTCAAATCCAATTACCTACTTTTGCAACAATGATTACAATTCCACACAAAGCTAAGCAATTCGGTGTTTTTATTATCAAACTTTTGATTGTAACTGCTGCTTTTTATTTTATCTACGACCAATTAGCCCATAATGACAAACTCAATTGGGGGGAATTCACAAGTTTAGTAAAAGAAAAAGCAAGCTTTTGGGGAATTCTATTTTTACTTGCTTTCAGTTTTGTCAATCGCTTTCTTGAGATTCTGAAATGGCAAAATCTGGTTTCATTTTTAAAACCCATTTCGTTAGGCGAATCTACTAAGCAAGTTCTCGGAGCATTAACGGCTGGAATTTTCACTCCAAATGGTCTCGGAGAATACGCCGGAAAAGCATTGTATTTTGACAAAAAGAAAACCAAAAAAATCATTTTTCTAAATCTAATCTGCAACGGAATTCAAATGATTCTAACCATTATATTCGGTACAATTGGACTATTTATTCTTGGCTATTGGCACTGGGCAATGGCTATTACAGGCCTGTCTATTTTCTTTATTCTTTTTTCTTTTCTCTCAAAAAAAATGAAAATTAAAGGTTATTCAATTGAAAAATTGCTGTTCAAAATCAACGAAATTCCGAAAGAAATTCATCAGAAAAACAATCTACTAGCTCTTTGCCGTTATTTGGTTTTTTCGCATCAATACTATTTTTTATTTCTGGCTTTTGATGTAGATTTACCTTATCTAACAATGATGGCAACCATTGCGACCGTTTATTTTTTAGCTTCGTCATTGCCTAGTTTTCAATTTTTAGACTTTGCTGTAAAAGGAAGCATGGCGGTTTTTTTCTTTGGAAAATTGGGTGTAAACGAATTGATAGTAGTTTTTATTTCGACTTTGATGTGGTTTTTAAATGTGGTTTTGCCTGTCGTTATTGGAAGTTATTATGTACTTAAATTCAAACCAAAATGGGAATAGTTTCTATTGTATTGCTAGTTATTTTATTGGTATATGTCGTTTTAATTATTCAATTGATTTTTGGATTCAACAAAGTGAAATCTTTTCATGTAACCGATTTAACTCCAAAAACCACTTTTACTATTGTTGTTCCTTTTCGAAATGAAGCTAAGAATTTACCAACGCTTTTAGAATCGATTTCTAATTTGAACTATCCTCATAAATTGATTGAGATTATCCTAGTGGATGATTTCTCGCAAGACAATTCAGAACGTGTTTGCATTCAATGGCGAATGAAACACGAATATTTAGACACAACACTTTTGGAAAATCTTCACCTTTCTAATTCGCCTAAAAAAGATGCTATCGGAAGGGCTATGCCTATTGCAAAACACAATTGGGTAGTTACGACTGATGCTGATTGTATTGTGAATAAAAATTGGTTGCTGACATTAGATAATTATATCCAAACAAACAATCCAGAAATGATTGTGGGTGCTGTGATGTATAAAGCCAAAAACAACTGGTTTCATCATTTTCAACAGTTGGATTTGATGAGTTTGCAAGGTGTAACCATTGGAAGTTTTGGTATTGGAAAACCGTTTATGTGTAATGGCGCCAATTTCGCTTATACTAAAAAATTCTTTACTGAAATTGGAGGTTTTGGCGGAATTAGTGACACAGTAAGTGGCGATGATGTATTCTTATTACAAAAAGCAGTCAACGCTAACCTAGACAAAGTTCATTATTTAAAAAACAGAAATTCAATTGTAAAGACCAAACCTGAAAATGACTTATTCAAACTCTTTATGCAGCGTGTACGTTGGGCAGGAAAGTCGACTGGTTATAAAAGTGATTATGCTAAGTTCTTGGCGGTTATAGTGCTTCTAATGAATTTATCTTTAACTTTTGCCTTTTGCCTTTTGCCTTTTGCCTTTTTAAACTGGAGAGTATTACTAATTGTTTTTTTGACAAAATATATAGTTGATTACATTATGCTTTATAAATCGAATGCTTATTTGAGAAAAGGGAAATTCTTTATCCCAGTCGCTACCAGCGTTATTTATCCTTTCTTTTCGAGTTTGGTTGGTATTTATTCGCTTTTTGGAAGCTTTAGATGGAAAGGGAGAACATTTAGAAAATAATTACTCCGTTTTAATAATAACCGGAAGTAAGAATTGTGTTTTTACGGGAATTCCTCTTTTAATCGCCGGATTAACTTTTGGAAAATCAACTAAACGAACATGAAGAATGCTATCGATTTTTATAGTGTCGTAAGCAATCGAATCCTTTGGGAATTGTGGTTCGAATTCCATAGTTGAATTAGGAAATACTGTCACTTTCACTTCTATTGTATCGAGTTTTGGGAACATTGTAGAAAGTGTATCTACAGCTAATTTTTGTTGAATAGTAGTCGTTAAAAATTCAAAAAAACATTGCTTGCGTTGGGTTGCATCCGTGAGTTTTTCACAATCGGCCACCGATGGATATTCATCCACCTCATTCCAATTAATTTCCTTCAATTGTTTGTCTAACAACTCTTTTTCATTAGGTACTTTCTTCTCAAAATATTGACAGGAAAAACACAGTGATACTAAAAATAAAGCAATAGCTTTTTTCATGAACGATTTCAATGTATTAATAAATTCAAAAATAAGAAATTATATTCACTACCACTTTCGTTTGCCAAAAAAAGAAAAGCTCACTCCCGATACTTCGGAATTGAGCCCTTTTCATTTACATAAATTTTAAAATTTATTCAACTATTAATTTTTTAGTCACTTTCAAATTATTGTCTGAAGTAACTTCAAGCAGATAAACTCCTTTAGAAACTGTAGCCAAATCAAGAGTTTGTGTTGAAACTGCTCTTGTTGGTTTTTCAATAAGTATTAGTTTTCCAAGTATATCATAAACAGTAATCGCTGCAATAGTTCCACTGTTTTTAACCGAAACAGTAACTAAATCAGAAACTGGATTTGGATAGAAAACAAAATCACCATTCTCAAATTCATCAACACCAAGTTGAGCTACAAATTCTGTTTGGAATGTATTAGTGATAATCGCAGGATTAAAATCAAAATAAATAGATGCTGTGTTTGGAATAATATCACTAACCGCATAACCTGCTCTAGGTTTTATTTGGAATGTTAAATAACCTTTTCCTATGTTAGAGTTTGCAACAGAAACTGGCAATTGAATATTGTCAAATCGCCAAGTTAAATTATTATCAACTCTATCCATAATATAGTTGTGACTAGCACCAATCATTTTGATAGTATTTTCATCTAATCTTGAATCTAATAAATCGTTTACTCTAACATTGATTGCGCTGGCTGTTCCCGTGTTTTCAAATCGGACGGTGTAATACAAATAATCATTGGCGGTAAAAGTAGAATGTAATATTCTTTCTCCATGCGACTCCATTTTATCGTTAGGATCATATGACCCAATGATTATTTGAGAACAAGAAGAATAATTATTTGACGGAACCACATCTCCGCTTATTGGAGCTATATTGGCAGTATTAGTTAACAAATTACCTAAAGCAACCGTTGGCGGATTTGGCACTTGCATTGTGACGGTCATTGTTCTTGTTTCAAAAGGTAAAAGGTTGGTGAAATTATAGGTAAATCCGTTAGCTGTAGAAGTTGTTCCTGTTTGAGAGTTTGCAGTTATAGTTACCAAAGCATCTTTAATAAAAGTAATTGTTCCAGAAGCAACTGTTTGATTGCCAAAATTAGTATATACAATTTTATTTTGATAGGTAAAACCTGGTCTTGGAGCATTTATTGGTACAATATTTACAGCTAAATCATTATAAGTTTGCGTAACAGAAATTGGAAAATTGTAGATTTGCATACCAGCGCCAATAACTACATGAATATTGCTATAAGAAGAATTAGTTATTCCGTAAGACAATACATAATTTGGATCTATAGAATAACTTAAATTATAAGAGTTAGCAGCATTAGTATCATAAATATTATAAACACCTGTTGGAGAAATAATATTATGAACATTTCCATTATTATTTACTTCAAAAGAAAATTGTCCTAATGGGAAATTTTGCTCTCCATTATCTTGAGTTCCATTATTATTGGAGTCTAAGAATGCATTTAATCGTAAACCTGAACAATCTATTCCACCAGCAGAATTACCTTGTTCTGTAATGGTGATAAAACCTGCTTGATTACTGTAATTAGTTACCATTAATAAATAATATTGTCCTGGTTGTGCATTAGGAATAACAGGATATTCAACAGCTGCTACAGAAAAACTACAAGAAACTACATTAGCTAACAATACATTTGAATTACCACAGGCTGAAACTGGATCAGTAAATGGACCATATACTATGTAATCTAAATCTAAAGAATTTCCAGATGTGGCAACTTGAGATATTTGTAAATTTATTGTTCCTGCATTACTTATCGGCAAATAAAACCAGGTAGGATTTGGTGTAGAGCCTAAACAATTTGAAGCACCGGCACTACTGTTATTTACAGTATTAGCAAAAGGAACACCCAATGAATTACATAAAGAATTAGCACCAGAACAAACATATGCCAAGTTACAATTGGAATAAGTG
>CANJWG010000067.1 GCA_947478365.1 Flavobacteriaceae bacterium | reverse complement strand
TCTTCTTTAGTCACTCTGCCGTCTTTTCCTGTACCTGCAATTGATTCTAATTCTGCTAAAGAAATTCCTTCTGCAGTAGCAATATTTTTAACTAAAGGCGAATAAAATTTATCTGATGATTTGAAATCGGCAGGAGCCACAGCAGCTTGAGCTACTTCTACAGTTTTTATTACTTCTTCTACAGCTGGAGTTGAAGTAGATTCTGTTTTAGCTTCCGCAACAGGAGCGGGAGTAATTGCCCCTCCTTCAGTTTCAATTATAGCAATGGTCTGACCTACTTTTACAACATCGTTTACCTGAAATAAAATTTCGGTTAATGTTCCGGAAACTTCACTTGGAACTTCACTATCTACTTTATCAGTTGCAATTTCCAAAACAGCTTCATCGGCGTCAATTTTTTCACCTACTTTTTTTAACCAATTTGTAATGGTTGCTTCCGCAACACTTTCACCCATTTTAGGTAATTTCAATTCAAACTTTGCCATATGTGTAATCTAAAGATGTGTTGTTTAATTTTGATTGCAAAAATACTAATTGTTTTGAGCAAATACTAAGAATTATTCAATTTTTGATAAATTTATAATCATTCCTTTATCGTTTGCGTTATTGCTCCCTATTAAAAAATTTGACTCAGGTAGAAACATTTTGAAAGTGATGTTTATTGCTCTAACTGTATTCATATAATTTATTATTTCATAAAATGAAAACGACTGAATATCAAATACCAATTCGTACTTAAATGATGGATTAATTTTTAATTCTTCCAATTTTGAATACGTAAGCGTATCTGAAACATATGGGAAAGTTAAAAGTTCTTTGGAAAAAATAACAGTTTGATCAGAATAAAATACTCTATTGTACTGTTGGTTTTTTTTAATTTTACTAAAAATAAAACTTCCTATTTGCATCATCCAGTCAAACATAATTGATTTTCGGAAATGCTTTTTATAGAAAAATTGCATCGCTTCTTGAAAATGCATCATGTATTTTTGATCTCTAGTTGTGCTTTCACCTTTGTAATGAACTACTGTTGTTTCAGCAAAGTAGTAATTAGATTTTCCATTTTGTAGTACCCTATAACTTAAATCAATATCATCCGCATACATAAAACAATTTTCATCAAAACCTTTTAAATGATTATACAATTCGCGCTTCATGACCATAAAAGCTCCAACGAGAATATCTACTTTTCCTGTTTGATTTTCATCTAAATCTTGGGCATAATATTTATTAAAAAGACTAAACTTTGGAAACAATTTATACAAACCAAAAATCTTAGTAAATGCAACCCATGGTGTCGGGATTCCTCGCTTACTTTCTGGAAGAAAGTTACCTGCTCCGTCAATCAGTTTACAGCCAACGATTCCTATATCTGATTTACTTTTGGCGAAAGCCATCACTTTTTCAAAAGTATCTTCAGCAACGACAGTATCAGGATTTAAGATGCAGATGTATTCGCCTTTGGCCTCTTTAACGGCAATGTTATTACCTTTTGGGAAACCCGAATTCTCTTTATTTTCGATGAGCTTGATATTTGGAAAAAGTTGTTTCATCATGGCGCAACTGTCATCTGAAGAATTGTTATCTATAACAATAATTTCGGCATCCAAGTTCTGAATGGCTTTTTGCGCACTTAAAACACACAACTCCAAAAAGTAGCGCACATTGTAATTAAGGATGATAACGGATAGTTGCATTAGGCAAATATAATAGAATCAATTTGAAGATTTGAAGATTTGAAGATTTTGATTACTGCTTAAATAGCTTACTTTTGCAACTACTATTTTCAAATTGCCTCATTTTCAAATTAATCCATGAATTACCTTTCAGTAGAAAACATATCAAAATCCTTTGGCGAAAGAACTTTGTTTAAAGCCATTTCTTTTGGAATCAACAAAGACCAAAAAATTGCTTTCATTGCCAAAAATGGTTCGGGAAAAACCTGTATCATGAACATTATCAATGGCGAAGACGAGCCCGACACCGGTCAGGTTGTGCTTAGAAAAGGATTGAAAATGGCGTTTTTATCACAAAAAAGTAACCTGCAGGAAGAACTCACAATTGAGGAAAGTATTTTCGCTTCGGATAATGAAATCTTGCACGTAATTGAACGCTACGAAAAAGCATTGGAAAACCTGGAGGATGAGGAAAAATACCAGTTGGCTTTTGATGAAATGGATCGTCACAATGCTTGGGATTTTGAAACGCAATTCAAGCAAATTTTATCCAAACTAAAATTGGATGATTTAAAACTGAAAGTAAAATCACTTTCTGGTGGACAAAAGAAACGATTGTCTTTGGCTATTATTTTAATCAATCGTCCTGATTTATTGATTTTGGATGAACCCACAAATCACTTGGATTTAGAGATGATTGAATGGTTGGAAAGTTATTTTGCGAAAGAAAACATCACTTTGTTTATGGTAACACACGACCGTTTCTTTTTGGAGCGTGTTTGCAATGAGATTATCGAATTAGACAACGGAAAATTATACCAATACAAAGGCAATTACTCTTATTATCTTCAGAAAAAAGAAGAGCGAATTGCCATGGAAAACTCTTCGATTGACAAGGCACAAAACCTTTTCGTAAAAGAATTGGCGTGGATGCGTCGACAGCCAAAAGCTAGAACAACTAAATCGAAATCGCGTCAGGATGATTTTTACCAAATTAAAGCCGTTGCCGAAAGCAGAAGAAAAGAGAATGTAGTAGAGCTTGAAATCAATATGGAACGCATGGGCAGCAAGATCATTGAGCTCCATAAATTGTATAAAAAATTCAAAGACAAAGTCATTTTGGATAATTTCACTTATGACTTCCAACGTGGCGAACGTATAGGAATCATCGGTAAAAACGGAACCGGGAAATCAACTTTCTTAAATATACTAACCAAAACTATGCTTCCTGATGCAGGGAAAGTGGTTATTGGCGATACGATTAAAGTTGGTTATTACACCCAAAGTGGCATCAATCCGAAACCTGGACAAAAGGTTATTGACATTATTAAGGAATATGGCGAATACATTCCGTTAACAAAAGGAAAAATAATTTCGGCTTCGCAGTTATTGGAGCGATTTTTATTCGATGCCAAAAAACAATATGATTTTGTTGAAAAACTTAGTGGCGGCGAATTAAAACGCTTGTATTTGTGTACGGTTTTGATTCAGAATCCGAATTTTTTAATTCTCGATGAGCCGACGAATGACCTGGATATTGTGACGTTGAATGTTTTGGAAAGCTTTCTCTTGGATTATCCTGGATGTCTTCTAGTGGTTTCGCACGACCGGTATTTTATGGATAAAATTGTAGATCACTTGTTCATTTTTAGAGGCGAAGGACAAATTGAAGATTTCCCCGGAAATTATTCCGATTTCAGAGCGTATGAAGATTCGGCTGAACCTAAAAACTTATCCAGTGTGAGTACCGAAAAAACCAATTGGAAGCAAAATAGCTCAACAGCTACCGGCCTAAATTTCAATGAGCAAAAAGAATTCAACAAAATTGAACGCGAAATTAAAGACTTAGAATACGAGAAAAAGCAAATTGAAAACTTATTTTCTGAAGGTAAAGTTGCCGATGCCGATATTACGGCAAAAGCCAAAGAACTGGAAGTTATCATAAAAAAAATGGAATCAAAAGAAGAACGTTGGTTTGAATTGTCTTCAAAAATGGAATAATAAAAAGTCTACAGTCTCAGTCTTAGTTAGCAGACTGAAAACTGCGACTGAAAACTGCGACTGAAAACTGTGCTACAATTAATAAAATCATATCTAAACTTCCTCTGGAACTCCAAAAACGAACACGGAGTGCATTCTCCTTTTGTATTTGATTTAATAACTAAATGCTTTTATGATAAGGAAAAGTATCCCGAATATTCCATTCTTAAAAACTACAGAAAATCACTTTTAGAAAATTACGAAACAATAAAGGTAACTGATTTTGGTGCCGGTTCAAGAGTTTTCAAAAGCAATACACGTATAATAAACCAAATTGCCAAAAATGCCGGAATTACACCCAAAAGAGCCGAACTGCTTTTTAGGATTACAGAATATTTTAAGCCTGACACCATTCTAGAAATAGGAACTTCTTTAGGCTTGGGCACTTCTGCCCTTTCGCTAGGAAATAAAAAATCTAAAATCACTACACTAGAGGGATGTCCTAATACATTGTATTTGGCTCAAAAACAATTTGAGGAATTTGGTTTTAAAAATATTACGTCAATCAATACAGAATTTTCAAGTTATCTAAATAATTATCAATTAGCAATTAGCAATTATCAATTGATATATTTCGACGGCAACCATTCCAAAGAAGCCACTCTAGAGTATTTCGAATTGTTACTCCCAACAATCAATAACGAAACCGTTTGGATTTTTGATGATATTCATTGGTCGCCAGCTATGGAAGCAGCTTGGGAAGTTATACAAAAACATCCGAAAGTTACCGTAACAATTGATACTTTTCAATGTGGATTGGTATTCTTTAGAAGCGAACAACCGAAAGAGCATTTTGTGATTAGAGTATGAAAAAATTAATACTCATTGTTTAATGTAAATCTAAAAGTCCCGATTACTCGAGACTTTTAGAATTAATAAAGAAAAAGCACTCTTTATGAAAATTTCAACAGGCCAATTCATAATGAATTAAACTATAAAAATAATTACACAAACCGATATTAATATTTTTATTGCGCTCTATAAACTTCAAACAAACCTTCTGTTATTGTTGCTAATTGTCCGCCTCCTTTTTGGATTGTCCCTGAGAATGTCCCAATAACTTTTCCAGGATTAGTCGGATTCGTCAAAAGAGTAGTTGATGATAAAGATGAAATATTTACATTCATTGATCCTCCCAAAGCAGTCATATAACTATCAGATGTAAAGTTGTCCGGATTTGTTATGATTATAGACATACCTAAACTTCCAGGTGATGAACTATTAAACGTAAAATTTCCTGTAGATGCAGTTGGAAAAAATATGGAAACAGACATTTGTTGAGGAGTGGTTTTTGCTAAAACTAGGGAATTCATTCCACTTGACACAACGTAATTTCCAACTGTCTCTTGAAGACTTCCCGAATGTTCATACAAGACTCCATTCAATTTAAATTGCCATCTATAAGCTCCAGATGATGATGAATCACTTGAAGAGCTTGAACAAGAAATAAGTAATAAACCTATTGTTAATCCTAAAATAATTTTTTTCATTTCTCTATTTTAAATTTAATTCCTACTTCAGTATTGAATTGGCTTTTCGGATTATTCCCAATTTATTTTTAACCACCTTTTTTAATATTCTATAGTCATTGCTTATTTATTTCTGTTAACTTTTTAGAAAAAATTGGATACCCCCACTTCTTTTTTTTTAAATATTCATAGTTATAAAGCAAATTAATCCCTGATACAACGAACAAAAAAACCATTTCTCCTAGGGTGCGCTAATAATTAGTGTAGAACCTTGACCGTAAAACAGGAAAAGAAATAAAGAGCGAAAACTGTTTACTCCGGAGAACTTCACAAATAACCACGGTTACCAATCGCTATAAATGAACCACCTTCGCAAATACTAACTGTAAGCCTTTAAAAGCCACTGCTGTTATTAACATCAATATTAGGACTTGTCCAATGCGTGCTGCCCGTTTCTTTAATCTTGCCTCCTGATATATTAGTATTGTTACCATCATTTGGATCAAGACAAAGATAATTAATAAAAGTACTCAAAATTGATTTTTATTTTTAAAATATAATAAAAACTTACGTTTATATTTATATTAGCGCAAGTTTATGATAACAAAAATTCAAGGCATTCATTATCGAATTTAACACATGCACTACTAAAATAATAGATCTTTTAATATTTTCTGTCGATATTTCGCGACTTTTTTTGAATGGAATATGTAACAAAATACTACTTTCAATTACTTGTAGAATTAATAAATTTCGAATACTTATATTTATATCTATTTTTAAATTTTAAAGCACTGCCATTTATGGAAAACCCATTAATAAAAATCAGCCAATTAAAGCGTGACTTCCTACTCGGAAACGAAACCATTAATGTATTAAAAGGCATTGATTTAATTATAAATAAAGGGGAATATGTTGCTCTAATGGGGCCTTCAGGGTCGGGAAAATCTACCCTAATGAATCTTTTAGGCTGTTTAGATACTCCAACCTCAGGATCCTATATTTTAAATGGAAATGACGTGAGCCAAATGCATGATGACGAATTAGCCGAAATACGAAATAAAGAAATTGGTTTTGTTTTTCAAACTTTTAATCTTTTGCCAAGAACTACAGCCCTAGATAATGTAGCTTTACCAATGATTTATGCAGGTTACTCTAAATCGGAAAGAAACGAACGCGCTACAGAAGTTCTGACACAGGTAAACCTTGCAGACAGAATGGATCATCAACCCAACCAACTTTCTGGTGGACAACGCCAACGTGTTGCTATTGCCAGAGCATTGATAAACAAACCTTCTATCATTTTGGCTGATGAACCAACCGGAAATCTAGATAGTAAAACTTCGATAGAAATTATGAATCTTTTTAACGATATTCATAAAAATGGTAATACAGTTGTAATAGTTACACACGAAGAAGATATTGCTAAATATGCTCATAGAGTAATTCGTTTAAAAGATGGAATGATAGAAAGTGACAGTCCAAATGTTAATCATTTATAAGATTTGATTTTTTGTTACCTTTGTTCTCCATTCTGAAATCATAAATCAACATGAAAGTCTATACTAAAACCGGAGATACAGGAACTACAGCATTATTTGGAGGAACTCGTGTCCCAAAAGACCACGCTCGAATTGAAAGCTATGGTACTGTTGATGAATTAAACTCCTACATAGGATTAATTCGCGACCAAGAAATAAATCAGCATTACAAAGATATTCTAATCGAAATTCAGGATAGATTATTTACCGTTGGCGCTATATTGGCAACACCACCAGAAAAAGAAGTGTTAAAAAACGGACAAAAACGATTGCAAAACCTTGGTATTATTGAAAGTGACATCGAACTTCTTGAAAAAGAAATTGATACTATGGAAGCTTCATTGCCACAAATGACCCATTTTGTTTTACCCGGAGGTCATACAACTGTGTCATATTGTCACATTGCGCGCTGTGTTTGCAGAAGAGCAGAACGTTTAGCAGTACACTTAAGTCACAATGAACCTGTAGCTGATATTGCTATCAAATACTTAAACCGACTTTCTGACTATCTTTTTGTCTTGGCACGGAAGTTGTCCAAAGAGCTGAACGCGGTTGAAGTAAAATGGATTCCGAGAAAGTAAGCAGTCGCAATTTTCAGTTTTCATTTTCTGCCAACTGAGACTGAGACTGACAACAAAAAAAGACGTTCTTAAACATATTTAAAAATAAATCAAAAAAAACTTGACTTTTTCAGTAATAAATTTATTTTTGCATTAAATTAAAATCGATAGAAGATGTATTGGACATTAGAATTAGCATCGTATTTAAGTGATGCACCTTGGCCAGCAACCAAAGACGAGCTTATAGATTACGCCATCAGAACCGGCGCGCCTCTTGAAGTAGTTGAGAATTTACAATCTATAGAAGACGAAGGAGAAATCTACGAATCTATGGAAGAAATTTGGCCCGATTATCCAACCGACGAAGATTATCTTTGGAACGAGGATGAATATTAAAAAATAAAAAATCCCAAAAAAGAAAAGTCCATTGAGGACTTTTTTTTTGTTTAAATTTACATCCCGAATTTTAGGGATTTAAAAACATATAATAACAACCCAATTATGAGTTTCATAAATAGCATTATCAAAGCTTTTGTTGGCGACAAATCTCAAAAAGATGTCAAAGCAACTCAACCTTACATAACCAAAATAAAAGCTTTAGAACCTGAGTTAGCATCTCTTTCTCACGATAAGTTACGAGCTAAAACAGTAGAATTCAAAGAAAGGATAAAACAAGCCCGCGCCAAACAAGATGCTGAAATAGAAGCTAAAAAACAAGAAGCAGAAAACACTGTCGATATTGATTTAAGAGAAGATATTTACAATACCATTGATACTTTAGAAAAAGAAGCTTACGAAATCTCCGAAAAAGTATTAATGGAAATTCTTCCAGAAGCTTTTGCCGTAATCAAAGAAACGGCGAAACGTTTCAAAGAAAACAAAACCATTACTGTTACTTCAACTGAGAAAGACCGAGAATTATCAGCTACAAAACCTTACATAACTTTAGTCGGTGACCAAACTAATTGGTCAAACCAATGGAATGCGGCCGGAAAAGAAATCACTTGGGATATGATTCACTACGATGTACAGTTAATTGGCGGTATCGTATTACACGAAGGAAAAATTGCAGAAATGCAAACTGGTGAAGGGAAAACTTTGGTAGCAACTCTTCCCCTCTACTTAAATGCGTTGACCGGAAACGGTGTGCATTTAGTAACAGTGAATGACTACTTAGCAAAACGTGACAGCACCTGGAAAGCTCCTTTATTTGAATTCCACGGATTAACAGTAGATTGTATTGACAATCATTCACCAAATTCAGATGCTAGAAGAAAAGCCTACGAAGCGGATATTACTTATGGAACCAATAACGAATTTGGTTTCGATTACTTACGTGATAATATGGCACATTCGCCTGAAGATTTAGTGCAAAGGAAACACAACTACGCCATAGTCGATGAGGTGGATTCAGTATTGATTGATGATGCCAGAACTCCGTTGATTATTTCAGGACCAGTGCCTGATGGTGACCGTCATGAGTTTAACGAACTGAAACCAAAAATTGAAAACCTTTATAATTTACAGCGTCAATTAGCCAACGGATTTTTAACTGAAGCTAAGCGTTTCTTTAAAGAAGGAAACATGAAAGATGCAGGTTTTCAATTGTTGAGAGCCTACAGAGCATTACCAAAAAACAAAGCGCTAATCAAATTTTTGAGTGAAGAAGGTGTAAAACAACTTCTCCAAAAAACAGAAAACGAATACATGGCAGATAACAACCGGAAAATGCCGGAAGTTGACGAAGCCATGTACTTTGTAATTGAAGAAAAAAATAATCAGGTTGAATTATCAGATAACGGAATCAAATTCCTTTCAAAAGATACTGATGAAAATTTCTTTATTCTTCCTGATATTGGAACTGAAATTGCCAACATCGAGAAACAACAACTTTATAAAGATAAAGAGGCGGAAGCCAAAGAAAAATTATTTCAGGATTTTGGTATCAAATCAGAAAGAATTCACACACTTACTCAATTACTAAAAGCCTATACCCTTTTTGAAAAAGATGTAGAATATGTTATCATGGACAATAAAATTTTAATTGTCGATGAGCAAACCGGTCGTATTATGGATGGCCGACGATATTCTGATGGATTACACCAAGCCATTGAAGCCAAAGAACAAGTTACAATTGAAGCGGCAACCCAAACATTTGCAACGATTACATTACAGAATTATTTCCGTATGTACAGCAAATTAGCGGGTATGACAGGAACAGCGATAACAGAAGCGGGCGAACTTTGGGAAATCTATAAATTAGATGTAGTTGAAATTCCAACTAACAGAGGTATGTCACGTCAGGATAGAGAAGATTTAATTTACCGTTCGGTTCGTGAAAAATTCAATGCGGTAATCGAAGATGTAACCCAATTATCACAAGCTGGAAGACCAGTTCTTATTGGAACAACATCAGTTGAGATTTCAGAATTATTAAGCCGAATGTTGAAAATACGTGGAGTAAATCACAATGTGTTGAATGCCAAAATGCATAAACAAGAAGCTCAAATTGTTGAAGAAGCTGGTAAACCTGGTGTAGTAACGATTGCAACCAATATGGCTGGTCGTGGTACCGATATCAAGTTAACTGCGGAAGTAAAAGCTGCCGGTGGATTGGCCATAATAGGTACGGAGCGGCATGATTCGCGTCGTGTTGACCGTCAGTTGCGTGGTCGTGCCGGTCGTCAAGGAGACCCTGGAAGTTCACAGTTCTATGTGTCTTTGGAAGATAACCTGATGCGTTTATTTGGTTCGGATAGAGTTGCTAAAAT
>CANJWG010000066.1 GCA_947478365.1 Flavobacteriaceae bacterium | reverse complement strand
TGAAAAAGTAAAACAAGCGCTTTTGGGCTATAATGATAGTCAGGAAGGGAATAAATTTACGGACCAACCAAAAATGGGGGAACAAAAGTTTATAATCAACAAAGTAAAGCTATTGAACCATCGATGGATTATCGCTGAATATAGTAATGGAAAACTTTTTGGAGAAGTTATGTTGAAATATTTTGTAGAAGAAAAAGGGAGTATTTCATTTGAAATAATGAATTCTTATCTATATCCAGCGAATTTAAATTAGAAGTTTGCACCCATAAACATGAATCTCGCTTTATAAGCAAAAGACTCTTCTTTATAGTTATGCTGAAATCGGTAAGAAAGAAATAGAAACCGATATCGAACAATGATAAAAAAGTTCTTGATTTTCAAGAATTTTTAATTTTTAGGATTGCAACCAATTTTTAAAATCAAAGAAGTTTTGCGGTGCTACTCCATGACCCACAGGATATTCTTTATAAACTAAAGAAATCCCCAAATTCTCTATAATAGGTATCGATTTTCTTGCCCATTCTACCGGTATTACCTGATCATCTGTCCCATGAGAAGCAAATATTTTTAGAGAACTAAAATCATTGTTATTGAAGTCGTCAACAGCAATTTCAGTATTCAAATAACCACTCATGGCTACTAATCGCTGCACTTTTTCAGGATAAGACAAGGCTACCGCGTAACTCAAAATAGAGCCTTGACTAAAACCAATAAGCGTTACATTGTTTGAGTTAATTGGATAATTTGCAACTAACTCATCAATAAAATTAGCAATAATGTCTCTGGATTGTTGTGCCTGACCAATATCTGAAAACTTATTTTCATCGGCATCAAAATTAATAGCATACCAGGCATAACTCCCATACATCATATCATAAGGCGCACGGGCGGATATCACATAGTATTCCTCTGGAAGTTCAGCTGCAAATGAAAATAAATCTGCCTCATTACTGCCAAAACCGTGAAGCAATAAGAGTAAAGGATTCTCGTCTTTTTTTATTTTTGGTTCTCTGATGAGATAATGAAGAGATAAACTCATTATAAGCTTTTAAAAGTAGATTGAAATAAGGCTCCGACTACTGGCAGCTCTCTTTTTTGACCTTGTAATGCTCCCAAAAAACCATAAACCCAAAGTATAAAATAAAAGATATAAAATGCTGAAGTAGCAGTCCAGCTATTGGCATAACCCACAAAATAACCCAACAAAAAGAAAGAAATAAATAATCCTAATGCTTGTCGGATATGAAAAGAAGCAAACTCACTTTTATTTTCTTCCTGATTCATAAAGATAGCGATCACGCTGCCTATAATAGTTAAGTAGGCAACGATTGCTGTATTTTTTGATTTTTCAAAATTTTCCATATGCTGTTTATGATAAAATTAATTTTCCTTGATTGTAAATTCCGATGGCTTTTCCTTTCATTTGTTGGCCTAAGAAAGCGGAATTTTTTGATTTAGATAAAATATGTGAAGCGTCAAATATCCAATTATCAACAGTAGTGAATAGTGAAACAGAAACTTTATTATTTTCTGCAATTTCTTGACTTTCAATATTTAAAATAGCTTTACCGAAAGTCAATTTTTCTATTATTTTATCTAATGGTAATACTGTAAGCAGCGCACCAAAAGTACTTTCTAAACCTATAGTTCCGTTCTTTGCCAAATCAAATTCCATTTTTTTGTTTTCAATGTCTATCGGATTGTGATCACTGGTGATGCAGTCAATGGTATTGTCTATAATTCCCGCAACTAATGCTTTTCTGTCTTCTTCGGTTCGCAGTGGTGGCATAACCTTATATCTCGAATCAAATTCTTCTAGTTTTTCATCTGTCAAAACTAAATGATGCACTGAAACGCTACACGTTACGTTCAATCCTTTCTTCTTTGCTTCTTTGATTAGTGTTACCGATTTCGCCGTTGAAATAGTTGGTATGTGTAATTTACCGCCTGTATATTCTAGTAAGAATAGGTTTCTGGCTACTATGATTTCTTCTGCTAAATTTGGAATTCCTTTTAACCCTAGTCGTGTAGAAACAATACCTTCGTTGGCAACACCATTTCCTTTGATGGTTTCATCTTGAGAATACGCTATTACTAATCCGTCAAAATCTTGTACATATTGCAAACCAATTTTCATGAGATTGGCATTAGATAAACTCTTATTGTAATCTCCAAAAGCAATTGCTCCTGCATTTTTCATATCAAAAAGTTCTGCCAAGTCTTTTCCTTCGCTAGCTTTTGTCAAAGCACCAATCGGAAATAAGTCAGTAGCAAAACCTTTAGCTTTTTGTTTTACAAAATGCACCTGTGATTGATTATCGATAATAGGATTGGAGTTGGGTTGTAAAGCAACCCCTGTAAATCCATTTTTAGCTGCAGTTTCTAAACCGTTAGCTATGCTTTCTCTATCTTCAAAACCTGGTTCGCCAAATGAAACACTAGTGTCAAACCACCCTTGGGAAATATGAAGATCTGGCTTTTCAAATTCCTGATGTGTATCCGATTTTGGTATTGTAACTCCAATTTTATCGAAGATACCATTCGTGATTTTTACATCAACGGTTTGATTATGAAACGGACTTTGTGGATCTATAATCTTGGCTTTTCGGAGGATTAGGTTCATTTTACAAATTTTTGAATGAGTACTTCTAAAGCTATAAAGAATAAGGCTAAAATCACAAACCATTTCCAGATTTGCGTATCGGTTCTATCAGTTTGTATCGTATTAAATACGGTTTCAACATCATCAATTTCATTAAAGTTATTTGTTGCATCAGGGTTTGCCAATGCCAAATTACTTTCGGTACGATTGTAATTAAAACTGATGTTTTGTAACAAATTTGTTCCGTTAAAGATACTAAAATTTCCAGCTTCTGACGGACTTTCATTAAAAGTCATTTTGACTTTTGTATTCATCAATTGTTGCACAGGAATAAAACTCTCTGAACTACTTTTTACCGTTAGAATTTTATCTTTTGACAACAAAGCATCGACTACAAAAGGTTGGGCTTCTCCAATGATAAGCGCATTTACACCTGTTTTCTGACTGCTTTGTGCCATGTTATAGAAAGTAGGAACAATTAATGGCGAGTTTTGGAAATTACTATTGGTTTTGTTGATTGGTGCCGCAAAAACGTAAACCGAAGTTAAGTCATTAGGTAATGAAGTCAGAAACGGACTTTGATCATCATAACTCAATATTGATGGTGTAGTGCTGTTTAATCCAAAAGTGGTTCTAGTTGACGGATATTGAAAGTTATCAATTTTCTTTTCAAATACCGAACTGAATAACGGGTGATTGAAATTGATTTTAGTTACTTTCTTTTCCCCTTGAGTTGTTGATTTAAATTGCATTGCTCCAAAATTGGCCACAAACGAATTCAATGTTGCCAAATTAATTCCCTGTCCTGGAATTAGAATTAAGTTCCCGCCTTTGTATACAAATGATTTTAACGTTGTTTGCAACGCTTGTGGAATATCCGATAATTCATTCAGCACAATCGCATCCTGTTTTTCCAATAGGTTATAATCTAAATTGGCAATTGGGAAATTATTGTAAATGAACTCATCATTCGTATAAATTCGAGCAAGAAATTTACTCTTGTCAGCATCGCCAATACTAATAACGTTGGTCAAACTTGGATTTGAAATACTGAAATAATAGGTGTTGTCATAAGTCAAACCTTTGTCTGAAACACTAACATAGCCATGAAAATCTTCTTTCGGAATGGTAAAGTTGATGGTTTTGGTATTTGTTTCAAAGTTAATAAGCGTTTTGGCAGCTAACTTATTTTTATTGTATAATGCAATTGGAATATCCTTGAAATCTTCTCCATTTGCAGATAGTTTTATACCAATTTCATAAAAGCTGTCTAATGTTTGTTGGATGTAAACACTATCAATGGCAATATTATTCTTTTGCTCCGCTTCGGGAATGATAAAATAAACATTGTCTTCTTTTCTAAAGCTTTTGGTTTGATTGGCTTCTAAGCTAACGGCATCGGTAATTACGATGATGTCTTTATTGAAAGCTGATTTTCGTGCATTCACTTTTGCAATCAAATTATCCAAACGAAATGGCGACGCACTGTATTTCAAGTCCTGTAAATCTTTTTGAATAGACTTGATATCTGTATTCCAATAATTATCAGAATTTGTAATCAAAGAGAAGTTTTGTGCTTCAGGAGTATGTTCCAGTAAGTCTTGAATGGCGCGCCTTAGCAGCTCTCCTTTTTTTCCTTTGGCCTGCATACTATAGGAATTGTCCAGAATAATATACATTTCGTTGGTATTCTTTTTACTGTCTCTAGCCGCAAAGAAAGGTTGGGCAAAAGCCAATATTAAAAAGGTTAGAAGTAATAGACGGGTTAAAAGCAAAAGCCATTTTTTGATGGTGGAGCTTTTACGGGTTTGTATCGAAAGTTCTTTTAGGAATTGTACGTTGGTGAAATATTCTTTCTTGAAGCGTCGTAGCTGAAATAAATGAACCAGAATTGGAATAACCAATAAGAAGAGGAAATAAAGTACTTCTGGGTGTTTGAACTGCATTCTTTATAAAGGTTTACCTAATTGGTAAATATTCAATTAGTATTCGGTGCAACAGCGGTGTGTCAAAAATAGTAATCAATTGTCAATTATCAATTATCAATTATCAATTATTTCTTCTTCCTTTTTGCTGCTCTGGATTTCAATATATTTCTATTAACTGAAGTCCCGGTTTTTTTCTTGGTTTTTGATGGACCGCCGAGATTTACTTTTGTATTCTTCTTTGCTTTTTCGTGAAAAGAAGCGCCGCCTTCCAGTTTGTTGGTTTTGAGAATTACCTTTATTTTCTTTTTGTCTTTTTCAAATTCCAATAAACGGGTAGCCACTTCAACAGTTGTCGGCAGAACTAAAATCTTAATTTCTTTGTTCATTAGCATTTCTGCTTCTATCTGTATTTCCTGCTCACTTGGACCAATCAAACTAATCGCAATTCCCGATTTGTCAGCACGACCTGTACGACCAATTCGGTGAATATATTGTTCAGGTACTTCCGAAAACTCTACATTTATAACGTGAGTCACATCCGAAATATCCAAACCTCTTGCCATTACATCGGTAGTAACAATTCCTCTGATTTCGCCAGCTTGAAAGGATGCCATCGTTTGTAGTCTGTAATTCTGCGATTTGTTCGAATGGATTATTCCAAATTGCTCTGGATAGACTTCTTCAAGCTTGACTGCCAGTAAATCAGCTGTTTTTTTATTATTTACAAAAAGCAACACTCTTTCTAAAGCGTGATCTTTAAGTAACTCAACAATTAGGTTTATCTTGGTTAAAAAGTTAGGCACAAAGTAACCCAATTGCTCTATTTTCTCTAAGGGTGTTCCCGATTTTTCTAAAGTAACTTCTTCAGGAAAATCAAAATAATCTTCAAGCATATCATCAACTTCATCTGTCATCGTTGCCGAAAATAAGATGTTTTGACGTTTATTTTTTATCATTGATAGGATGGAAGTAACCTGTGTTCTAAAGCCTAAGTTTAGCATTTCATCAAATTCATCAATCACCAGTTTTTGCAGACTGTCAAAACGAATAACATTGTCCAAAGCCAAATCCATTACACGACCCGGAGTTCCTACCAAAACATCAATTCCTTGATAAACGGATTTCTTTTGTGTGTTGATATTCACACCGCCATAAACGCCCAAAGTTCTAACCGACATATACGTTGTTAGTTTCTCAACTTCGGCAGCTATTTGTACAACCAATTCCCTTGTGGGCACTAAGATTACAATTCTAGGTGTATCGGTGGCAACAAACTTCCATTGTTTTAATATTGGTAGTAAATAAGCAAAAGTTTTACCAGTTCCTGTTTGAGCAATTCCCATCACATCGCGACCCGACATAATTACCGAAAAGGATTTCATCTGAATAGGAGTAGGCGTCGTAAGGCCCAATTCATCCAACGCTTTTTGTAATGATTTTGGAAGATTGAATTGCTCGAAAGTGCTCATTGGATTTGTAATTTACGGCAAAGGTAAGCTTTCTAATTTAGAGTTTAAATAGAAAAGGGATTAGCAGAAAGTTTGTATGACTAAAGCCCCAAACTCTTAATATAAGCCTTATTATCCGAAGGTCTCCCCAAAAACTCATTAACCGCTTTTACAATATCTCTTTGTGTTCCGTTGGCAAGGATTAGTTCACGGTATCTGATACCTGTTTTAGTGTCCAAAAGTCCATTCTTTTGAAATTCGGTAAACATATCCATTGCATAAACTTCCGACCATAAGTAGCCATACATGTACACTGGATGCGTATTAACATGTATCCAGTTGGCCTGATAATGGGTTTGCGCATAAAAATCCATTACGTCTAATTGCTTATTGGTTTCTTGCCAAATTGCATCTGATGGAGTAGGATTATCAGCATTGTATTTATCATAAAGATTCATGTCAAATAAACAACGTTGCAGCATTTGTATTGCCCCCAAACCTGACCCTACTTTTTTAGACTGTAACATTTTTTCAAAAGTTGCCTTTGGTAGTGTTTCACCTGTTTTGTAATTTTTGGCAAACGTACTTACTATATCATAATCCAAAATCCAGTTTTCAAATATTTGTGACATGGCTTCAGTAAAGTCAGCTTTTGATTCTTGTTGAGAAGAAAACTCACCGTGATAAGACATCATGTTCATGATATGACCAAACTCATGGAATAGTGTTTTTAATTCTTTTTGACTCAATAGCGAAGGCGTTGTCTTTGTTGGCTTTGTAAAGTTCCCAAGTAGCATGGAGACTGGTATTTCTTTCCCTTTACCCGAAACAATGTTTACACCATAAAACCAAGTTTCCTTGTTTGGTCTAGGAAATAGGTCTAGATAAAAGCGTCCTTTTAATTTGCCACTTTCATATACCTCATACATATCCACATCGTCATTCCATACAGAAGGGTTAGTTACTTTTTTAAATTCTAATCCTAACAATTTCTGATAAATATCCATCATCCCTTTAAGGCAGCCATCCATGGGAAAGTATTCTCTTAACTCTTCGTTGTTAATTTGATATTGTTTTTTTATGATTTGATTTTTATAATAGGAGATATCCCAGGGTTCTAATTTAGTCTCCTGAATGGCTATTTCTACTTTCTTTTCAAGCTCTAAAAGTGCCAAGTCTTTCTTTGCCTTTTCTTTGGAACGGCTTATCAAATCATTTAGAAAATTCCATACATTCTTAGGATTATTGGCCATTTTAGGAACTAGAGCATAAGCTGCATAGGATGGATAACCCATTGTTTTGGCTAATTCATCTCTTTTTTTTGCCATTTGATCAAGGATGGCAATATTTTTATCGGCTGCTCTGTCATAAAACTTAATATAATATGCTTTTCGTGTTGTCTCTGAAGTAGCATTACTTAATACCGGATCACTTGTTGCATTGATAATTGGAATTTCATACTTAGCTCCGCTCAGTTCGCCTGTGACAGGGGTTCCTTCAGCTGTTTTATAGTTGGCTTTGAAACTCTCAGGCAGTCCATCTGCTCCTTTTTCATCAAGGGTTAAAATCTCTTTAGAAGAGTTCATATTGTTGGAATAAGAAGAGGATGGTTCTCCAATTTCCTTGGTTAGTTTTTTGTATTTGGCAAGCTGATTAGCAGTCAGATTTACCCCCGAGCGCTCAAAACCTTCTATCATATCATCTACCAATATTTGTTTATTTCCATTAAGAGTTTTATAAGAAGATGACGCTTTGAAACTTTTCATCTTATTGTAAATTCCCATATCTGAATATATAGTTGTCGATAGTGAGTCCAGTAATTGATAACTCGCTAAACCTTTGGTACGAATAATAGAATCGGTTGAAACCCAATTCAACATGAAGCAGTTATTGCTTGCCGTACCTATTTTGTTTTTGATTTCATCCATAGCATCAAAGACATTGGCAAAGGAGGTTGTTTTTTGCTTTTTAATAGACACTATCATCTTAGTGACTTTGGCAATAGTATGTTTGGTATATTCTTCCACATCCTTTGAAGTTACTTTAGCGTAGTTTACAGGAACATTGCTGCCTTTTAAAAAAGGATTGTCAAGAGTTTTCCTATTCGATTGGGAAAAACTTTTAGTAACTGAAATTAAACAAACGATAAGCGCAAAACAAAGTAGTTTCTTTTTTAAAGCCATTATATTAAAATTATATTAGAGGATGTATTTTTTTTGACATTAAAGGTAATAGTTTTTTTGAAACGAACAATTTTACTTTCTATCGTAAAATAACATCTATATAAATTAATTTAAGCTTCTTACAAATAGCTCAGCCGCCATTTCTATTTGTTACTTTGTTTATAATTATCAAACCATTTACAAAGCTGATATAATAGAATGTTTAAATATTAAAACCCTCAAAAATCCCTAGTCCAAATAAAGCAAAATCATATTTCACCTAATCGTTAGCATCTTGCCTAGCCATTCATCGCAAAACATTTTAAAACCGGTAATTAGTGTTGTAAAAATAATACGTCTTATAAGTACTATATTTGCAGCATATAATTTTGGATATTATATGGGTTTAACTAAAATCGAACTTAAAGAGTTTTTAGATGAAAAGGTAAAAGAATTCAATACAGTCGCCTTTATTGAACCCGACCCAATCAGCGTGCCACATCGTTACTCTTTAAAAGAAGATATTGAAATAGCTAGCTTTCTCGCTTCTTCTATAGCTTGGGGTAATCGTAAAATGATAACTAAGAATGGTCATCGAATGATGGATTTATTAGGAGACTCACCATTTGATTTTGTGATGTCACACCAAGAAAATCATCTTGAACAACTTGAAGGATTTGTGCATCGTACTTTTAATGGAGAAGATTTTAAATACTTTATAAAAGCTCTAAAGCATATTTATACCAATCATGGTGGATTAGAAACAATTTTTATAAAGCACCAAACAAAATATTCATTGCAACCAGCCATTAATGCTCTAAACAAAATCTTTTTTGAGATTGAACATCCAAAACGTACAAGAAAGCATGTTGCCGACCCGCTAAAAGGCAGTGTTGCAAAGAGAATTAATATGAATCTTAGGTGGTTATGTAGAAAAGACAATAAAGGAGTTGATTTTGGTATATGGGATATAAGTCCAGCTAAACTTTCTTGTCCTTTGGATGTTCATTCGGGAAATGTAGCTCGAAAATTAGGGCTGCTTAACCGAAAAAAAAATGATTTAAAAGCACTTGATGAACTAGATAAATCATTAAGAGAACTAGACCCAATCGACCCAGTGAAATATGATTTTGCTTTATTTGGATTGGGGATTTTTGAGGGTTTCTGAAATACCAAAACACTCCGTTATATCAAACCAAAACAACCTTTCAACTATATCACCATCATCAAAAAATTATGAATAGTTTTCTAGCAATTCAATACGTAAAACTTTAGAAAAAGCAAGACCAAAGCTTAATGCTGTGAAGAAAATATAAATCCAACTAAGTAGAATTAGTATCATATAGTTAAACGATTAGTCCATCTTTCATGACTAATTTCCTGTCAGCCATATTGGCAAAAGTCTCGTTGTGCGTAACTATAACAAAGGTTTGCCCAAACTCATCTCTCAATTTAAAAAACAATTGATGAAGATTCTCTGCTGAAGCCGTGTCCAAATTGCCTGAAGGTTCGTCTGCAAAAATAACATCGGGTTTGTTTATTAAAGCTCGAGCCACAGCAACACGTTGTTGTTCACCTCCCGAGAGTTCATTTGGTTTGTGATGTATTCTATCTGATAAACCTAAATACTCTAATAATTTTATAGCTTCTTTTTCTGTTGGCACTTTGTCTTTGCCAGCAATAAAGGCAGGAATACATACGTTCTCCAAAGCAGTAAATTCGGGAAGCAATTGATGAAATTGAAATATAAAACCCAAATGAGTATTTCTAAATTTTGATAATGCTTTATCTTTCATTATCAACAAGTTTTGTTTGTTTATTTCAAGTGATGTGTTACTTTTTTTTTCAGGATTGTCTAGTGTGCCTAATATTTGCAATAAGGTTGTTTTTCCGGCACCTGAGGCCCCAACTATGGAAACTATTTCCCCTTTTTTTATATGCAAATCAATGCCTTT
>CANJWG010000065.1 GCA_947478365.1 Flavobacteriaceae bacterium | reverse complement strand
TGAATGTTTTTGGTGTTGCCAATTTAACTCGCGCTTGTCTTCCGTATTTGCAAAAAGGAAGTCATGTGGTTTCTATAAGTTCTATGGGCGGAATTCAAGGCAGCATGAAGTTCGCTGGATTGGCTGCTTACAGTTCTAGCAAAGGAGCAGTGATTACGCTTTCAGAATTATTGGCTGAAGAATACAAAGAAGAAGGCATTGCATTCAATGTTTTGGCACTTGGTGCTGTAAATACCGAAATGCTCCACGAAGCTTTCCCAGGATATGAAGCACCGATTTCGGCGAAGGAAATTGCGGATTATATCTATAATTTTGCCCTCACAGGAAATAAATACCATAACGGAAAAATAATTCAGGTTTCATCTTCAACGCCATAGGTTTTATGAAGCAACTAAATTCTATTCAATTATTTGAGGACAAAAAAGTACGAACACTTTGGGACTCTGACCAAGAAAAATGGTATGTCTCAATTATTGATGTGATAGCAATATTAACTGATAGCTCAAATTCAAGAAAATATTGGAGTGTTCTTAAAACAAGACTAAAAAAAGAAGGAAGTCAGTTGGCTACAAATTGTAGTCAACTGAAAATGCAATCTTCGGATGGAAAATTTTATAAAACAGATGTAGCTGATACCGAACAACTTTTTCGATTAATTCAATCCATTCCATCTCCAAAAGCAGAACCTTTTAAACTTTGGTTGGCGCAAATTGCTGCAGAGCGATTGGATGAAATGCAAGATCCGGAATTAACTATTGATAGAGCTCTAGAGCAATATTTGCAATTGGGATATTCTGAAAATTGGATTAATCAACGACTCAAAAGTATTGAAATTAGGAAAGAACTAACTGATGAATGGAAAAGAAGGGGATTAAAAGAAGGACAACAATTTGCTACACTTACTGATATTATTTCAAAATCATGGTCAGGAAAAACGACTAAAGAATACAAGATTTTAAAAGGATTAAAAAAAGAAAATCTTCGTGATAACATGACCAATACAGAATTAATATTAAATATGTTAGCCGAAGCTTCTACTAAAGATATTTCACAAGCTGTAAATCCTGAAACTTTTGAAGAAAGTAAAAAGGTGGCAAAGCAAGGCGGGAATGTGGCAAAGGTTGCTATGAAAGAATTGGAAACTAAAACAGGAAAAAAAGTAGTTACTGCTTTAAATGCAAAATTGTTATTATCATCAAATAAGAAGATTGATAAAAACTAATGAGCGAAGTCCTTCAAAAATACTTGCCCGAACATGCTGTACATTTTTGCTTTGAATTAATAAAAACCAATAATGTGCATCTCAAAATCGTCAACGAGCGACAAACCCGTCATGGTGATTATCGTAGAGCGGTTAGTGGTAAACACGAAATTACGGTCAATGCTAATTTGAATAAATATCGTTTCCTTATAACTTTAGTTCATGAAGTCGCTCATCTAGTGGCTTATGAAAAATATGGCCGCTATATAAAACCTCACGGTAACGAATGGAAAATTACGTTTCAGCGTTTGATGGTTCCGTTTATCCGACCGGAGATATTTCCACATTCCGTTTTGCCATTGGTAGCCAATCATTTCAGAAATCCAACAGCAAGTAGTGATACCGATGCGCGATTGGCTTATGCGCTAAAACAATTTGACGAACGAAAACCCGATATTCATTTTGTGCACGAAGTGCCAAGCGGTAGTTTTTTCCGAATAAAAAATGGCAGAATATTTCAAAAGAAAGGATTGCGTGTAAAACGTTATGAATGTCTCGAAGTTAAAACAGGAAGACTGTATTTGTTTAACGCCAATGCAGAGGTGGAAATTTTGCCAAAATAAAAAAAAGAGCCGTTTCAAAATAATTTTGAAACGGCTGATTTAGCTTTAATACAATATTATATTCTTTTAAAAACAGATATATATGTGGAAGTTGTTCCTCCAAAATTTTCAACACTATATATTTTTAAAGTACTTCCTGTCAAGCTTTTAATTTCAGCAGTACCTTCACTAGATGTTAAAATATTTCCATCTCTGGTATAGGGAACAGGGTCACCAATAATTTCTTCACATCCTGAACCAAGATCCTCAAAATCATGCGAAATGGTATTAGTTGCTGTAATTTCTGTGTAATCTTGTAGACAACCGTCACCGTCAGGGACAACATCTTCAAGAACTTCTTGACCATTCACTAATGTTCCATACTGTAATACCGCCCACTTACCTTGCAGGGAAGCACTATCATCATCTTTAGAACATGATGTAATAGTTGCTAATGATACTAAAGCAACTGCTAATAAAATAATTTTTTTCATTTTTTTTTAAATTTTTAAATTAATAATTTTCAAATATATATTTTTTTTTTTTTTAAATTAACTATTTTTTTGGAAGTTATTTATGACAGTATTAAAAATTAACTCAATAAAAAGTCCTGCTCTGACAAGAAAAATATTTTTGGCTGTATATTTAATAGTAATAACAAATTATAACTAATACTAAAGTCAATAATTTGCTATATTTTTTAAAACAAAGGCTTACCCGTAAAACGCTATGAATGTCTCGAAGTAAAAACAGGAAGACTGTATTTGTTTAACGCCAATGCTGAGGTGGAAATTTTACCGGGTTAAAACAAAAAAGCAGCATTAAAGATTATTAATACAACTCAAAATTTAAAGTTATAAATATATATTAGTTAATTCTTTTAAAAACAAAAACTTGCGATGCGGGTTCGGTGTCGATTGCAGTGAGATAAATTTTTAAGGTCGTAGAATTTAAAGTCTTGATTTCATAAGTTAAAGAAGCAGTCTCTCCATCTACTCTAAGCACATCGCCTTGTTTACTATAAGATTGGTTATTAATAGATTCAAAACAATCGCTTCCATTAAAATTATGACTGATAATTGTTGTGGCGTTTATTATAGCATAATTTTTAGTACATCCACTTGCGGGAACATAATCTGTTAAGGTTTCTTGTCCATTTGTTACAGTTCCAAGTTTAAAATTTTCCCATTTTCCTAATAAAGAGGCACTTTCATCTTCATTAGAACATGAAGTTAGAGCTGCAAAGCTTACAAAAGCAACTGCTAATAAAATTATTTTTTTCATTTTGTATGGTTTTAATTTTGGCAAAAATAGTAATAATCTTATTATATGTGATTATTGATTTTTAAATATTAAATCCTAGTTTATTATAAATATATTTGCATTCATAATTAAAAAACTCAGAAACTTAGTTACATAGTAACTCAGCAACTTAAAATAATGAATAAAAATTATTATGCCATATTAATGGCTGGCGGAGTAGGATCACGTTTTTGGCCAGTTAGCACAACAGAATTTCCAAAACAGTTTCATGATATGTTAGGTTCTGGGAGTACCTTGATTCAAAAAACGTTCAGCAGATTATCTAAATTAATTCCAGCTGAAAATATTTTGATACTAACTAACGAACGCTATAACAATTTGGTTTTGGAACAATTGCCAATGGTTAAACAGGAGCAAGTGTTATTAGAACCGGCCATGAGAAATACAGCACCTTGTATTTTATACGCATCTTTGAAAATTATAAAACAAAATCCAAATGCAGTAATGGTGGTCGCTCCAAGCGATCATTGGATAGAAGATGAAGTGGCGTTTTCCAATAATCTACAGCAATGTTTCGACTTTTGCCAAAAGGAAAATGCTTTGATGACCTTAGGAATTCAACCGACTTTCCCTAATACAGGTTTTGGATATATTGAATTTGATAAATCAGATTCGAATCCGATTAAGAAAGTAAATCAGTTTCGTGAAAAACCCGATTATGAAACCGCAAAATCATTTTTGGAAGCTGGTAATTTCCTTTGGAATGGAGGAATATTTATTTGGAGTGTAAAAGCAATTACAGAGGCTTTTGAGAAATTCCAACCACAAATGAATGCCTTGTTTCAATTAGGATTTCAGAGTTATAATACTTCTAACGAAAAAAAATTCATTGAAGAAAATTATGCTAATGCAGAAAACGTCTCAATTGATTATGCCGTCATGGAAAAAGCAAAAAACGTATATGTTTTGCCGGCCACTTTTGATTGGAATGATTTAGGCACTTGGGGCCAACTTCATGAAAAACTAGATAAGGATGAAAACAACAATGGTGTGATTAACGCAAAAGTTGTCATGGAAAATGCTTCCAACAATATTGTGCGTTCCGATGCAAATAAAATCATTGTTATCGATGGTTTGCACGATTATATTATTGTTGACAAAGAAGGTGTTTTGTTGATTTACCCTAAAAGTAAAGAACAGGATATCAAGCGAATTACTGCTTTGGCAAATGAATTATAAATAAAAAAAGGAGCAATTGCTCGTTTTTTATTCTTCTTTATTCTGTGCTTTTCTTATTTTTTTGAAAAGATTAGACGAATAGACAAAGTCGGTTATGGCTTCATTATCGGTTTTAAAAATGTCTTTTTTGGTTCCTTCCCAAGCCAAAATCCCTTGTTTTAGAAAGATTATTTTTTCGCCAATTTCCATCACGGAATTCATATCGTGTGTATTGACAACTGTAGTAATATTGTACTCAACCGTTATTTCATGAATTAAGTTGTCAATAATTATAGCTGTTTTTGGATCGAGTCCCGAGTTAGGTTCGTCACAAAAAAGATACTTTGGATTGTTTACAATGGCACGTGCAATCGCGACACGTTTTTGCATTCCTCCCGACAGTTCAGAAGGTTTTTTATGATGCGCTTTTTTCAAATCTACTCTGTCAATTACAAAATCAACACGCTCTTTTATTTCAGCTGCCGTTTTAGTGGTAAACATTTTTAATGGAAATCCAACATTATCTTCCACCGTCATGCTGTCAAAAAGTGCGCTTCCCTGAAATACCATTCCAATTTCGGTGCGTAATGCTCTTTTTTCATCTGGGGTTAAATTGGAATAAATTCTGCCATCAAAAGAAATAGTTCCTTTGTCAGGAGTATGAATTCCGAGTAAACTTTTTAGTAATACTGTTTTTCCTGAACCACTTTGACCAATAATTAAATTGGTTTTGCCAGTTTCAAAAATGGTTGAAATTCCTTTTAAAACCTTCGAATCGCCAAAAGATTTTTCTATGTCTTTTATTTCAATCATTAGGTCAAAAGTAATTGAGTTAAAATATAATTTGCCATGATAATAGTTACCGAAGTCCAAACAAAGGAAACTGTACTTGCTTTTCCAACTTCAAGGGCACCACCTTTCATATAATAGCCATGAAAAGAAGGTATAGTAGCCAAAATCAAGGCAAAAGCAAATGTTTTAATAAAGGCATAAGCAATATGAAAAGGAATAAACTCTTGTTGAAGACCATTTATGAAATCGTTACTGGAAGCAAATCCACCATAAACAGCAGCAATCCAACCGCCAAAAATTCCAAGAAACATACTAATGCCAATAACAAAAGGATAGAGTAGAAGGGCAATCAGTTTTGGAAAAACTAAATAATTTAAAGAGTTTACTCCCATCACTTCTAAGGCGTCAATTTGCTCTGTAACACGCATCGTTCCGATACTGGAAGTGATAAATGAACCCATTTTCCCCGCCATAATTATGGAGATAAATGTAGGCGCAAATTCTAAAATCACAGATTGTCTTGTGGCAAAACCGATAAGGTATTTCGGAATTAAAGGATTGGTTAAATTTAAAGCTGTTTGAATAGCAACAACGCCCCCAACGAAGAAAGATATAAAGCAAACAATTCCTAGTGAGTCAATAATTAAATCTTCAATTTCTTTTAAGATTAGCGTTCTCATGACCGACCACTTTGTGGGTTTGTTGAAAATCTCTTTCCACATTAGGAAATACTTTCCTATTTGCGATAAATACCGGATTAGCATCATGAGTTAAAATATTGTCAAAAATAGTGATATTAATTTGAAAATGGAGTAATTTGAAAATTTGAAAATGACTTAACTCTACATCTTACATTTTCAAATCCTAAAAACTTCAAATTAACTTTTTCTTCATCTTTTTCCAGCGGTAATTCCGAATGAATTTGGCTTGTTCTGCTGTAACCAATAGTTGTTTTTTTGCCGATTTTGCTTTCCAAAAACCATTTATATAATCTATGAATAATAAAGGTTTTCCTTTTCGCATGGCCAGTTTTAGAGATGCAATAGCGGTGATAAAAAATCCGTAACCTAAACTATAAAAAGCTTCACCTTGTTTGTAACGAGCCGTTTTGCTATAATTGGCCCCCGTTGGTTTCAGGTGTTTTACTTTCAAATTTTCATCGGTGACCACTTTCCAATTATAATATTTACAAAGTAATTCATCAACGGTGTCCCAACCCATAGCCGGTTTCAATCCGCCAATTTGTTGGAAGCATTCTTTGCGATATGCCTTAAAAGCACCACGAATATGATCTTTATCGGTTAGGTTTTCTAAAATCCAATCACCATTTTTTTCTATGTAAGCAAAGCCTCCAACCATACCAATTTGTTCGTCTGATTTGAAATGAGAAATTACAGTTTCAAAATAATTCGAAGGGAAAATCAAATCGGCATCTGCTTTTACAATGAAGTCGTAATTTTCATCTACTGTTTCTAAGCCCTTTTGAAATGCCTGAATCACTTTACTTCCCGGTAAATGAATAGCATCTGAAGTTTTGTTGACAACGGATATAAAAGAATATTCTTTGGCGAAAGTCGAAACTATTTCTCCTGTTTTATCAGTAGAATTATCATTGACCACTACTATTTTTTTAGGCAAAACCGTTTGTTCCACCAACGATTGTAATGTTAGCGTAACAAAGTTTTCTTCATTATAAGTTGGAATGACAATGCAGTATTTCATCAAGATGAAAGATTAGTCTTTTTTCTATATTCTATTTTCTCTTCTCGGCATAAACCATATAATATCTCGGAGTGAAATACCGCAATAATGGACGGAAACCAAGCTTTTTAACCGGATGTGTAAACTTTTGGCGATCAATAATTTTCCAACCTGTTTTTTCTAAAACCCAATCCAATTGCCAATCTTCAAATTCGTGGTAATGCCTATCCCATTTATCAGTTTTGCTTCTGTATGCTTGAGAAAACCATAATCGCAGTGGAATTGAAATTAATAATTTATCGCATTTTACGTTTTCCAAAACCGTATACGGATTTAACAAATGCTCAAAAATTTCAAAACCGGTAAAGACATCATAATTTTGATTTTTCAAAGCACTTTGGTCGTTATCTAAATCTTCCCCTTTAGTATTAATAACGGTATAACCATTCTCCTCCATGATTTTAGAAAATGGATTTGGAACCCCAAGATCAAGAATAGTTTCAGAAGTTTTAACGTGTTTTTGCAGAAAAGCTAACGTTAAAGTAAAGCGTTTGCTTGGATAGGTCTTCTCGTACATGTAAAAAGTTTGTGGTTTATAGTTTGTGGTCTTATCAAGGCAAAATTAACTATAAACCATAAACCATAAACTATAATCAGTTAAAAATTACATTTTATATACGATAGCATTGACATTCATGCCAGCGCCAACAGATGCAAAAATAATAACATCGCCTTTATGCAAACTTTGATTTTCAATTTTGCCTCTCACTAGTGAATCATACAAAGTGGGTACAGTTGCCACACTTGAGTTACCCAATTTATGAATACTCATTGGCATAATTCCTTCAGGCGGTATTTGACCATGAAGCTTATAGAACCTTTGAATAATGGCTTCGTCCATTTTTTCATTGGCTTGATGTATAAGTATTTTTTTTACATCTTTTATATCAACTCCGCTTTTTTCTAGACATTCTTTCATTGCTTTTGGAACATTGCTCAAAGCAAATTCATATATCTTTCTTCCGTTCATTTTAATATAACGCACATCTGGATTATGTGTTTTATTGAATGAATTTCCAAAAAATAAATAATAGGCTTCATCATAAGCAAATGTAGCCGTTTCGTGAGCTAAAATCCCGCCTTCTTCATCAGTGGCTTCAAGAATAGTTGCTCCGGCACCGTCAGAATAAATCATAGAATCCCTATCGTGTAAATCTACTACGCGGGAAAGTGTTTCTGCACCAATGACTAAACATTTTTTTGCCATACCAGCTTTTATAAAAGCTTTTGCTTGAATTACGCCTTCAACCCAACCCGGACAGCCAAAAAGCATATCATAAGCCACGCATTTCGGGTTTTTTATACGCAAATCGTATTTTACTCGTGTTGCTAAACTTGGTAACAAATCGGTTTGAATAGCTCCCTTTTTTACGTTGCCAAAGTTGTGAGCAAAGATGATATAATCCAATGTTTCGGGATCAATTTTTGCATCTTCAATTGCTTTTTTTGCTGCGATAAATGCAATATCAGAAGTTTGTAAATCATCAGTAACATAACGACGTTCTTGAATACCTGTTATTTCTAAAAATTTTTCTGCAACAATATCATTTGGATGAGGGAATGGAGTTCCGTCATCGTTCAGAAAAACGTGTTGAGAAAAATCTTTATTAGATACTATTTCAGTTGGGATATAACTTCCTGATCCGGTTATTTTTATATTCATTATTTTAAATATTTCATTGCGAAATTAAAAATAAAAGCTGTTGAATGTTAGTAAAAAATCAAGAAATAAGATTGAATTGTGAATATTCTTAATATTGAATACATAAATTATGAAAATCACATTTTTTTGCCTTTTTCTTGAGCGATTTTTATCTGCATTATTGTTCCAATGTTCAATGCTTGGATTTTTATTTGTTCAGCTTTTTCGCCTGTAAAGTTTTCATCAACACTATTGTAAAAATGATTAAGCCAGATTTTAAATAATTCAGGAGTTAAATGTTCTTTAGCATTAACATCTAAATGAATTTGAGTCAAATTTTTAGTATAACCTCCTGTTCCGAGAATGGCTTGAGACCAAAAAGTGACCAAAATAGGCAAGTGTTCTTCGATATTAATCTTAACAACATCAGTAAAAATATAACTAATAGAATTATCCGAAAGTAATTTTTTGTAAAACTCATCTACCAGTAAATACAAGTCGTCTTGGTTTTGAATATCGTTCATCTTTTTGGTCTTAATGTCATAAAGTCAAAAGTCGAATGTCAAGTGTTTTTAGACTTTAAGACATTCGACTTTAAGACGTTACGACTTTTAATTTTACATATATGCTTCGATTGGCGCACATGAACAAACCAAATTTCTGTCGCCATAAGCATCATCTACGCGACGCACACTTGGCCAGAATTTATTATCATGAATATAATCCAACGGATAAGCTGCTTGCTCACGAGTGTATGGGTAAACCCAAGTATCAGATGTTAGCATGGCTAAAGTATGGGGAGCATTTTTCAATACGTTATTAGTGTCATCAGCATTTGCTCTTTCAATTTCTTTACGGATGGAAATCATCGCGTCACAAAAACGATCTAATTCGGCTAAATCTTCTGACTCTGTTGGTTCTATCATCAAGGTTCCTGCTACAGGGAAAGAAACCGTGGGTGCATGGAAACCATAATCCATTAAACGTTTTGCTATATCAGTTACCTCAATACCATTTTGTTTAAATGATCGGCAATCCAAAATCATTTCGTGTGCGGCACGCCCCATTTCACCTGAATATAAAACCGGATAATGTTCTTCTAAACGAGCTTTCATATAATTGGCATTTAAAATGGCATGTTCAGTTGAACTTTTCAATCCTTCAGCTCCGAGCATTTTGATATAACCGTAAGAAATTAAACAAACCAAAGCCGAGCCATATGGCGCAGCAGAAATAGCTGTTATTGCTTGGTCTCCGCCAACATTTATTATAGGATTCGTAGGTAAGAAAGGAACTAATTTTTCGTTGACACAAATTGGTCCAACACCTGGTCCACCACCGCCATGAGGAATGGAGAAAGTTTTATGTAGGTTCAAGTGACAAACATCAGCTCCAATGGTTGCCGGATTAGTTAGTCCAACCTGTGCATTCATGTTCGCGCCATCCATATAAACCAGACCTCCGTTGTCATGAATGATTTTTGTGATTTCGCAAATAGCGCTTTCAAAAACACCATGAGTTGATGGATAGGTTACCATTAATGCTGATAAATTGGCTGCGTTCTCAATAGCTCTTGCTCTCAAATCTTCCACATCAATGTTTCCGTTTTCCATGGTT
>CANJWG010000064.1 GCA_947478365.1 Flavobacteriaceae bacterium | reverse complement strand
GAATGTCTGAGCCAACGTAGTCAATTAAATTATTGGCTAATAAAAAGTCTGCAATAGTAGCAACCGATTTACCATAATATCCTACAGTAGACAATAAATTCAATTGGAATAAACAACCAAGTTCTTTTAATCTAATATAGTCTTGTTTAGAATTGTGATAATACAAATAACGTTCTGGATGGGCCAGTAAAGGGATATATCCTTTCATTTGCAATTGAAATAAAATGTTTTTTAAGTCTACAGTTGGATTTAAATAAGACATCTCAATCAATACTATAGTATCTTTTATTGCCAATAATTTTTCATTTTGAAAACGTTCTATAAACGACTCGTCCATCATATATTCTGAACTTACTCTATGTAACATTTGGGCAAGTTTCGTTGGCAATTGACTTTTTGTATTCAAAAAAGTTTCTTGAATAAAATTAGTTGAATTATCCCAAACATTGGTCATTGTATGAGGTGTTGCTATACATTTATTTATACCAAGCAAAGCCATTTCTTCGAGTAATGACGATGTTTCTTGTATCGATTTTGAACCATCATCTATATTTGGCAAAATATGAGAGTGAATATCAATATATCCATCAGGTATGAGATCAACCAACTTTGGTTTATTTTTAAATAGTGAAATCATAGTTGATAAGGTTTCAGAGCCCAAAAATAAAGTAATTTATTCAATATTCCTTGTATTAACAAACTTAACCTTGTAATATTGCTTGAAAATAAATATTTTTTTGAAAAACTTGAAATCAAATTAAAATTTATTTTTTAATTTGATATTTAAATAATAATTAATTCATAAAAAACATTAAAAAATTCCCAAATGGATAAACCTAAAATTTGGCTTTCCTCTCCACATATGGGCGGTAATGAAAAACAATATGTTGATGATGCATTTTCTAGTAATTGGATTGCACCTTTAGGACCAAATGTAACAGGTTTTGAAAATGATATTGTTTCCTATTTATCAAATGAAGTGCATGTTGGGGCTTTAAGTTCAGGAACAGCAGCTTTACATTTAGGATTGATACTTTTAGATGTTAAACCAGGGGATGAAGTACTTTGCCAGAGTATGACTTTTTCTGCCTCAGCAAATCCTATAGTTTATCTTGGCGCAAAACCTATTTTTATAGATAGTGAAAAAGACACTTGGAATATATGCCCTGAAGCATTAGAAACTGCAATTAAAGATAGAATAGCAAAAGGGAAAAAACCAAAAGCTATAATAGCAGTTCATTTATATGGAATGCCTTATAAAGTGACAGAAATTAGAGCAATCGCTGATAAATATGAAATTCCAATTCTTGAAGATAGTGCTGAAGCCTTAGGAAGTAGTTACAAAGGACAAAAATGCGGAACTTTTGGTGATATTAGCGTGCTTTCATTTAATGGAAATAAAATTATTACAACTTCTGGTGGTGGTGCAATTGTTAGTAAGGACAAAAAATATATAGAAAAAGCAGTTTTTTTATCTACTCAAGCTAGAGATAATGCACCACATTATCAACATAGCGAAATTGGTTATAACTATAGAATGAGCAATATTTGTGCAGGAATTGGTCGTGGGCAAATGGAAATTCTTGACAAGCATGTTTCATTAAGAAGAGAAATGCATAGTTTTTACAAAAGCGTTTTTAAAAAAATAGAGGAAGCGTCTCTTTTTTCTGAATTTAATGAAGATTGTTATTCTAATTTTTGGTTATCAACAATTTTATTTAATGATACCAATAAGAACCCAGAAGAATTAAGATTGCTATTTGAAAAAGAAAATATAGAAACCCGACCACTATGGAAACCTATGCATTTACAACCAATTTTTAAAAATGCTGCATACTATGGTGGTAATATATCAGAAACATTGTTTAAAAATGGACTTTGTTTACCGTCAGGTTCAAACTTATTAGATCATGATAAAGATAGAATAAAAGAATGTTTGAATAATTATTTCTAAATTTTTTATTTAAATTTGAAATCCACAATACTCATAATGATTTCATTTTGAAAAAAAACATTACTTTAAACAAAAAGTTAAATAAATTAAAATACCTACCCAAATGGATAGTGCTTTTAATTGATATATGTTTAGTTATTTTTTCTGGTACAATTACCTTCTTTATATTTAAAGAATTAAAATTAAACTACATACATCCAGACTATTTTTATAGTATTATCTTATTCTACTTAACTTTAAATGTTTTTTTCTTTTTAATTTTTAAAACCTATTCTGGGATAATTAGGCATACTTCTCAAATTGATGCTTTAAAATTATTCTTATCTCAATTTTCAACTTTTGGTGTTATTGTAGTAATTGATTATTTCTTATTATTTTTTGGAAAATACAAGATAGCAATATTCACAGCTTCATTTTTTAATGCCTTTTTATCACTTAGCTTATTATTGTTTTTTAGAATTTTTGTGAAACTTATCTTTGAGAATTTTATTCATAATATTAAAAATAAAAACAAAATAAACATCCTAATTTATGGTTTAGATATAAATGCAATTTCAGTTGCTAAAGCTTTAGCGTCAGAAAATCCAAGAAGATTTAATGTTATTGGATTTATAGATAAAACAAGTGAAAACACAGATAAAAGAATTCTTAATTTACCCATTTTTCAAATTAAAAAAAGTATTCCAATAACAATGAGAATTGCTGGTGTAGAAGCTATTATTCTTGCTGAAAGTTCATTATCTACTGAAGAAAGAAACACTATAATAGAAAGTTGTATAGAATACAATTACAAAGTTTTTATGGCTCCAATCATTTCAAATTTTGAAAACACTAAGGATATATTTAAAGAAATTAAAAATTTTGAAATCACTGATTTATTAGAAAGAAATCCTATCATATTAGACACTGATTTAATAGAATTAAAACTCAATAAAAAAACAATTCTTATAACGGGAGCAGCTGGTTCTATTGGTAGTGAAATTGTCAGACAAATTCTAAACTATGATGCAGAAAAAATTGTTTTAATTGATCAAGCAGAAACTCCTCTTCATCATTTAGTTCTTGAATTAAAATCTCATTACACTAACCTGAAAATTGATGCCATAATTGCCGATATCAGAAATTATGAGATTACAGAACAAATATTTAAGAAAACAAAACCAAATATAGTATTTCATGCTGCTGCCTATAAACATGTTCCTTTAATGGAGGAAAATCCTAACCAGGCTATTCTAACAAATGTTTTAGGTACAAAAAATATTGCTGATTTATCTTTAAAATATAATGTTGAAGATTTTATCATGATTTCTACAGATAAAGCTGTAAACCCAAGTAGCATAATGGGTGCAAGCAAACGAATTGCAGAAATGTATGTACAATCAAAGCACTTTAATTTACAAAATAGTAAAATAGAAAATTCAACAAAGTTTATCACCACTAGATTTGGAAACGTACTTGGATCCAATGGATCTGTTGTACCATTATTTAAAAAACAAATAAAGAAAGGTGGACCAATAACACTTACACATCCTGAAGTGATAAGATATTTCATGACAATACCCGAAGCTTGTCAGCTAGTATTAGAAGCATGCGCAATGGGTAAAGGGGGTGAAATTTTTATTTTTGATATGGGAAAACCAGTTAAGATTATAGATTTAGCAAAAAAGATGATACGTTTAGCGGGTTTCAAACCAGATGTTGATATTAAAATTGAAATTATTGGAATGAGACCAGGTGAAAAACTATATGAAGAGTTGCTGAATGAAACCGCCAAAAATTCAATAACACATCATGAAAAAATTCTAATTGCTATAGAGGTTTGTGATGACTATAATAGTATAAATAAACAAATTTCGACTTTAATTGAACAAGCTTATTTAAATAATTATAATGAAATTATTGATTCAATCAAACAACTTGTACCTGAGTACAAACAATTGAATTAATTACAAATTATTTTATTTTTTGTAATAAATAAAAAGTATCAATTATTTAACCTTATTTAAATTAAAAATACAAGATTAATACTTATTTTTGCACCTCAAAAAATTTATTTAAATAATTTAAAAAAATTCACAATAATTGAAATTTCAATAACATGAAAAAAATAATTTCTTTCGCTTTTCTTTTACTTACTTTAATTTCATGCAGTACAAAAAGAGATATTGTTTATTTTCAAGATATTAAAGACAAACCCGAAACAAAAGTAATTTACACCCAAAATAATATACAAATCAATGATATATTATCGATTATCGTTTCAGCAACCAACCCTAACAGTGCATTGCCATTTAATAAGATGTTTTACAATGTTGGAACAGAAAAAGCAATGAACTTGAATGGTTACATGGTCAATACTGATGGTAATATCAGTCTTCCTATTTTGGGAAACATACAAGTACTTGGTAAAACAACTAGTGAAGTAGAAGATTTAATAAAAAAAACACTTATAGAACAAGGACAATTAACCAACCCTACTGTAAGTGTTATAGTAACTAATGCAAAAATAACGATACTTGGCGATATTGGAAGCCCAGGGACTTATCCTTATTTAGAACAAAATGTTACTTTACTTCAAGCCATAGGTTATGCTGGCGATTTAAGTATGACTGGTAAAAGAAATGATATTTTGATTATTAGAGAAGAAAATGGAAAAAGAACCTATGGACATATAGACATGAGAAAAACAGATTGGTTTAATAGTGAATATTACTATATCAAGCAAAATGATATTATATATGTTTATCCTAATGGCCCTAAGGTACATTCTGCAGGTTATATTACAAATTACAACGGGCTTATAAGTGCATTTTTTACTGGTTTATCATTATACTTACTTTTAACAAAATAACAATTTATGGAAAACCAATTTACTACACAAGAAAACAAAAATGATTTCAATATTCGTTTAGAAATCAACAAATATTTACCTTTTTGGTTTTGGTTTGTAGGGTTTACAGCTGCAACACTTTTTATTGCCCATTTTTATTTACGATATTCACCTACAGTTTATCAGAACTCTGCAAAAATTAAAATATTGGATAATTCCAATTCACCCTTTAAAATGTCTACTGAGGGTATTTTTATTGTGAGTAAAAACAAAGCTAAACTTGGAAATGATTTACAAATCATAAAATCAGATAGAATTTTACAGATAGTAGCCCGAGAATTAAATTTAACTACTGCTTATTATTTGCCAGGAAGAATTATGAATTCAGAACAGTGGAAAAACTGTCCCTTTAAAATTGAATGGCTAAGCACTGATAATAGTTTAGACGAAAAATCTTTAAGTCTTAATTTGACTATTACAAAAAAAGGATTTAAAATTGAAGAGTTAGGGGATAAAGAAATGATTTTTAATAAAAGTTATGTGATCAACAACATACCTTTTAAAATAACATCAACTACTAGAAAATTAAAACAATTTTATAATAAAAAATATTTAATTGAAAAATCAACCTTAAGTAGAGTGGTTAGTAATTTAAGTGTTAGTGTTAGTGCTAGTGTTTTATCAGATGAAAGTGATGTAGTGGTTCTCTCAATGAGAGGATTAAACCAAGAAAAATCGAAAGAGATTGTAAATTGCTTAATTAAAGTATATAACGAAGATGGCATAAAAGACCGACAATTAGCCTTTAAAAATACAATAAAATTTGTAAATGATAGGTTTCAATACCTAGTTAATGAATTAGATTCAATAGAAAATTATAAAATAGGTTATAAGAAAAAAATTGACATAAATTCAATTGGAGAATTTGCCGGTTTAACAGCTGGAAGAAAAACTACATATGAAGATAAAATATTGGATTTAGAAAATCAAATGTCTATGTCTAGTTTTTTAAGTATAAGTATTAAACCAGGTACCTATAAAACATTACCAACAAATATTGGTATTTTAAATGTTAATGTAAATTCATATATTGGTGAATATAACCAATTAATTAGCGAGCGTGATAAATTACTAATAAGTGTAGGAAAAAACAATCCTACTTTAAAAGCAATTAATGAAAAACTAGCTGAATTACAGGAAAACATTTTTTCAGCTATTAAACTTTATAAAGATGAAATTCAAGCTTCAATAAAAAACATAAAAAAAAATCAGTCTGAAAATAATAAATTATATAGTTCTGTGCCAGAAAAGGAAAAAATATTTAAATCTATTGATAGACAACAAAACATTAAAGAAAGTTTATACTTGTTATTACTTCAAAAAAGAGAAGAGGCCGGAATTAACATGGCAATAACACAGCCATCCGTAAAAGTTTTAGAATATGCTTCTAATAATGGGTACAAGGTTGCTCCTAACGATAAAACTATATATCTAATAGCGCTAATAATTGGATTAGGGATACCATTATTATTACTATTTTTAAAATTCTATTTTGATATTAAAATACATAATAAAATAGATGTAAAAAACATTGTAAAAGATATTCCAATTATTGGTGAAATTCCTTTTATAAAAGATGATAAATATATTCATGATAATGATCGATCAATTTTAGCTGAAGCTTATAGAAATGTTAGGACAAATATTAATTATTTACTTCCTGCCTCAAATAAAAAAGAAGGTTATGTCATTTTTTCAACTTCTAGTATAAAAGGCGAAGGAAAAACATTTAATGCTATAAACCTGGCATTAATAATGACGCAATTGAAGAAAAAAGTCTTGATAATTGGTGCCGATTTAAGAAATCCTCAGCTACATAAATATATTGGTCTAGCAAAAGAAAAAAGAGGTTTAACTAACTATTTATTTGATCAAGAAGTTGAATACACATCAATTATAATTAAAAATACATTAGACAACCAATATTTAGATGCTATTATAGCAGGTAGTATTCCACCAAATCCAGCTGAATTAATATCTAATGGAAGATTTGAAAAATTTTTAAACATTGTTAAAGCAGAATATGATTATATTATTGTAGATTCTGCCCCAACTTTATTAGTTACTGATACTTTATTAATTACAAATTTGGCAGATTTGGTAATTTATGTTACTCGAGCCGATATGACTGACAAACATGTAGTTGAGTATTCAAGGGATTTATATTTACAAGGAAAAATAAACAAAATAGCTTATATTGTAAATAGTGTGGGATTAATTTATGTTTATGGATATAAATACAAATACAATTATAGCTATGGGTATGGATACAATTATAACTATGGGTATGGATATGGATATGGAAGTGAAGATGATAACGATTATATTGAAAAAAGCACATTTGAAAAGATGATTTCTAAATTCAAAGATACTTTCAAATCATAAAATAATTTTTATTAAAAAATAAAGAGGGGAAAATACTATTTTTCCCTCTTTATTTTATTGGTTATACCTAATGATTTTTCCAGGATTTCCAACAACTACTGCATAATCTGGAACGTCTTTAATAATAACACAACCAGCACCAATTGTTGCCCATTTCCCAATTTTTATTCCTTGTCTAATTGTAGCATTTATTCCAATTTGTGTTCCTTCACCAACCAATACACTTCCCGCTAATGAAGCCATTGGTGAAATATGTGCAAAATCATTAATTATACAATCATGTTCAATCAATGCACCTGAATTAATAATTACATGTTTTCCAATTCTAGCTCCTGAATTAATAATAGCGCTTGCCATTACAACAGTCCCATCATTTATTGTGGAAAAAGATGATACAATTGCTTTTGGATGAATTGCTATCCTATATTGACCTTTCCATCTTTTTGAAAGGTTCTTACGAGAAGCATTATCGCCTACCGCTATAATTAACTGATTATCCGGATTAAGAAATTCAACTCTATTATAATCAAAAACTGGAAACCCCAATAATTCAGAATAAATAGGTTTATCATCTAATATAGATACTATTTTAACATTCATTAATAATAAAATATCTATAATAACTTTAGCGTGACCACTACAACCAAAAATGTAAACTTTAGGTTTTGTATTTTTTTTTGAACGGTATAAAGGAAAAAAATTAGAATCTTTTTCTAAAACATTTACCTTTTTATTAAGTTGGTTATAAATATCTTGGTCAATTACAAGATTCCAATTTTTAAATTGACATCTAATATCAGAAAATCCTAATTTAAAATGAAATAACAAATCTGTATCACTTCCACCAAGACCACCACCAAGATGAAGGAACTTTAATTTAAGTTTTGTAGCTACTATCCTGGCCTCATCAATTATTAATTTCGTTAAAGAATGCTTTCCTTCAAAATCTAAAGCACCAGACAGATGGTATTGCATAATTCCATTAGAAATCGTAAAAATAGCTCCTGAATAAATCTTTTCTTTATGCTTAGCTAGTAAAATAATTTTATCAAAACAAGGGCTTTTTAAAAACCGATCAAAATAGTCTTTATCATAAAAGTAATCTTCCGTCGCAGCAACTTTTTTCATAGTACTTTTATAGATTCTTATGAATTCATTAATATCTTCATTAGTTTTTGCTTCATAAACAATTACTTCTTGTTTTCTTAATTGATTAATTTCATATTTAATAGACTTTCTATATTTTTTCTTTTGATCATCTTCTGTAACAGAAGTATCTATAACAATAGTATCATTAAGATCAACTATTTGACCGAAATTTTTTAATAATACATGATTTAAAAATAAAGGATGTAATCGTGAAAATGCTGTTATTATTTTATTGTTTTTAAAAAACCGCAGTAACTCTTCATGAAAATAATCAATGTGTGTGTTTGATATATTCTTAAAATCAATATTACTTATAGGACCGCAATATCCATAAACTGATGTACAGTCAAAATAAGGAGTGCCTTTTATATTTCTAATAATTAAAGGAATTGCTATAAAATCTTTTTCAAAATTAGCAACAAATAAAACTGGTCTGTTATTTATTTCTAATAGATGATAAGACTGCGTGTGATAAAAATCAAACACATAAGAAGATGAAACGATGTCAGACCACTTAGTGTCATTAACTTCTATAACCGAACTAGATTTAATTGGCATTAATTTATTGAAAAATTAATTAATAATAAGAGTATTAAAGTGATAGTATAAAAGTCAAATATAAAAAAAACAACTTGATAATAGTGTTTGGCAAATCAAATTTAAAATTTGACTAGTCAAAAGTTGTTTATACAATTATAACTAAAGCCATTTGGTTATTCAACACGTTTAGGATCAACGGTCAATTGAATATATTCTTTTTTGATAGCTTCCCAAATAACTTGTTGATTGTATCGGGTAGCAATCATAGTTCGAGAGTTGGCTTGGAGATGATTAAAAAGTTGACTATTATCAACAAATTCATTCATAAAAAGTAGTAAGTCATCAGTATTCTTTACAGAAACAATTACCCCATTTACACCTTCTTTGATAATTTCATTACAACCGTTAATATCAGTTACTATGCATGGTAATCCCATAGCTCCGGCCTGCATCACTACATTAGGAAACCCTTCGCGGTAGCTTGGAAAAACCAAAGCATTGGACAAGGCAAGATACGGTCGCACATCAGCCTGAAAACCAGTAGTAATAATAGCGTCTTGGGTTTGAATCACCTCCAAAGTATTCGGCAATAAAGGGTCTAAATCAGCTTCGTAATCGCCCACCAAGAGGAGTTTAGAAAGTGGATGCTGAGTTTGGTGCCTTTCAAAAGCGGCTACCATTTCGTTAATGCCTTTATCTGATACCAAGCGACCTACAAACACAAATACAAATTCACTCGGTCCAATGTGCAACTGTTGACGCAATGCTAGATTTTGTGCCTCTGTAAACAACCCTGGATTGAAATAACCAACATCAATACCATTGCTACTTCCATTACCGATTACTTTTAATTTTGATGAAACACAAAATTTGTTTTGCACTATGATTTCTTGTAACCCAAAGGAATTGGGATAAACATTAGTAGCACAGGCATAAGTGAGTTTTTCTACCCAGTTGAGTATGGTTCTTTTAAAGCCTTTGGTTTCCAACAGTGGTAGTCCAGCTACTGTGTGTAACCGATGAGAAACACCTGCCAATTTAGATGCTAACATGGCTACCAATCCAGCTTTAGGGGTATGTGAATGAATAATTAAAGGTTTTTCTTTTCGCAGGAAAAAGTACAGTTTACAGATAGCCATAAAATCTGCCAAAGGAGTAATTTTTCGTGACATAGCAATCGGAAAAGTTCTTACGCCTTCCCTCACTCCTACTCTCTCGAGATATTCCCTGTCGGAACTGATTGCGACAATTTCAAAAT
>CANJWG010000063.1 GCA_947478365.1 Flavobacteriaceae bacterium | reverse complement strand
TTCCCGGTTCTGAAGGATTGTTAGAATCTTACGAGCAAGCATTGAAATTATCCAAAGAAATGGGTTTCCCGGTAATGCTAAAAGCAACAGCTGGTGGAGGTGGAAAAGGAATGCGTGCCGTTTGGAAAGAAGAAGAATTATTAAAAGCTTGGGAAAGTGCTCGTCAGGAATCAGCAGCGGCTTTCGGTAATGACGGGATGTATTTGGAGAAATTGATTGAAGAACCAAGACACATAGAAATTCAGGTTGTTGGAGATTCTTATGGGAAAGCGTGTCACTTATCTGAAAGAGACTGCTCGGTTCAACGTCGTCATCAAAAATTGACAGAGGAAACTCCGTCACCTTTTATGACCGATGAATTGCGCAACAAGATGGGTGAGGCCGCTGTTAAAGCAGCTGAATTTATTAAATATGAAGGTGCTGGAACGGTTGAATTCTTAGTAGACAAGCATAGAAATTTCTATTTTATGGAAATGAATACGCGTATCCAAGTGGAGCATCCAATTACAGAACAGGTTATTGATTACGATTTGATTCGTGAGCAAATATTAGTAGCTGCTGGAGTGCCAATTTCGGGTAAAAATTATTTCCCAAATCTGCATGCTATTGAATGTAGAATTAACGCTGAAGATCCCTATAATGATTTTCGCCCATCACCAGGAAAGATAACAGTTTTACATGCGCCAGGAGGACACGGTGTTAGATTAGATACTCACGTTTACGCAGGGTATACTATTCCGCCAAACTATGATTCGATGATTGCCAAATTGATTACAACAGCCCAAACTCGTGAAGAAGCAATCAATAAAATGAAACGCGCTTTAGATGAGTTTTACATTGAAGGGATAAAAACAACTATTCCATTCCACAGACAATTGATGGACGAACCGGATTATGTAGCTGGAAATTATACCACTAAATTTATGGAGAGTTTTAAAATGAACGATCTAGAATAAATAAAAAACCCAACTTAAGTTGGGTTTTCTTTTTTTTAAACAATCCTGTTAGGAATTAGGTTTTGGTAAATTACAATGTTTCTTTTAACCATTTATAAAATTCACGTTGCCAAACCATACCATTTTGAGGTCTTAAAACCCAATGATTTTCTTCTGGGAAGTATAGGAAACGGCTTTTTATTCCACGCAGTTGTGCCGCTTGAAATGCTTCTTGAGCTTGTCCAATACACACACGGTAATCTTTTCCTCCTTGAATAATAAGAATAGGAGTATTCCATTTATCTACAAAGTTTATCGGGTTAAATTGATTGTATGCTTTTTGTGCAGCAACATTGTCTTTCTCCCAATAAGAACCGCCAAAATCCCAGTTATTAAAGAATACTTCTTCTGTGGTTCCAAACATACTTTGGGTGTTGAAAACACCATCATGAGAAATAAAAGTTTTGAAACGATTGTTGTGAATTCCGGCTAAATAATAAACAGAATAGCCTCCATAACTTGCGCCAATACAACCTAATCGCGATTTGTCAACATAACTTTCCTTAGAAACATCGTCAATTGCTGAAAGGTAATCGTCCATTACTTGGCCACCCCAGTCTTTTGAGATTTGTTCGTTCCATGCTTGTCCATGCCCGTACATACCTCTTCTGTTTGGAGCAACAACAACATAACCTTGTGAAGCCATCAAAGAAAAATTCCAGCGGAAAGAGTAAAACTGAGTTAATGGAGATTGCGGCCCACCTTGACAATAAAGTAATGTTGGATATTTTTTAGTTTTATCAAAATTAGGCGGAAGAATTACCCAAACCAACATTTTTTTACCATCGGTTGTAGTTACATATCGTCTCTCGAATTTTGGCAAAGCCAATTTAGAATAGGTTTCATCATTGGTTTTAGTCAATTGTAACCATGTTTTTTTCTTGGTATTATAAGAGTATATTTCTAAAGCATGGTTCATATCGTTTCTGTTTAAAATAAAGTTTTCACTTGAAACATCTAATATGTCATGAACATCAAAATCGCCTGAAGTAACTTGTTTTACAGTGACAGCAATTTTGGTCAAACCAGGAAAATTTACTTCAAACAATTGTATTGTGCCATCAACAGCTGCCGTAAAATAGATTTTTTTCCCATCAGGACTCCATTTAAAACTCTCAACCGAACCATCCCAATTTGCAGTTAAATTTATATCCATTCCTTTGAAACGAACAATAATATCATTTTTATCTGCTTCATAGCCGTCACGCTTCATCTGCAACCAAGTCAGATCGCCTTGTGGAGAAAAGGCCGGATTAGTATCGTAACCAGGATTGTTTTCAGTTAAGTTTTTCGTCGTTTTTGTTTCAATATCAAATTCATACAAATCGGTATTTGTAGAAGTAGCATAAGCAGTTCCGAATTTCTTTTTGCAAACATAGATAATGCTTTTGCTATTGGGAGACCATATATAATCTTCATCTCCGCCGAATGGTTTTTGAGGAGAATCATAAGGTTCATCTTTCATGATGTCAAACGGAGTTAACTTGCTTCCTTTATTCAGAGCAAAAAAAACATGATTATGAGATCCTGTATTCCAAGTATCCCAATGACGATAATCTAAGCCATCGTAAATTTGCGCTTCTGATTTGTCTAATTCTGGATAAAAATCTTTGCCTAAAACATTTTCGGTTTTAACTTCTTGCGAAGACAAAATGTATTTACCGTCAGGAGAAATATTTTTGTCAACAACTAAATCTTTAGTATCGTTTTCTTGAACTTCAACTGCGTTTCCTCCAGCAACTGGAATGGTATAAAATTTCGAATTGGATTTATTTTCCTCTACAGCCGGAGTTGTCACTTTATATACAATTGATTTCCCGTCTTTGGAAATTCCGATAGTGGATACCCTACCAAGTTTCCATAAAGCTTCTGGTGATAAAATTTGTTGGGCCGATGTTGTAATACTCATTGTGATAATGATTAATAAAAGAATTTTTTTCATTTTGATATGATATTTAAAGTCTAAAAGTAACAAATATAATTAACAAAAAAAGCCACACTTTTCAGTATGGCTTTTCTTTTTTTCTAAAAAATAATTATTCTTTGATAAATCGTTTTGTACTAGTTGAAGTCCCATTACATACTTCAAGTAAGAAAGTACCCGAATTCAATGATGCTACATTAATTGCATCATTTTCTATTTTGCCACTTCCTAATTCTTGACCCAACATATTGAAAATTCTATAAGTTGATGGTGATTCAAGGTTAGCAATGTTTAAAATATCGCCTTTTACAGGGTTTGGATATAAGTTTAATGAAATTCTTGTATTAGAAGTTTCATCAATTCTTGCAGTTAAAGAGATGTTTACGGTATAGTCTTCTACTTCACCATCTGTGAAAGTTTCACAAGACGTTGGAGAAGCATTATATTTCATAGAAACACGCATTCTAGTTGAGCCTAATAAAGCAGTAGTTGGTACTGTAAAGCTTCCTGAGATGGGAGTTGCAGTAGTTTTATTTCTATTAAAAACTTGTTCTCCTACATCAAGGAAATCGCCATCTCTGTTATAGTCAATCCAAACTCTATAGGCTTCACTGAAAACTGTAGCTGTCCAAGCCGGTGTAATGGTAATGGCATTGCTGGTACCACGAACTAAATTAGTAGAAAGCGCTGTAAAGTTACCATAACCACCATTGTTACCTGATAAGTTATTGATGGTGCCCAATTGTACTCTGTTGATGTATTCATCTGCAGTGTTATTCCCTCTGGAAGCACAGTAAGTAACCGTTGAAACAGCTAAAGTTGTAACTGAAACTGTATTGCTATTTAGTGAAACATTACCAGCAGCATCTTTTGCTCTTACATTAAAAGTATAAGCTGTTGAAGCGGTTAAACCAGTTACTGCAAAAGTAGTAGCGGTAGTTGTAGAACCTAATAAAGTTGTTCCTCTATATACATCGTATCCTCTAACAGCAACGTTATCTGTAGCACCTGTCCAAGATAGGTTTGTTGTAGTAGATGTAGTTCCCGAAGCTGATAATGTTGGCGCTGTTGGCGCTGTTGTATCAGTAGCTGGAGTTAAAGTTGTAACACTTACTGCATTACTTGTAACAGAAACATTTCCTGCAGCATCTTTTGATTTTACAGTGAATGAATAAACTGTTGATGCGGTTAAACCGGTTACTGCAAAAGTAGTTGCAGTAGTTGTAGAACCAATTAAAGCACCATTTCTAAAAACATCATATCCGGTTACCGCTACATTATCCGTAGCACCAGACCATGATAAGTTTGTAGTTGTTTCAGTTGTTCCAGCTGAAGATAAAGTTGGAGCTGTTGGCGCAACAGTATCTGGAGCAGTACCTGCAGAAATGGTAAAGTTAGTGTTAGAAACATCAAAGAAGATATGATTGGTTCCTTTTACCATAATTCTGTTTGTTGTTCCTGGAGTATTTGGAATGGTAACAGCTTGAGTTCCGTCATTTGGTGTAGCCGCTAATAAAGTTGACCATGTTGTACCAGCATCAGTTGATAACAGAATATCAACATTAGCACAGTTTACACCATTTGCAGTTGTACCAGCAACTGCCCAAGTAATAGTTTGTGAACTTCCTCCAACAAAAGAAACTGCCGTATTAGGAGAATTAACAGTAAATGGTCCGGCAGTTGCATTAACAGTAACGATCATGTCATCAGAATTATTAGCTGGTCCACCAGCTCTATTGTCACGAACCGTTAATCTGAAATTCATAGTTCTGGCAACTGAAGGCAAAGCTTCTACAGTAATTTCAGTTCCTGCAGTAGTGGTTGCACCAGTCAAAACAGATTGAATTCTTGGGAAATATCTAACCGGAGAAGTTGATGAATTATAAGATCGGAAAGTTGGTCCGGTAGTACGAGTTGCACTTGCAGCTGAACTTGCTCCTGTAGCGGTACTTGCCGCATTATCAAATTGTTCCCAGTTATAAGTTAAAGCATCACCATTGGCATCGGTTGCAGAACCGGTTAGCATAAACGGAGTACTTTTAGGTATAGTATAATCTAAACCTGCACTAGCTGTTGGTACTGAATTGCCCGTAGCAATATTTACCGAACAAGTTTTGGCTTTAATATTATTGGTAACCTGTTGTATACTGGCAGCATGGAAAAACGCATCAGAATGAGGTTGTATGTCTTGAGCCGTAATACCCGCGTAACCCATAATGGTTGAACCACTTCCCGGTTCCATGTTAACACCTGATCCTTCGTTACTCATGGAGAAAGTATGGTTTGCGCCCATTTGGTGACCAATTTCGTGAGCTACATAATCAATATCAAAATTATCTCCAGATGGGATTCCGTCACCTGGAGAAGTGATACCACTTCCTTTAGAACCGTTTACACAAATACAACCAATACAACCTGCATTTCCACCTCCACCACTAGCACCAAATAAGTGACCAATGTCATAATTAGCTTCGCCAATAACAGATGTTAATGTTGATTGCAATTGAGCATTCCATTGTGACATGCTAGAAGAAGCAGCATATGGATCTGTTGATGCACTAGTGTAAATAACCAAGTCAGTATTAGCAATAATAATTAAACGAGCTCCAAAATCTTTTTCAAAAACACCATTACATCTTGTGATGGAAGCGTTTATAGCAGCCAAAGCCAATGCTTTTGTACCTCCAAAATAAGCTGTGTATTCTCCTGTACAAGACATAGCCAAACGGAATGTTCTCAAAACAGCATCATCGGCATTAGGTCTAGCAGTAGCCCCATCCATTTGTGGAGCAACTTGGTCAATTACACTACACTCAAATTTAGTCAGTGATTGTTTTTTATCTGATTTTCTGTAAACAGTATAGGTTCCTAAATCGGATGAAATTGGTTCTATAAAAACTGCAGATTTATCTGGAGAAAGTACCATCGATTTGAACCCTAATGGCGAAACACTGAAATAAGCTGTCGCAGCAGGATTGTCAATTCCAATTCCAACATATGATTTAATTTCTGGGTATCTTGCCGCTAAAGCAGGATCCATACTTGAATTTTCGTATACCCGATAGTTTTCTAAAACACCATCCGCATTCGGAATAGACAATATAATATTCGAATCTTTAACGTTTTCTCTTCTTGCTGGCGCATTGTTCAAATTTGTTTTAAGACTTAAAAGGTTTAAGTTGAAAAGTTTATTCTCAGGCAGTTGCATTCTAGCATCGAGCGCAACCATGTTGTTGTTTTTTGTTGTAGCATTCCAAACGGAACTTTTGTTTTGAGAAAAAGTCACATTTGTCATCAACAATAAAGTAACAATGAATAATTTAAATTTCATAATTCAATAATTATAATTAATATATAGTTATCAAAAGTAAAATTATTTTTATCAAATCATCAAATTAATTGTTTAAAACTATTAACAACTCGATAAACGGCATGCTTTATTACAGATGGTTAAGTTAAAATAAATACAATTCATATAAAAAGGATATATTTTTAAAGATTAGACTTGAGTTTTATTTTAAAAAAATTAATTTTAGAAAAAATAATAAAGAATGAATTTTAGTTATTGGGAACTTAAAAATTGGTTTACAACTATAGATTTCACGATTGTTGGTAGCGGAATCGTTGGACTAAATTGCGCTTTGGCACTTCGAGAAAAATTCCCAGAAAGTAAAATATTAATTTTAGAAAAAGGAATTTTACCTCAAGGAGCAAGTACAAAAAACGCAGGTTTCGCTTGCTTTGGAAGCATCTCAGAAATTATCGACGATTTAAAATCACATAGTGAAGAAGAAGTTAAACAACTTATTTCAAAAAGGTGGAACGGTTTGCATTTGTTGCGTAAAAATCTTGGTGATGAAACTATAGATTTTAAACCATATGGGGGTTATGAATTGTTCCTTACGAAAGATGAAAGTACTTATAATGAATGTTTGCAAAAGCTGCCTTTTATAAATGAATTATTAAAACCATTATTTAGGAATGATGTTTTTGCCAAAGAAGTTGACCGTTTTGATTTTCATGGCATAAAGGAGTATGTAGTTTTTAATCCTTTTGAAGCACAAATTGATACCGGAAAAATGATGAATGCGCTGTTGCAAAAGGCCATTGTGAACAACATTTTAATTCTAAATCAGGTTGAAGTTACATCTTATCTTGAAAAAAAAGATAGTGTTGAAGTTGACTTGGGCGATTTTAGTTTTTCTACCAAAAAGGTATTATTTGCCACCAATGGTTTTGCAGGCAAACTAACAAACAATGAAGTAAAACCTGCAAGAGCACAAGTTTTGATTACCGAACCAATTTCAAATCTGGATATTAAAGGAACGTTTCATTTAGATAAAGGGTATTATTATTTTCGAAATATTGACAATAGAATTTTACTTGGTGGTGGGAGAAATTTAGCTTTTGAAGAAGAAACCACGACACAACTTGGACAAACAGAATTAATTCAAAATCGTTTGGAAGAATTATTAAAAGAAGTAATTTTACCAAATACTGATTATAAAATCGCGCATCGTTGGAGTGGAATTATGGGATTAGGTTCAGCCAAAAAACCTATTGTCGAACAACTATCGGATCATGTTTATTGTGGTGTAAGATTAGGCGGAATGGGTGTTGCTATTGGGAGTTTAATAGGTCAAGAATTAGCAGATTTAGTAAAATAAAAAATGAAAAGAAAAATTCTTCGTTGGATATGGAAAGCAATGCTTTGGTTTTTTGGACTTTCCATTTTAACAGTCGTCCTATTTAAATGGCTTCCAATTCCGTTTACGCCTTTAATGGTTACTAGGATAATAGAATTTAAAATAGACGGGAATGATGCTATTTATAGTCATAAATGGGTTCCGTTGGAAGACATTTCTCCCAATCTTCAAAAAGCTGTAATTGCTAGTGAAGATGGAAACTTCTTGAAACATAATGGTTTTGATTTTGAAGCAATGCAAAAAGCTTTTAAGAACAATAACAAAGGAAAAAGACTTAAGGGAGGAAGTACAATTTCACAGCAAACAGCTAAAAATATTTTTCTATGGCAAGGCAGAAGTTATGTCCGCAAAGGATTGGAAGCTTATTTCACCGTTTTGATTGAATTGATTTGGGGGAAAGAACGTATCATGGAAGTCTACCTTAATAGTATAGAAATGGGTAACGGAGTTTATGGCGCCCAAGAAGCGGCGAGACATTGGTATAGTAAAACGGCAACAAATTTAACTCCAAGAGAAGCAGCTGGAATTGCGGCGATATTACCTAATCCTAGAAAATTCAAAGCATCAAATTCTTCCTCCTACATTAATAGAAGAAAGGATAAAATAATGAGAGTGATGCGACATGTTGGGAAGATTGAGTACTAAATAATAAAATTAATACCTAAAACAATATTCCTTCCAATATTTGGAATCCCGTCTGTTTTTAATCGGGATAAATGTGAGACATAAACTTTATCAAAGACATTATTAGCATTTAAATTGAAATTAAAAACAGCTTTGTTAATAATTATCTTCCCACCTAATCCTAGATTTACTAATGTGTAATCGTTGGTTTTGGTTTCAAATTCACTATTGTTGTTTTGTGCAAAAGTGCTTTCAAAATTTAAGGTAGCAAAACCTTCTTTCCACCAATTTTTAAATTCAAATTCACCTTTAAAAGTATTGTTCCATTTATTAGCCGGAATTAAAGGCAAATTATTTCCATTGTCATTTTTACCAATAACCGTTTCAAAACTACTCGTAAAATGCAACCAATCTAGAGGATGCGGGTGAAAATGAATTCCTCCTTCACCGCCATATAATTTGGCATTTGCTTGAACATAATCATAAACAGTATTGCCATCAATGACAGTCCCATTTGGAGTAATATAGATGTAATTATTAATATGATTATAGAAACCATTAGCAAACAATTCAAAGTGGGAACTTTTAAATTCCAAATTCAAATCGGTTTGTAGGTTTTGTTCGTTTTCTAAATTAGCATTTCCAATTTCATAACGATTACTTCCTTCATGAACGCCATTCGAAGTTAATTCGGCCAAATTTGGAGCCCTAAATCCAGTAGCAATATTCAATCTAAGTGTAAAGTCATCAGTCAAATTAGTTTTGTATCCCAACGAAGCATTAAAACTGTCGAAGCTTTTATCAATAGCTTCAAAATAACCTTCATTGCCAATAACTCCATGAGTTTCACTTGCCACTTTTCTGTTGTCAAAACGCAAACCTGCTTGTAAAACATTTTTACCAAATTCATAATTGGCCGTTCCAAAAACACCAAAATCATTGGTTCTTGCATCTGGAATTAATAATGCTGTACCCAAATTGGTATTCGTTTGGTGCATGCCTTGAACACCAACAATGGTTTCTATTTTACCTAATTTTGGCAAATAATATTTCAAATCATAATTAAATGTTCGCAATTTCATATGTAAAAGCGCCACATTGCTGTCTTCAAATTCGCTGCGGTCATTGAAGATATAACCTAAATCAGCATCTAATTTTGAATTTTTGAAATAGAAATTATTGTGTAAGCTCAAAATATGATTGTCAACTGCTTGTTTTGGAAATGTTGTAGTATGACTTGTTGACTGTTCTGCAATACCATTTTCTGGAATGCCTAAATCAAGCTTGTTGAAATTATAGCGCAACACACTCGAAAAACTTGAATTGCTATAACCAATTCCGGTTTTTAAATCGGTTTCATTGTAACGTGTATTGGTTACCCTGTCGCCATCAGGAACTCGATAATCGGCATGGGTGTTGAAACTGCCACGGGCTAAAAATTTCCAATTTTCTGTGGAGGTTTTTAAACCAAACGAAGTGTTACTTCCCAGCGTATTTGAAAAAAAACGCTGACTAATATCGGTTTTGAATTCTTTTGGATTAGCAAATTTTTCTGGATTGAAATATAAAACACCACCTAAAGCATCAGAACCGTAAAGCAATGAAGCCGGACCTTTAATAACTTCCACACTTTCAACTCCGGCATCGTTTAAACCCAAACCGTGTTCTTCTCCAAATTGTTGATTTTCTAGTCGAACGCCTTGTGAATATACCAAAACCCTATTTCCGCTCAAACCTCGAATAACAGGTTTTCCGATAGAAGTCCCGGTTGAAACTTGAGAAATTCCCGGAATTGTTGCCAATCCTTCAATCAATGTTGCCGTTCCTTTTTGTTGTAATGATTTTAAACTTGCATGTTCTACTTTCATTACATTTTGCGATTGTAATTTGTTAAAAGCAGTAGAGACAATCACTTCATCCATGTGAATTATATTCTCTTCTAAAGTTATATTCTGAGTAATTTGCTTCGCCAGTTCGTTATAGCTCGGGTC
>CANJWG010000062.1 GCA_947478365.1 Flavobacteriaceae bacterium | reverse complement strand
TTGCTCCACTTCCAGCGAAAGCTGAATTTCTTCTATCGGACTAAATAATCCTATTAAACTTGCTCCAAAAACATTAGATGAATAGGAATTCTTTTCTTTCAAATAGCTGTATTGTAATCCCGTGCCTAAAGCAAAATAATCATTAAAATTGTATATGCCGCTAGGAGCAATAGTAATGTTAGTGAAGTTGTTACCAATAGACAAACCAAAACCGCCACCAAAATTTACACGTTCCCAAAAAGCGTTGGTTTTGGCTTTTGGTAAAGGTTTCTGTTGTGCTATAATTGAAGTCGAAAACACAATTATAAAAGCTAGAAAACCTATATTGTATAATGAAGATTTCATCTTTTCTTTTCTTTGAGTTTTAAAAGCATAAAAGTATCTAAAATAATTATTAATTTCTTTCATTTATTGTACTTTTGCCAAACTATTATACAAATCAGGACATTCAATTATATTTTATGGATAGGTTTTCCTTTTTAAACGCAGCACATACCGAATTTTTCGCCGATTTATACGAACAATACCTTCAAAACCCGGATAGCTTAGAACCAAGTTGGAGAGCCTTTTTTCAAGGTTTCGACTTTGGGATGACAACCTATAATGAAGAAAATGCAGTCGTTGAATTAGCAAATTATGCTGTTAATGTTCCTCAAAACGGTCAGGTTTCAGATAAGATCCAAAAAGAATTCAACGTATTAAAACTGATTGACGCTTACAGAACGCGTGGACATCTTTTTACCGAAACCAATCCAGTTCGCGAACGAAGATTGTATACTCCCAATTTAGATATTGTAAATTTTGGACTTTCATCTGCCGATTTAAACACTGTTTTTGATGCGGCTAAAGTTTTAGGGCATAAGCCATCGACGCTTCAAGAAATTTTAAATCATCTTAAAAACGTGTATTGCCAACATATTGGCATCGAATACATGTACATGAGAAATCCCGAAGTTATCCAATGGATTCAAGATAGAATTAACATCAATGACAATTTACCAAATTTTGATGTTGACCAAAAGAAACACATTTTAGGAAAGCTCAACGAAGCTGTTTCTTTTGAGAACTTTCTGCATACTAAATATGTTGGTCAAAAACGGTTCTCACTCGAAGGTGGCGAAAGCATCATTCCAGCATTAGATGCACTTATTGAAGCTGCAGCCGAAAAAGGTGTAGAGCAATTCGTAATGGGAATGGCTCATAGAGGAAGGTTAAATATCCTCGCCAACATTTTCGGTAAAGCCACACAAGATATTTTCTCCGAATTTGACGGTAAAGATTACGATAAAGAATATTTCGATGGAGATGTAAAATACCATTTGGGTTTGACATCGGAAAGAAAAACAAAATCAGGTAAAAAAATCAATATCAATTTAGCGCCAAATCCTTCGCACTTAGAAACGGTTGGAGCCGTTATAGAAGGAATTACCCGTGCCAAACAAGACAAATATTTCCCGGATGATTTCTCAAAAGTATTGCCAATTGCTGTTCACGGTGATGCCGCAGTAGCCGGACAAGGAATTGTATACGAAATTGTGCAAATGGCACAACTACACGGATATAAAACGGGAGGAACGATTCATATTGTAATTAACAATCAAGTTGGATTTACAACTAATTATTTAGATGCACGTTCGTCAACGTATTGTACAGATGTGGCTAAAGTGACTTTATCTCCTGTACTTCACGTGAATTCAGACGATGCCGAAGCAGTTGTTCACGCCATGCTTTTTGCTTTAGATTTCAGAATGCAGTTTGGTCGAGATGTTTTTATCGATTTGTTAGGCTACAGAAAATATGGTCACAACGAAGGTGATGAACCCCGTTTTACACAACCGGTATTATATAAACTCATAGCAAAACATAGAAATCCAAGAGATATTTATGCAGAAAAATTGATTTCAGCCGGAATTGTTGATGCTGCCTATTTAACTAAAATAGAAAACGATTATAAAGATAATTTAGATGAAAATCTGCAAGCTTCGCGTAAAAAAGATTTGACTATTATCAAACCGTTTTTGCAAGACGAATGGAAAGGCTATGTTCAGGTTTCAGATGATGAAATGCTTAAGAAAGTTGATACTACTTTCGATAAAAAGAAATTAGATGAAATCATCGTTTCGGTTTCGACTTTGCCATCAGATAAAAAATTCATCAGCAAAATTTCTAAAATTGTTACCGATAGAAAAACCATGTATTACAATGATGTCATCGATTGGGGAACTTCAGAAACCTTGGCTTACGGATCATTATTGACCGAAGGTTATGATGTTCGTGTGTCTGGTCAAGACGTTGAAAGAGGAACATTTTCACACCGTCACGCCGTTGTAAAAGTAGAAGACAGTGAAGAAGAAGTAGTGCTGTTGGATACAATAAAAGATAAAAAAGGGAAGTTCAATATTTTCAATTCCTTCCTTTCTGAATACGGCGTTTTAGGATTTGATTATGGTTATGCTTTGACAAATCCAAATGCATTAACTATTTGGGAAGCCCAATTTGGTGATTTTTCTAATGGCGCTCAAATTATGATCGATCAATATATTTCTTGCGGTGAAGACAAATGGAACAATCAAAATGGTATTGTTTTATTGTTGCCTCACGGTTACGAAGGGCAAGGAGCAGAACACTCTTCCGCACGTATGGAAAGATATTTACAACTTTGTGCCCGCCACAATATGTATGTGGCCGATTGTACAACGCCTGCGAATTTCTTCCACTTGTTGCGTCGCCAAATGAAAACAAAATTCCGTAAACCGCTAGTGGTGTTTACACCAAAAAGTTTGTTGCGTCATCCGCTGTGCGTTTCTACTCGAGAGGAATTGTACAAAGGCAGTTTTCAGGAAACCATTGATGACAAATCGGCCGATAAGAAAAAAGTAAAAACAGTAGTTTTCTGCACTGGAAAATTCTATTACGACATTCTTGCCGAAAGAGAAAATTTAGGCAGAAATGATGTAGCTTTGGTTCGTATCGAGCAATTATTTCCATTGCCAATAGAGCAGTTGAAGGCAATAATTAAAGGGTATCCAAATGCTGATGATTTTGTTTGGGCACAGGAAGAGCCAAAAAATATGGGAGCTTACAGCTATATGTTGATGAATTTCGATTTAGTAAAATGGAGATTGGCATCACTAAAAGCCTACGCAGCGCCTGCAGCAGGAAGTCACACTCGAGATAGAAGACGTCACGCGGATGCTATCAGAATGGTTTTTGATAAAAATTTATTTAGATAAAAAAGTTTGTGGTTTTGGGTTTGTAGTTTATAGTTAAACACAAACAAGGAAACCATAAACAACAAACTATAAACAATAAACTAAAAGGACATGATTTTAGAAATGAAAGTCCCATCACCGGGAGAATCAATAAAAGAAGTAGAAATTGCTACTTGGTTAGTAAAAGATGGCGATTATGTAGAAAAAGATCAAGCTATTGCTGAGGTTGATTCGGATAAAGCTACGTTGGAATTACCTGCAGAAGCCAGCGGAATCATTACACTAAAAGCAGAAGAAGGCGATGCCGTTGCGGTTGGTGCCATTGTTTGTTTAATCGATACCAGCGCAGCAAAACCAGCAGGTAATTCTTCAGTGCCAGCTGCTGAAGTTAAAGTAGAAGCTCCAAAGACAGAAGTAAATACAACTCCAGTTGCAACAATAACTTACGCTACCAATACACCATCACCAGCAGCCAAAAAAATTCTTGACGAAAAAAATATTCAATCATTAGATGTTTTAGGAAGTGGGAGAGACGGAAGAATAACTAAAGAAGATGCAATAAATGCTGTTCCTTCAATGGGAACGCCAACTGCTGGAGGTAGAAGTTCGCAAAGAACAAAACTATCCATGTTGCGTCGTAAAGTAGCCGAAAGATTAGTGGCTGCGAAAAATGAAACCGCTATGTTGACTACCTTCAATGAAGTTGATATGTCGGCTATTTATGCTTTGCGGGAACAATACAAAGAAGAATTTAAAACTAAACACGGTCTAGGATTGGGCTTTATGTCGTTCTTCACCAAAGCGGTAACACGTGCCTTACAATTATATCCGGATGTGAATTCCATGATAGACGGACAAGAAAAAATATCGTATGACTTTTGCGATATTTCAGTAGCGGTTTCTGGACCAAAAGGATTGATGGTACCTGTAGTTCGCGCAGCTGAAAATTTAACTTTCAAAGGAGTAGAAGCCGAAATCAAACGATTAGCAATTCGTGCCCGTGACGGACAAATTACTGTTGATGAAATGACAGGAGGAACATTCACCATTTCAAACGGAGGCGTTTTTGGAAGCATGTTGAGTACGCCAATCATCAATCCACCACAATCAGGAATTCTTGGAATGCACAATGTGGTAGAAAGAGCTATTGTAAAAAATGGTCAAATCGTTATAGCTCCGGTAATGTTCGTAGCACTTTCTTATGATCATAGAATTATTGACGGTCGTGAGTCAGTTGGATTCTTAGTGGCTGTGAAAGAAGCATTAGAAAATCCAGTAGAAATATTGATGGACAACAATCCTAAAAAAGCGTTAGAGCTTTAAGGATTTCTTCCGCCTCGGATGAGGCGTCTATATATTTGAATCCCGTTTCGTTTTTGAAGCGGGATTTTTCGTTTATTTGCATACCGCGTGAGTGTTTGAAGCAAGTACCTTGCCTGTCGGCAGGCAGGCATGTACTGCGGAAAGCACGGCCCAAAGGGACACGCCCACCCCAGGCAAATGCCGAATAGAGCGAAGCTAAAAACTATTAGAGATACTGAAATAAATTCAGCATAAATGAAACAAAACAAAAAACAAGCAGCCATCGGTTTTATTTTTATAACGATGCTTATCGACATTACCGGTTGGGGAATTATCATTCCGGTAATTCCAAAACTGATAGCTGAACTTATTCATGGCGATATTAGCGAAGCTTCAAAATATGGGGGTTGGCTAACTTTTGCGTATGCGATTACACAGTTTGTTTGTGCACCATTAATTGGAAATTTAAGCGATAAGTATGGACGACGACCAATTATCTTGATTTCACTTTTTGCCTTTTCGTTGGATTATCTTTTACTGGCTTTTTCACCAACCATTATTTGGTTATTTATAGGAAGAATTATTGCAGGTTTAACAGGAGCCAGTATTACGACAGCGTCTGCCTATATTGCCGATGTGAGTACACCCGAAAATAGAGCCAAAAATTTTGGAATGATTGGAGCCGCTTTTGGTTTAGGATTTATTATTGGGCCTGTCATTGGGGGCTTGTTAGGGCAATTTGGTTCAAGAGTTCCATTTTATGCTGCAGCAATTTTGTGTTTGCTGAATTTCCTTTACGGCTATTTTATTTTACCCGAATCCTTAGTTAAAAAGAACAGAAGAGAATTCGAATGGAAACGCGCCAATCCTATTACGGCGTTTACAAATCTAAAAAAATATCCGTCTTTGATTGGTTTGATTTTAGCCATTTTCCTATTGTATGTTGGTTCGCATGCTGTACACAGTAATTGGAGTTTTTTCACCATGTATCGTTTCAAATGGGATGAAAAAATAGTTGGAATCTCACTTGGTGTAGTTGGACTTTTGGTTGGTCTTGTGCAAGGCGGTTTGATTCGTTGGACGAGTCCACGACTGGGAAATCAAAAAAGTATTTATATTGGTTTGTCACTTTATACCGTTGGAATGTTGCTCTTTGCATTTGCAACCCAAAGCTGGATGATGTTTGTTTTTTTAATTCCGTATTGTTTAGGAGGAATTGCCGGCCCAGCATTGCAGGCTACCATTTCTGCAAAAGTACCGGCTAATGAACAAGGCGAAATTCAGGGAACGTTAGCCAGTTTGATGAGCGCTTCTGCAATTATTGGACCGCCAATGATGACCAATACTTTTTACTTTTTTACCCATAAAGATGCACCGTTTCAATTTGCAGGAGCCCCTTTTATTTTGGGGAGTTTTTTGATGTTGCTCAGCACTGTTATCGCAATATATTCCTTGAAAAAACATGCTACTTCAAATACAAACAATGATTATAATAATCAATAATCGCTTTTCCTTCTAATAAAATATCGGCACCGATAATGCCATGAACAGGTTTTGCCTTGTATTGTTGCAACGCCTCATTCACATGAGACAAATCAAAAATAACCAAATGAAAATCATCGGTTTTCCATCGCCCTATTTGTAGCGAATTATTTTTAGCTAGTTGCGTTAACATTCCGGTAGCTCCGGCACCCGATGCTTTTGTTTTTGATTTTCCTGCAGTCAAATTAAAATAGTCAATACTTTCAAAACCAACACAACTATTGCTAGCGCCGGTATCTAGAATAAAATTTCCTAGAATACCATTGATAGTTGCTTTAACCAACAAATGCTGTGTTTTTGAAACTTTGAAATTTATTTTCTTGTATTTCTCTTTTTTGAGAATATCCTGAAGCTGTTCCATAATATTAAATGTGTTTCAAATGTAATCTAAAAATCAAACACGCTAAAAAAATCAACCTAAACTTACTACCTTAGCACCTTAGAATCTTAGCACTTTTTTATTCGAATGATTTTAACCGATACACACACACATCTTTATTCTGAAGAATTTGAAAACGATAGAACCGAGATGATTCAACGCGCTATTGATGTTGGAGTTTCTCGCTTTTTTGTGCCGTCGATTGATTCCAGTTTTACCCAAAAAATGTATGATTTAGAAAGCCAGTTTCCTTCGGCTATTTTTTTGATGATGGGATTACATCCGTGTTATGTAAAACCAGAAACGTTCCAAGAAGAATTGGCTCACGTTGAAAGCGAATTAAAAAGAAAGAAATTCTACGCCATAGGTGAAATAGGAGTAGATATGTATTGGGACAAAACTACATTGAAAATTCAACAAGAAGCTTTTCAACACCAAATTCAATTAGCCAAGAAATATAAATTGGCCATAAATATTCACTGCCGTGATGCTTTTGATGAAGTTTTTGAAGTTTTGGATCACGAACGTGCTCCAGATTTATTTGGAATTTTTCATTGTTTTACCGGCGATTTTGAACAGGCCAAAAAAGCAATCGATTTGAATATGAAATTGGGAATTGGGGGAGTCGCTACTTTCAAAAACGGAAAAATTGATCAGTTTTTAAACGAAATAGATTTGAAACATATTGTTCTTGAAACCGATTCGCCTTATTTAGCGCCAGTTCCATTTCGTGGCAAACGAAACGAAAGCAGTTATACCAAACTGGTAGCCGAAAAATTAGCTTCGATATATGGTTTGCCAATAGAAGAAATTGCCAGAATAACAACTGAAAATTCTAAAGAAGTTTTTGGGATTTAACCCAAAATCTACCAAAAAGTGACTTTTTTTTTGTTCATTTGTTCCTGCTAAATTGTAAGCCAAGATGCAAAGATTTGATTCTATTCGACCGTTTTATGACACCGAAGTAAATGAAGCCATTCACTCTGCTGTAAATCATCCGATGATGAAAGCATTGATGAGTTTCACTTTTCCCGATGTGGAAGAAGAAGTTTGGAAAGATCAACTCAGAAGAACCCATTCTATTCGGGATTTTCAATGCAATTTCATCTATAAATCAGTGCGGAATGTTTTGGCAAAAAGTTCGGAAGGATTAACCACTTCGGGCTTTGAAAAATTGCAGCCAAATACATCGTATCTTTTTATTTCAAATCATAGAGATATTATTTTAGACACATCACTGCTAAACGTCGCATTGTTTGACCACGGATTAGTGATGACCGCATCAGCCATTGGCGATAATTTGGTAAAAAAATCCTTTTTAAAAATCCTTTCCAAACTTAATAGAAACTTTCTAGTACAACGTGGTTTGCCTCCAAGAGAATTGTTAGAAAGCTCCAAGCTAATGTCCGAATACATCGGACAATTATTATTGCGCGAAAATAGGTCGGTTTGGATTGCACAACGCGAAGGGAGAACCAAAGATGGAAACGATGCAACACATTCGGGAGTATTAAAAATGCTGGCAATGGGTTCAGACGAATCCAATTTAATGGATTATTTCAAGAAAATAAAAATAGTTCCGGTTTCTATTTCGTATGAATACGATCCAACTGATGCGTTAAAAATGCCTCAGCTAATTGCCGAAGCCAATGATGAAATTTACATTAAAGAAAAAAACGAAGATTTCATTACGTTGCTTAGCGGAATTATTGGTCAAAAGAAACGCATTCACATTCATGTTGGCGATATTTTGGATAAAGAATTAGATAAAATCGCTAAAGATTTTGATAATACGAACAAACAAGTTCAGGCTTTGGCACAGACAATAGACGATTCTATTTTGCAGAGCTACAAACTTTGGCCGACCAACTATATTGCTTACGATTTATTAAACAAATCCACTACGTATAGCCATTTCTATACTGAAAATGAAAAATCTTTGTTTGAAAGAAGGTTAGAAATGAAACTAGATGAGAGTTATAAACAAATGGTAGAAAGCTTTTTAGCCATGTATGCAAATCCAGTAGTCAATAAATCTAAATATTTGAATGCAAACTAAACCCAACATACTTTTAATTTATACTGGTGGCACCATTGGGATGATAAAGGATTTTGAAACGGGAGTCTTAAAAGCATTCAACTTTAAAAAGCTATTGCAAAAAATTCCGGAACTCAAGCATTTGGATTGTAATATTGAAACAATTTCCTTTAAAAAACCTATCGATTCCTCCAATATAAATCCGGAAAAATGGATTGAAATAGCAGAAATCATAGAAAATAATTACGCCAACTTTGACGGATTTGTCGTCCTTCATGGCTCAGATACGATGTCTTATTCGGCATCTGCATTGAGTTTTATGTTGGAAAATTTAAGCAAACCGGTTGTGTTTACAGGATCGCAATTACCTATTGGCGACTTGAGAACTGACGCCAAAGAAAACCTTATTACGGCAATCCAAATAGCATCTTTGCAACAAAAAGGGAAATCAGTAATACACGAAGTTTGTTTGTATTTTGAATACAAATTATACCGCGGTAACAGAACAACAAAAATTAATGCTGAACATTTCAATGCTTTTGCGTCGCCTAATTATCAGCAATTAGCAGAATCCGGTGTTCATTTGAATGTGAATACAAATTTGGCTTTGCCAAAACAAACCTTTAAAAAATTAGAAGTTCATAAAAACTTAGACAGAAATGTGGTCATTGTAAAAATGTTTCCAGGCATAAATGAATCTGTTTTAACAGCCATTTTTGCTATTCCAAATTTAAAAGGAATAATACTCGAAACGTATGGATCAGGAAATGCGCCTACAGAAGAATGGTTTATAGAAGCTTTGAAAAAAGCGATTAAAAATGGGCTTCATATCATTAACGTTACACAATGTTCAGGTGGAAGTGTCAATATGGGACAATACGAAACCAGTTCACAATTGAAAAAAATAGGAGTAATTTCAGGGAAAGACATTACTACAGAAGCTGCTATAACTAAGCTAATGTTCTTATTAGGGCAAAATGTAGCGCCGGCAGTTTTCAAAACTATTTTTGAAACATCGCTGCGTGGAGAAATGCAGTAATTTATAGGGATTATTTCATGATCCCTAAATGGATTTCATAGCCGATAAAATCTTCCTTTTGCTAAGGGAGGTTTGTTTTTTCCAGATGCTTACAAAAGTAAACTTTTGACACAGCTATAAAAAACAAAACCAAAGCTTATGCTTTGGTTTTATCGCAGAGGAGATGGGATTCGAACCCACGTTATGTTACCATAAACACGCTTTCCAAGCGTGCGCCTTCAGCCACTCGGCCACCCCTCTTTTTGTGGTGCAAAGAACAGCAAATTTTTTCAGTAAAAAAAGCCGCGATAGGAATTTGTTGTTCTATTTTAATAGCGATTTACTTCCTTTTGTTTATTTAATCGAAATGATGTACTTTCGCTTTAGTAATATTACTTCCATGCGAATCAGTCTTTTCATCATAACATTTTTTACTACGCTAAGTATTTTTGCTCAAGAAATTGAGGTCAAGAAAGAGGTCAAGGATGAGATTGATTTTGACGCCATAGATTCTTTGTACAGAGAGGATCAATTTTATGTAAACATAACGTATAATGCCCTTCAAAAACAACCCGCAGGAGTTACCCAAAATAAATTATCCACGGGATTAGGGTTGGGTTTTTTGAGGGATATGCCTATAAATAAGAGCAGGACCATTTCAATTGCTGCAGGATTGGGCTATTCTTTGTCTATTTACAATCACAATTTGGGAATATTAGAGACAGCTGTTTCCAACACCTATGAAGTATTAGATGCTACAAATTCTTTTTCAAAAAACAAAATGTCATTACATCAAGTAGAATTGCCTGTGGAATTTAGGTGGCGAAATTCAACTCCGGAGAGTCATATTTTTTGGAGAGT
>CANJWG010000061.1 GCA_947478365.1 Flavobacteriaceae bacterium | reverse complement strand
GATTTTTTTACAGGTATCTTTAATGTTTTTATGATTCATTTCCTTCAATTCTTTGATTCCAACGCCAATTAACTGACAGGCTTCTAGGTTGATTTCAGTTAATTTACGAATCGATTTGGTAATTTTTTCAACTTGATACAAACGCATTCTACTGGCTGCACCATGCATATTATCAGCAACATTATCCATAGCTTTAATCAACGAATGTATATCTTCACGATCAAAAGGTGTGATGAAATTTCTGCTTAATTCTAAATGAGTTTTATGGGTAATCTCTTCTATTTCAGCTTCAAGTTCTTCTATTTTTCTATAGTAGTCTTCTCGTTCTGCCTTTGGTGCATTAACTGCTTCATGAAGTGCTTCTGCCAATAAAATTAAGCATGCAGCAGCTTGTTCAAATAATGGAAAGAACTTTTTATCCTTAGGAACTAAAAATTGGAAAATACTGTTAAGATTCATTTTTATTTCGTTTTTTGTTATGCAAATGTATTCTTCTAATGTTAAGGGAATATTAACTAATCAAAAATAGGTCTTTTTTTTATTGAATTGCAATTTCAAATCATACATATTTATCTTATTAAAAACGTTTTTGTATTTTAGCACACAATCAAACACAACAAAAAATTAAAGCACAAGTCATAACCATGGATATCAACTTCAATAAAAACGAAGATCACAACAAACTTTTACTAACAGATTTAAAACAGCGCTTTACAAAAGTAAAAGTTGGTGGCGGAGCCAAACGTATAGAAAAACTAAATGCCGAAGGAAAAATGACAGCGCGTGAACGCATTGATTATTTGCTTGATGCAAAAGCTAAAAGTATTGAAATTGGAGCTTTTGTTGGAGATGGAATGTATGCCGAACATGGCGGCTGTCCTTCTGGCGGTGTTGTCGTAAAAATGGGATACATCAAAGAAAAACAATGTATTGTTGTTGCCAATGATGCCACAGTTAAAGCAGGAGCTTGGTTTCCTATTACAGCAAAAAAGAATCTCCGTGCTCAGGAAATTGCGATGGAAAATCGTTTGCCTATAATTTATTTGGTTGATTCTGCCGGAGTGTATTTACCAATGCAGGATGAAATTTTTCCCGATAAAGAACATTTCGGACGCATATTCAGAAACAATGCCATCATGAGCAGTATGGGAATTACCCAAATTGCAGCTGTTATGGGAAGTTGTGTAGCCGGTGGCGCCTATCTTCCTATTATGAGTGATGAAGCCATGATTGTAGATAAAACCGGAAGTATTTTCCTTGCCGGAAGTTATTTAGTAAAAGCTGCGATTGGAGAAAACATCGATAATGAAACCCTTGGTGGTGCCACAACACACTGCGAAATATCAGGTGTTACCGATTATAAAGCCAAAGACGATAAAGACGCTTTGGATAGAATAAAAAGTATCGTCGGAAAAATTGGTGATTATGAAAAAGCCGGTTTTAATAGAGAAACTCCAAAAAAACCAGCCTTGAAAGAAGAAGATATCTATGGAATTATTCCAAAATCAAGAAGTGAACAATACGATATGATGGAAATCATCAAACGATTGGTTGATAATTCTGAAATGGATATCTACAAACCCGATTACGGAAAATCCATCATCACTTGTTACGCCAGAATTGATGGATGGGCAGTTGGAATTATAGCCAATCAGCGTACGGTTTCCAAAACCAAAAAAGGAGAAATCCAGTTTGGTGGTGTGATTTATTCGGACTCAGCTGACAAAGCAACCCGGTTTATCGCCAATTGCAATCAAAAGAAAATACCATTAGTATTTGTGCAAGACGTTACCGGGTTTATGGTTGGAAGCAAATCAGAGCATGGCGGAATCATCAAAGACGGAGCCAAAATGGTGAATGCGGTTTCCAATTCGGTGGTGCCTAAATTTACGGTAATTGTCGGCAATTCCTATGGTGCTGGAAATTATGCTATGTGTGGAAAAGCTTACGACCCAAGATTAATTTTTGCCTGGCCAAGTGCTGAACTTGCCGTAATGGGTGGAACACAAGCTGCGAAAGTATTGGCACAAATAGAAGCTTCATCCTTAAAAGCAAAAGGCGAAACCGTAGATGAAAAAGTTGAACAAGAACTTTTTGATAAAATAAAAGCTAGATATGATGCGCAAGTTTCTCCGTATTATGCTGCTTCACGTTTATGGACAGACGCCATTATTGATCCATTAGAAACCCGTACCTGGATTTCGATGGGGATTGAAGCTGCTAATCATGCTCCGATCGAAAAGAAATTTAATCTGGGGGTTATTCAGGTATAATATGCAAAATGATCCTTTATTTTCCGAAAAGCAACGTTTTTCCCAATGGTGGATATGGTTAATTTTACTTGCCATTAACGGAATATTTGCAACCGCTTTTTATGTACAGGTAATTAATGGGCAAACTTTTGGCGATAAGCCAATGAGCAATAATGAAATAGTCATTGTTGGTAGCCTTATAGTATCCATTACGGTTTTATTTCGCTATCTTTCATTAGAAACCATTATCAAAGAAGACGGTATTTATGTTAGGTTCTTCCCTATTCATATTGCTTATAAAAAATATACTTGGGACAAAATTCAAAAAGTATTTGTCAGACAGTATAATCCAATTACCGAATATGGTGGATGGGGATTTCGCTATGGTATATTTGGTGCAGGAAAAGCACTAAATGTTTCAGGAAATATGGGATTGCAAATTATTTTCAACAACAATTCAAGATTATTAATTGGCACCCAAAAACCATCAGAACTTAAAACTTGTATAAATAAAATTAATACTGCTTTATAAAATGAAAAAAGTAATATGCTTTATTATTTTATTTGGATTCCAAAATCTTATTTCCCAAGAATATTTTACTAGAAAGGACTCACTTCAAGGCGGGCTTCGTCCAGAACGAACTTGCTTTAATGTGTTGCACTATGATTTGAATATCAAAATTAATCCCGAAGAAAAATCAATTGTTGGCTATAACGAAATCACTTTCGGAATGGAGGGAAAAAGTGAAGTGATTCAACTTGATTTATTTGAAAATATGGAAGTAGATTCCATTATATACGACTCTAAAAAACTTACCTATAAAAGAGAATTCAATGCCGTATTTATTGATTTCCCTGAAGCGTTGCAAAGCATTGGAAATAAAGGAAAAACAATTCGTTTTTATTATTCTGGAAAACCGATAATTGCCAAAAATGCGCCTTGGGATGGCGGCTTTGTATTTACAAAAGATAGACAAGGAAAAGATTGGGTTGGAGTGGCTTGTCAAGGTACTGGAGCTAGTTTGTGGTATCCATGCAAAGATTCGCAAAGTGACGAACCCGATTTTGGTGCAACGATAAAAGTAGCCGTTCCCAATGGATTAATGAATGTATCCAACGGAAGATACATAGGGAGCGTAGATTTAAAAAATGGATATACACGATGGGATTGGGAAGTTAATTATACAATAAACACTTATTCGATAACCGTAAACATTGGCGATTATGTTAAAATTCATGAAAAATATAAGGGACTGGATTTAGATTACTTTGTTTTACGTGAAAATGAAGCCAAAGCTCGAGTTCATTTTGAAGAAGTAAAACCTATGATGGATTGTTTTCAGAGTAAATTTGGCCCCTATCCTTTTGCGTATGACGGATACAAATTGATTGAGACTCCTTATTTAGGTATGGAACACCAAAGTGCTGTGGCTTATGGTAATAAATATGTAAAAGGATATTTAGGAACCGATAGATCTCAAACCGGGATTGGGTTGCTTTTTGACTTCATTATCATTCATGAAAGTGGGCACGAATGGTTTGGAAATAGCATTACATCCAAAGACAGTGCTGACATGTGGATACACGAAGGATTTACTACCTATACTGAAGCTGTTTATGTTGAATGCCAATATGGTTATGAAAAAGGACAACAATATATAAACGGTTGTAAAAGAAATATCGATAATACCAGTCCAATAATTGGTCCTTATGGAGTCAATAAAGAAGGCTCTACCGATATGTATGAGAAAGGTGCTTTGATGTTAAATACATTACGACACATTGTAAACAATGATGATAAATGGTGGAATATACTACTGAAATACTCTAAAACATTTCACAACAAAATAATTGATACTGAAACTGTGGTTACTTTTTTCAATACTGAAACAGGAATTAACCTAACCCCTATCTTTAATCAGTATTTAAAACACAATAAAATTCCAGAGTTATTGGTTTCAATGGATAAAAAGAAACATCTTGTATTGCAATGGAAAACTGAAGAACCTAATTTTGTAATGCCTATTGAAGTCGAAATCAATGGTAAAGTAATGCGAATTCCTGTGAGCAATAGTGAAACAAAAACAAAAGAAAAAGTAAAATTACCATTTGGCAGCAAAAAAATTAATAGTAATAAATTTTATTTTTTGACTTCTATTAAATAAAAAACTAAATAATTAACTTTATATCATATTAAAAATTAGTAACTTAGTTAAAATTTTAAACTTTGTTATTATGGATACTTCAGTAAAAAGTTTGAACAAATGGGCCAATGCCCACTCAACTATTTGGTTCGACACAATCAGAGTTGTTTTAGGATTTTTTTTAATTTATAAAGGGGGTTACTTCGTAAGTAACAGTAGGGATTTTGAAGATTTAATTGCTCCTGTAAGTAATTTTATGGGAGGAATGCTAACCTTTCATTACATTGCTGCAGCCCATATTATGGGTGGTATTATGATTGTTTTCGGATTGTTGACTCGTTGGGCACTAATTGCACAACTTCCAATTCTTATTGGTGCAGTCTTACTGAATTTTATGGGAGACATGAATGTTATTAATTTAATCATTTCGGTTTTAACTTTAGCAGCAAGTGTTTTTTACACCATTTACGGCAGTGGCAAACATTCAGCGGATTATTATTTCAAAATGGAAAAATAATCTGTTGTCTTCAAATAAAAATACGCAGTTAGAAATTACTTTGTGCGTTTTTTTGTTTATTTCATTGTTTCTTTCCTTAATATTTTTCCACTTGTAGTTTCTTTAAATTTTGGAATAAAAACTACTTCTTTTGGCTTTTCATATTTATCTAAAGACTCATAAATTGAAACATCCAATTCGTGTTTCTCACATTCAATGACTAATACTATTTTTTCTCCTAATTCATTGTCAGGTTTTGAAGCAATAAAAAAGCGGTGATGAATTTTGCTCGATAACTTTTCTTCTATTTGTTCAGGAATTAATTTGACTCCTCCACTATTAATAACATTATCCATTCTGCCGAGAAAAATAAATTGATTTTCATTGACCAATTCAACAATATCATTAGTAATAATAACTTCACCTGAAATTCTTGGCGCATGTATAACCAAACAATTTCTATCATCATACGAAATCGTAACATTAGGCAATACCGTAAAGGCTTTCTCTCCTATTTTTCTCGCGGCTATATGGGTGATGGTTTCTGTCATTCCGTAAGTTTCATAAACTTCAGTTGGCAATTTAAACAATTGTTTTTCCAAAGATTTATTTAAAGCAGCTCCACCTATAATCAACTTTTTCACTTTTTTTAATTGGGAAATTGAATTTTGCGCCTGTAAAGGAACCATCGCTACAAAATCAAAATCAATTTCATTATGGTCTAACGGATGAGAACTTGGAGCTACAAATTCTAAATCTAGTCCTAAAATCATGGATCGAACCAACATCATTTTACCCGCAACATATTTAACCGGTAAACATTGTAATGCTTTATTTCCTGGTAGCAAATCAAAAAAAATCCCAGTAGCCAATGCAGAATCAACCATGGCTTGCTTACTCACCGAAATAGTTTTGGGAGCTCCAGTCGTTCCCGAAGTTTCCATTTCTATAAAACTTTTACTGTCAAACCAATCTAAAAGAAAATCGCCTACGGGCTTTTCAAAATCTTCTCCTTCTTTGATAAAACTATATGCTACACGACATAAATCTTCTCTGTCTAGATGAAATCCGTTAAACTTGAATAAATTATGTACATTTTCATAGGTTGGACTACTCATAACTTTCAAAGTTTTCAAATGGTTTTATAACTTCAGTTTTAATTTTACCAGTAAGTTTTTCTTTCCAGTTGGTCCAATTATATTTTTTACTAAATATAAATAGTAGGATTGGAAAAATAATAACGACATGTACTAAAATTTCAAGCCCAGCTGATGGTTTTGAAACATCTTTAAAAACAGATTCTGTCTGAAGCGCCGACCATTCCGATGTAACTAATAATGCTGTAAAGATATTATTTGCGGCATGAAATCCTAGCGCTAATTCCATTCCATCATCCATTAAAGTGATTATTCCAAGAAATAAACCTGTTCCTATATAATACACCATAATAAAGTAACCCATTTTTTCAACTTCGGGATTCATGATATGCATTAACCCAAACGCAGCAGAAGTAATAATCAAAGGCACCCATCTGTTTTTTGCTAAAATTCCAAATCCCTGCATCAAATAACCCCTAAAAATAAATTCTTCGGTGCTGGTTTGAATGGGCAACATTGTCATTGCAATTAGAAACAAAATTAGAAAAGGTAGAGGTTTAAAATTGAAAACGAAATTTTCCGGGCTGGCATAATATAAGATTATTGTAGAGCACAAAGTGAATAATCCCCATAAGCAAAAAGCAAATATAATTCTCTTCCAATCCACTTTCTCTCTTGTGGTAATTATGTCTATAAGTCTTAATTTATGTATATATTTTACCACAATGATTATCCCCAACATGGTAAAAACAAAAATCGACAACATCAGAAAAAGTGTAGTGTTTGGACTGAAAACCTTCAAGATTTCGACATTGGTTTTTGGTATTGGTTTTCCGGAAACAAGTGATTTTGCAATCAATCCAAAGGTTAAAGGGATTTGACCAATTACATAAAATAATGCTATAATAAAAAAACCCAATAAATATTTAAGAGGTAGATTGGATGACCTGTACATTTTTTCTAAAAACATAATTTTTTGTTTCGCCTAAATTAACTTTTTTTACATTAAAATATATTACTTTGCAAAAAAAAATGTTGCAAATACTTCACAATACAAGATGCAGAAAATCGAGAAACTGCTTAGCATTCATAACAGAATCTAAACTTGAATTTGAAATCTTAAATTATTTAGAAAAACCATTAGATGTTGAGGAATTGAAAACCTTGATTAAAAAACTGAATATCAAACCCATTGAACTCGTTCGGCAAAAAGAAGCTGTTTGGATTGAACACTACAAAGGTAAATCTATAACTGATAGTGATGTTATAAAAGCTTTGGCAAATCATCCTATACTAATAGAAAGACCAATATTAATTAATGGAGACAAGGCTATAATTAGTAGAGATTTAGATAATTTAAATGGTTTTATTTAACAAACCATTGGGATAAGTTTAAATGCTAAAATGTAATTTTGTCTCCAAATTTGAAAATACTTCCATGAGAAAGCTACAATATATTATATCTGCACTTTTATTAGTAATTTCTATCACTGTCTTCGGACAAGAGAGCCAAACCAAAGTCGAAACGACCGAAGGCAAACCTGAACAAGCTAAAATAACTATAATAGGAAAAATTATTGAGAAAACAAGCAAACTTCCTCTTGAATATGCCACAATAACTCTTAAAAACAATGCTAATTCAAAGCTTATTTTTGGGGGAATCACGAATATTAAAGGAGATTACTCTGTAGACATCGTCCCAGGAATTTATAATATTAAATTAGAATTTATTTCCTTTAAACCAACAATAATTGACCAAAAACAATTGACACAAGCTACAAATTTGGGAACCATAGCTTTAGAAGAAGACTTTACACAATTAAATGAAGTAGTAGTTCGAGCCGAAAAAACCATACTAGAAATAAAACTCGACAAAAAAGTGTACAACGTTGGTCAAGATATTATGGTGAAAGGCGGAACTGTGAGTGATGTTTTAGATAATATTCCCTCAGTAACAGTAGATGTTGAAGGTAATATTGCTTTACGTGGTAATGATAATGTAAAAGTGTTGATCGACGGAAAACCATCAAATGCGATTAATGTTTCCGAAGCTTTACGTTTAATTCCAGCTGACGCCATTGATAAAGTCGAAGTAATAACCAATCCATCCGCTCGTTATGAAGCAGAAGGAGGCGGTGGTATAATTAACATCATTCTTAAGAAAGGAAAAAATCAAGGGATCAATGGTACTTTTATTGGAAATGTTGGTGAACCAAAAAACAACAGTTTGAACGGCACTTTAAATTATAAAACCAAAAAATTTAATTTATTCACAACTCAGGGATATGCTGACAGAAATAATCCAGGAAATGCTTTAGTAAATTCTAGATATTTAAATAATGATAATTCGACAAGAGATTTTATGAATGAAAATCGAACCAACGAAAGACTCAGTAAAGCCTATAATGGGAGCTTTGGAATGGATTGGTTTCTAGACAAAAGTCTTACTTGGACAAACATTGTAAATTTTAGAAAAAGTGTTGGCGATAATACAGATAACGTATTTCAAAATTATTATGACCAGAATTTCGTTTTTGATTATACCAGAAATCGTATCAATAAAGAAGATAGTAAAAGTAACAATATAGAATACACGACCAATTTTACGAAAAATTTTAAAAAAGAAGGACATAAGTTAACTATCGATGGTTCATTTTCTTCTAATATAGACAAGAATACAGCTTTAATATCTGATAAAACAACCAACACAACCACTGAAAATTTAGATGAAACAACCAACAATCAGGATCAAAGTAGAAAATTAATACAAACCGATTATGTTTTACCTTTAGCAAAAGGAAGTCAATTTGAAGCAGGGTATCGAGGTGACTTTTTAACCATCACAACTGATTTTAGTGTAATTAATAATGGAATTCCTTTTCCAGAATTTACAAATATTTTAGAATACAAAGAAAAAGTGAATGCTTTATATGTAAACTATGGTTTTAAGGTGAAAAAGTTTTCATTACTTTTCGGAACGAGATGGGAAGATTCTAACATAGAAGTCAATCAACTGGCTACCAAGGATTTTAACACTAAAAGATACAATAATTTATTTCCAAGTGCCTTTCTAACTTATGATTTTGGTAATCAAACTAGTGCTTCTATTAGCTATAGTAAAAGATTACAAAGACCTAGAGGCAGACAGTTAAATCCGTTTAACAACTTGTCCAGTAACGTAAATATATTTGTGGGTAATCCTGATTTAAATCCATCGTTTACAGATGTCATAGATTTAGGATATCTAAAAAAGTGGAGTAAATTAACATTTAGTACCTCATTATACGGAAACAAAACTACTGATGCCATTCAGTTTGTTCGAAGAGAAAGTGGTGATTTTCAAAATGGAGTGCCAATTATCTTAAGTTCTCCCATAAATCTTGCAACAGAATATAGAGCAGGTTTTGAGTTTACCTTTAATTATTCACCCTACAAATGGTGGAAACTAAATAGTAACTTCAATTTTTTCTATGTTGAAACAAATGGCGACTTTAATTACATTGATTTTAATGGAAATCCCGTTTCTCAGAATTTTGATAATAGCGCTACTTCATGGTTAACCCGATTAACTTCAAAAATCACTTTGCCATACAAAATTGATTGGCAAACCAATGCTACCTATAATGGTTCGCAAAGAAATGCACAAGGACGAAGTCCTGGAATTTTCACAATGAATTTGGCTTTCAGCAGAGATGTTTTAAAAGACAAAGGAACAATTGCTTTAAATGTTAGTGATGTATTTAATTCTAGAAAAAGAATTATGGAAACCTATATTCCTGGATTAGTAGAATCCTATGGGGAAATGCAATGGAGAGTAAGACAAATAAACCTATCGTTTACCTATAGGTTTAATATTCAAAAAAACGAACGCGAAAAACCAAGAAAGTCACTACAAGATGATGGTGGAGATTTCCAAGGATAGTAAAAAGAAAAAAGCCCCATATTTTGGGGCTTTTTCATAAACAAAAACTTAAAATTAAGCTTGTTCTGTGTTTCTATTTGCTTTTCTTTCTTGCAATAATTCTTTAACACCACCATATATCCAATAAGGAACAACGAAAGTTACCAAGAACATCATCAACCAAAAACCAATGGTTAAAATGGTTAAGAAAGCTAAGAAACCTAAATACTGTGAAAATTCAAACATGTTTTCCGGAATTTTTTTGAATTATAAGCAAATGTAAGCGGAATATTTAAGCTATGCAAAAACAAAATCAATTTTTATTAAATAGTTTTTATGCATAATTTTGCAGTGACTTTTTAGAAGCCCAACCTGCAGGAAGGTGATTCTTAAACAACAAACCATAAACAATAAACAACAAACAAATAACAAAATGGAATATAGAATAGAGAAAGACACCATGGGCGAAGTTAAAGTTCCTGCCGATAAATATTGGGGAGCACAAACTGAACGTTCAAGAAACAACTTCAAAATTGGTCCATCATCATCAATGCCAAATGAAATCATAGAAGGATTTGCCTATCTCAAAAAAGCAGCTGCATTTGCCAATTGCGATTTAGGTGTTTTGACAATAGAAAAGCGAGATGCTATAGCCACTGTTTGTGATGAAATCCTTGCCGGAAAATTAACTGATGAATTTCCATTGGTTATTTGGCAAACG
>CANJWG010000060.1 GCA_947478365.1 Flavobacteriaceae bacterium | reverse complement strand
TTTCAAGGATTATTTGCATCAGACCGGTTTTAATACCGAGCCTGTTTTGATAACTTATCCAGATAATGAAACGTTAAATTCCTGGATTAAAGAAAAGAAAAAAAGCCAACCGATTTATGATTACTCCACAACCAACAAGGAAAAGCATCAGGTATGGAAAATTGAAACCGCAGCAGAAATTGAATGGTTGCAAAATCAGTTTGAGCAAATACCTGAACTATATATAGCTGATGGACATCATCGTTCAGCTTCAGCAGAATTATTATATGATGAAGACAAACATTTGGTTAACAAAAACCTAAACTATTTTATGAGCTTCTTAATTGCCGAAAGCAATGTCAAAATCTACGAATACAATCGAATTATTAGAGATTTAAATGGTTTTACTAAAGATAATTTTCTCGAAAAATTAGCTGAAAATTTTATTATTAAAGACAAAGAACTGGAATTATGGAAACCTCAAAGCAAGTTTGAATTCGGAATGTATCTCGACGGCCATTTTTATGCTTTGTTTTATAAGCAAAATACTGTGTCTTCTAGAGCGCATTCGAAAGTCGAGAATATTTTAGAGAATCTTGACGCACAGATTTTATATGATAAAGTTTTGCTTCCATTATTGGGAATAGAAGACTTGCGTAACGACGAGCGCATAGAATACATTCCCGGAAAGCAATCTGTTTCGACCATAAAAGAATTGGTTGACGAAGGCGAATTTGAAGTTGGTTTCATGCTCTACCCTAGCGATATTTCAGAAATTAAAGCATTGGCAGATAACGGTTTAATTATGCCTCCAAAAAGTACGTATATCGAACCTAAATTCAGAAGTGGATTGATGGTTTATGAATTATAATTAGAAAACCAAAATGTCAATTAAAGACAATCTACTCAAAATAAAATCGACAATCCCTTCAAAAGTTACACTTGTTGCAGTTTCAAAAACCAAACCTGTTTCCGACTTGATGGAGGCTTATAATGCAGGGCAACGCGTTTTTGGTGAAAACAAGATCCAGGAAATGACTCAGAAATGGAAGCAAATGCCTAAAGATATTCAATGGCATATGATTGGACATGTCCAAACGAATAAGGTCAAATACATAGCAGAATATGTGAATTTGATTCATGGAGTAGATAGTTTAAAATTATTACAGGAAATCAACAAACAAGCAGCAAAACATAATCGCGTAATTGATTGTTTGCTCCAAATCCATATTGCTGAAGAAGAATCAAAATTTGGCTTAGATGAAAATGAACTTGAGGAGATTCTTCAGTTCGTTCAAAATGACAAAATGCAAAACATAAAAGTTATTGGTTTAATGGGAATGGCCACATTTACTGAAAATCAAACACAAATCAAAAAAGAATTTCAACATTTGAAATCGATATTTGACAAGCACCCGCAACTCACGACTCTTTCCATGGGTATGTCGGGCGACTACCAACTTGCTATTGAATGTGGCAGTACAATGGTTCGAATTGGAAGTAGTATCTTTGGAAACAGATAAAAGAAACAAGAACAAAGAAAATGAGTAATATTAAAAATAGACAAACCTTGCAGTTTTGCTCATGCAGCATAGCGGTTTTGGTTCTTTCTTCTATCATTTAAAATGTACGCAATACTCGATATAGAAACCACCGGAGGACAGTTTAATGAAGAAGGCATTACCGAAATTGCCATTTATAAATTTGACGGTCACGAAATTGTAGACCAATTCATTAGTTTGGTAAATCCGGAAAAACCGATTCAGCCTTTTGTAGTTAAACTTACGGGTATTAACAATGCTATGTTACGTTCGGCTCCAAAGTTTTATGAAGTCGCTAAACGCATTATCGAAATTACTGAAGACTGCATCGTCGTGGCTCATAATGCTTCATTTGACTATAGAATTTTAAGAACAGAATTTAAACGTTTGGGGTATGATTATATAAAACCAACTCTTTGCACAGTTGAATTGGCTCAGAGATTAATTCCAGGGCAACTTTCTTATAGTTTGGGAAAATTAGTCCGTGCGCTTGGAATTCCTGTAACCGATAGGCATCGGGCTAGTGGTGACGCAATGGCAACCGTAAAATTATTTAAAATGATTTTGGCAAAAGACACTGAAAAAGAAATTTTAATCAGTTTGATTAAGGCTGAAATCAAATCAGGTTTGACACCAAAATTGTTAGATATTGTTGAAAGTTTACCATCAAAAACTGGGATATACTATATTCATAACGAAAAAGGCGAACTCATATACATTGGCAAAAGTCGAAATATAAAGAAAAGAATTAATCAGCATTTCACAGGAACTTCAGGGAAAAGCAAAAAGATTCAACGAGATGTATTTGCTGTAACGTATGAAGTTACAGGAAGTGAATTAATTGCTTTACTAAAAGAAAGCGAAGAAATAAAAATAAACAAACCAATTTATAATCGCGCGCAACGAAAAACTATTTTTCAATGGGCATTATATCCTGAAAAGGACGAAAATGGTTATTTAGCGTTAAAAATTCAAAAAGCAGATGGTAGAAAAAAGGAGATTACCTCTTTTACATCTCTGCAAGAAGGTAAAAATTCTCTGTTAAAAATTACCGAAAAATATAATTTATGTCAAAAAATTAATGGCTTATACGAAACAAAAAATGGGTGCTTTCAGTATAAAATAAAAGAATGTAATGGCGCTTGTTTGGGCAAGGAAGCTAAAGAAATATATAATGAACGTGTTGAAGAATTTATTCAGGAAATGAAATTTGAAAACGACAATATGGTTATTGTTGATAGAGGAAGAACTGTTGATGAACGCTGCGCTGTATTAATTGAAAATGGGATTTACAAAGGATATTGTTTTTATGACTTGAATTATCAGGTAAATAATATCGAAATCTTAAAAAATATTATTATTCCGATGCAGAATAACCGCGACACCAGAACCATTATTCAATCACATTTAAGACGAAATAAAGTGATAAAGATTATCAAATTCTAATGAACTATTTAATAACCATTATTGGACCAACGGCGATAGGAAAGACTTCCATGAGTATTGCATTGGCAAAACATTTCGGTTGTGATATTGTTTCGTGTGATAGTCGGCAGTTTTTTAAAGAATTGCGAATTGGAACAGCTGTCCCAAGTGAAGAAGAATTAGCTTCCGCTCCACATCATTTTATTCAAAACAAATCTATTTTTGAAAATTATACTGTTGGTGATTTTGAGAAAGATGTCATTGCAAAACTGGAGGATTTGTTCTTAAAAAATAATATCCAAATCATGGTTGGTGGATCAGGTTTATATGTGGACGCTATTATAAAAGGTTTTGATAATTTTCCTGATATTGATAATTCTATTAGAGAAAAAATAAATACTGATTTTGAACAACTTGGAATTAATTACTTAAAAAATAAGTTAAAGGAATTAGATGCAAATTATTATCAAAAACTAATGCTTGAAAATCCGCAAACATTACAAAATCCACAACGGTTGAAACGCTTTGTTGAAGTTTGTCTTGGAACCGGAAAACCCTATTCTTCCTTTTTAAATCAAAAGAAAAACCAACGGAGCTTCACTCCTATTATAATTGGTTTGGAAGCTGATAGAGAAATTATGTATAACCGAATTAATCAACGGGTAGATTTTATGATTAATGAAGGTTTAGTTAAAGAAACTAAAGGTTTGTTTCCAAATAAGCAATTGAATGCATTACAAACTGTTGGCTATAGTGAATTATTTGATTATTTTGAAGGAAAGATTACATTAGATTTTGCCATTGAAGAAATAAAGAAAAACACACGTCGGTTTTCAAAACGACAATTGACTTGGTTTAAGCGAACTGAAAATGTAAAATGGTTTGACTTTAAAGCAAACAAAAATGATATTGTCAATTACATAAAATCCCAAATCATAATTCCTAATTCCTAATGCCTATATCTAAAGACTTTATCTCTATACTAACCAAAGATTGGGAAATCACTTTTCTACAATGTTATCCGAATGGTTATTTGAAATACACTGATTTGAGTAATATTTTGCAGTTGACTGCTGGTTATCACGCCGAATTGGGAGGCATTAGTTTCAGCGATATGCAAGAACATCATCAGGCTTGGGTTTTAAGCAGAATGCGTGTTGAGATAAAACGATTGCCAAAATGGAGAGATGTTATAACCGTTAAAACGTGGATTAATTCACTAGAAAATTCGCGTTCGATTCGTTGTTTGGAATTGTATGATGGTGATGATAAAATTGTTGGTTGTGAAACCTTTTGGGCTGTTTTTAATACACAAACGCGTCGACCGGAAAAGTTGTCTTTGCCACACGAGCATTTTGAGAAATATCCAAATGATAAAGCTACCGAAATTCAATTCTCTAAAATAGATACTTCTAAAGATAAAACATTTGTAGCAGAAAAAACGATACTTCTCTCTGATTTAGACATTGTAAATCATGCCAATAGTGTGAAATATTTAGAATGGTGTTTGGATTATCTTGAGCCAAAATTACTGCTAAATCAAAAGGTAAAAAGCTTTGAAATGAATTATCTAAAAGAAGTTTCATTAGGAGATACAATAGCTATTGAGAAAAGCCATTTAGAAAACCCAATGGTTTTTACTGTGAATGCCAACAATAAGACTTGTTTTGCTTTACAACTGAATTTGAAATAAAAGCCAGTACTCTAGCCCGGATGGCAGCGTCATCCTTTTGTTTTGTCATCCTGAGCTTGTCGAAGTACAAAACAAAAGATATAGCGGACAGCCGGATTAGCTTCTGAAATAAATTTAGAATAAATTTCAATTAAAAACGGCTCCAATTTCTTGAAGCCACTTTACTTATTTTTTCACGACTAATCTAAAACCTTCACCGTGAATATTGAGAATTTCAACATTAGGTTCTTCTTTTAAATACTTTCTTAATTTGGCAATATAAACATCCATACTTCTTGAAGTGAAATAATTATCTTCTCTCCAAATTTTTGTTAAAGCCAATTCTCTAGGCATCAAATCATTTTCATAAATAGCCATCATTTTTAATAATTCAGACTCTTTTGGAGATAATTTAATTGGTTCCTGATCTTCAAATTTTAAGTAACGAAGCTTTGAATTTAAAAGAAATCTTCCTATTTGAAACTCAAATTTAGCTGGTTCATTGTTATTCTCTGTAGCTTTTCTTTGAATGATAGCTTTAATTTTCATTAGCAATACATCAGAATCAAATGGTTTGTTTAAATAATCATCTGCGCCAACTTTGTACCCTTTTAATACATCTTCTTTCATTGACTTAGCAGTTAAGAAGATTAAGGGCACATCTTTATTTTTTTCTCTAATTTCTTTTGCCAAAGTATATCCATCTTTGTATGGCATCATAACATCCAAAATGCACAAATCGAAATTGTCCTTTTTGAATTTTTCGAAACCTTCCATTCCGTTTTTGGCCAATGTTACTTCAAAATCATTTAAAGTTAGAAATTCTCTCAATACTATTCCAAAGTTTTGATCATCTTCAACTAGAAGTATTTTTTTGTTATTTTCCATAGCAATTTTTATTTTAATTTATGAGTGGGACTTTAATTATAAATGTGCTTCCTTTACCTTTTTCGCTTTCCACAAATATTTGACTGTTGTGGTCATCAACAATTCTTTTAACATAAGCCAAACCTAAACCATGACCTTTTACATTATGCAAATCGCCAGTGTGCTCACGATAAAATTTTTCAAATATTCTTTTTTGAGCTGCTTTAGACATACCCGAACCTTGATCTTTAATTTTTATAATGATAAAATCTTTTACATTTTCTGTTTGAATAGTTATTATAGGTTCTTCTGGAGAATATTTAATAGCGTTATCCAAAATATTAACAATTACATTTGTAAAATGCATATCGTTTAACAAAACAGAAGTTCTAGTTGCATCAAATTGCGTTGTAATAGTACCCTTTCTGTCTTCAACAATTAAATTAATGTGTTCAATAGCATCTTCTATTATTTCGTGAATATTTGATGATTCTTTGTTTATATCTAATTCTTTCTTCTCGAGTTTTGAAATACGTAATACATTTTCAACTTGTGCATGCATACGATTGTTCTCGTCCTTAATCATTTGCAAATATCGGAGCACTTTTTCTTTATCTTCAATCACCTTTGGATTTTTAATAGCATCTAAAGCTAAATTTATCGTAGCAATTGGTGTCTTGAATTCATGTGTCATGTTATTTATGAAATCAGTTTTTATTTCAGAAATTTGGCGATGTTTTATTAACTGATTTAATGCGCTTGAATAAGCAATTACAATAATAAGCGTGAAAATGATTGATAAAACACAAATACCTATTAATTCAGAAAACAAGAACTTCTTTTTTTGGGGAAACGTCAATAACAATTGGTACTTATTATCTCCATCGTTATCTATAAAAATAGGAATTGAATAAGTTGATTGTTTTTCATATCTAAACCTTTCCGATTTTATTTTTGTTGCTAAACCATTACTATAAACATTAAATTCAAACGGAGTTTTAACGCCATATTCATTGAGTTCATCTGATAATAACTTTTGCATCATATCATTTGTGACCCTTTCTTGAATAGGTTTTACTGCTGCGATGTCTTTATAAACAATTTCAAACTGTGCATTATCCAATAAATCTAGACGTCCAGATTTTTCAATTTTGATATCTGGCACTAAGGTTTGTTTTATATTTGAATTATCAATATCATCATTGTAAATCTCGGTTTTTCTTTTTGCTGTATAATTTTTGAGTTTTAGGCTATCTAATTTTTTATCAAAGAACGAAGCTGAAATTCCGTAATCTTCGGAATTTATAGTATTTGAATATATTATTGTTTCATTTGTTCTTGAATCTCGCTGGTAGTAACCAAACTCTAAAAAATCACTTTTCTGTGGTGTTTTTCCAATACTATCCTTAACGCGATTATACATTTCATAATATGAATATTGCTCATTTTTTTGCAATTTATCAGCAACATTTCCAAGAACTTGTTTCACATGAAATCTAAATTGTTCTTCGTTGTTTTCAAAAGATTTATCAAACCAATAAACCTGAACAAGAATTATTCCTATTAGGGATAAACTCATTAAGATAACAAGTAGGCGGAAAAACAATTTATTCATCAAACAAATTTAACATTTTAACATTTATACAATAAATACATTAACCAAACATTAACATCTTGTATAAATATTATTGATTTTTCAATATTTTAAGAATTTCATCAACTTGCTTTTTAGTTGCTTCAACAGACATATTATGAATAACATAATCGCTTTTTGCAATTCTTTGTTCTTCAGTCCATTGATTTTCAATTCTTTTTAAAATAGATTCTCTATCCGTTTTATCACGTTCCATAACTCGTTTAAGTCGAGTTTCTAATGGACAAGTTATTGTGATTATAGCATCGCAGTAATTATTACTGCCCGATTCAAATAAAATAGCAGCTTCTTTAACTACAAAAGGAAAATATTTATGTTTTTCCACCCAAGTATCGAAGTGTTTTTTAACTTCAGGATGAACTATATTATTTAATTTTTGCAGCTTTTCAGGATTGTTAAAAACAAGTTGAGCTAGTTTTTCACGATTTATTGTTCCATTATATATAATTTCTTTTCCAAACGTATTACAAATCGTCTTAACAACTTCATCTGTATTCATTATATTTTTAGCTTCATCATCTGCAATATAGACAGGAATTCCTAATGATTTGAGATATTCAGCAACCATTGTTTTTCCACTTCCAATTCCTCCTGTTAATCCGATTATTTTAGTCATGGCTTTACTTTAAAAAACAATTCAGGAAATGCTATTTCGGGTTTTTGTTTTAAAAGGATAACTTTTATATACGATTCTAAAAAACCTTTTCCGTATCCAAAGAATTGTTTGAATACCGCAATTAAAGAAAGAAAGCCAATTTTAAAACTTTTATTTTGAATAGTAGCCGTTATAAAAATAAAAAGAAAATAAAATAAATAGCATAAAATAGGTAAACTATATCCAAAAGCTAAAGTGATAATTGAAAAATATATCCCAATTATAAATAGGGTCGGAAAGAAAAAAGTGAGCTTACTATATTCTGGATACCAGCAATTCAAAATTGGCCTAGCTTTGCCAAATTTATTTACCTGAATAGAAAATTTATCCCAATCTATTCTTCGTTTGTGATATACGATAGCTTTTGGGAAAAGTCTTGTTTCATAACCCAATTTCCATAATCTGATAGATAAATCCGGATCTTCACCCGGATGAATATTTCCAAAACCGTTAGAATCTTCAAAAGCTTTTTTAGAAATTCCCATATTAAAACTTCGTGGTTGAAATTTAGTTAATTTTTCAGAACCACCTCGAATTCCACCAGTTGTAAAAAAAGATGTCATTGCAAAATTTATTGCTTTCTGAATATCTGAAAAAGTGTCTAAAGCAGCGTCTGAACCTCCATAGCAATCAATATAATTTTCTTTTAATTCTTTCTGTACCTCAGTAAGATATTCTTTTGGTATTATACAATCTGAATCAAAGATGATAAAGTAATCACCTTTAGCTACTTTCATCCCGTAATTTCTGGAATTGCCTGGACCGGAGTTTTCTTTGAAATAATAAGCTATGTTTAGTTTGTCTTTAATTTTTTCAACTTCTTCCTTACAAGTTATTGAAGAACCATCTTCAATGATTACAATTTCATATTCTTTATCATAATCAGAAACTAAAATACTTTCTAAGAGTTCTTTGATCTCATCAGGTCTATTAAAAACAGGAATAATTATTGAAAAAAACATGAGTTAATTTTTTACTTCGTACAATTCGATCTAATGCCTCGGGTTACAAATATAAGTTTAATACAAAAGAAAAACCACCTAAATTTTAGGTGGTATTAATTATATAAGAATATCTAATTATTAATCTTTGATAACTTTAATAGTTTTCTCTTGCTGCTTATACATAATAAGAATATGCAGTTATGGGTGGAAATGACGAAATACCTGAAATTAAAGTTCCAGTTACCTGTGTAAAACCATTTGGACCATATTCAATATTGTATAGTGTTGCAGAACCATTTTCTGTCCTAGACAATGTTGCAGAAGAAACGGAAGGTACTGCTGCAAGTAAGCTTGGATTAGGATTCGAAGGTGGTGTAGATGAAACTATTGTTGGTGAATCGAAACAAAACCCCAATTCCAATCACTACCTGCCGGGTCATCATCATAGGAAATACGATATTAAAACCTGATAATTGATCGACTGAAAATCCTACAAAATTCAATATTGAAGTTGTATAAGCTGTTTTAGTTATAGTAAAAAATTGTCCAATACGGTAGTGTCATTTCAACTTATATTAGAGACGCCTCAGGCAAACCAATAAGTAGTTGCAGCATTCCAATATTCAAAACGTAATCTATCGTTTGCAAAGTAGAGATGACTATATTGAAATGTAACCGTTAACCAAGTTTATCCTGCAGTAAATGCTGGAGACAAATCAATAATAGGAGATTCAGCAGCGATATTTTCTTCGTTTCCATTTCCAGCATCATCATCGTCGATTGCAAAATTTGCTATGGTTGTTGGATCAGCTTCGTAAGCTAGTTTTGTAACTACCTGTAACTATCCATGTAGTATTTGGCCAACTTGCATTTTATTATGAAATTGGGCATTAACGTCAACAAATGTTACGATTAAAAAGATTAAAAAAGTATTTTTTTTCATAAGTTAAATGTTTAAAAAAAGTTAATCGTTTTTAAAGTAGTAATAAATAAAAAAACTCCCAAAGATATTATGAGTTTTTAAAATAAATATGAACAATTGATTAAATACTAGGTATTTTTACTAATTCATTAGTATCTAAATTATAATCAACTCCTTCAAAACCAAATCCAAAAAGATTTAAAAAATCTTGTTTGTAACCATCTAAATCACCAATTTCTATAAGGTTTTCAGTTGTTGCTTTTTCCCACAAAGTTTTTATTCTATCTTGAATATCCTCTCGCATTTCCCAATCGTCAATTCTGATTCTACCTTTGTCGTCAGTTGGCACTTCTTTTCCTGAATAAAGTCGTTGTTCAAATAATCGTTGGATTTGTTCGATGCAACCTTCATGAATTCCTTCCGCTTTCATAATTTTATATAATAAAGATATATAAAGTGGAATAACCGGAATTGCTGAACTGGCTTGTGTCACCAATGCTTTATTAACTGACACGTAGGCTTTTCCATTTAAAGATTTTAAATCATCCGTAATTTTAAAAGCAGTTGCTTCCAAATCATCTTTAGCTCTACCAATTGTTCCTTTCCTGTAAACAGCTTCCGTAACTTCAGGTCCAATATAAGAATAAGCAATTGTTGTTGCGCCATTAGCTAATGCATCAGCTTTCTTTAAAGCATCTATCCACATTTTCCAATCTTCACCTCCCATTACTACAACTGTATTATCAATATCTTCTTGATTTGCGGGTTCGATAGTAACTTGAGAAACTAAACCCGTATGAAAATCAACCGTTTTGTTTGAAAATGTTTGCCCGATAGGTTTTAAAACCGAACGATGTAAAATTCCAGTAACAGGATGCATACGAACTGGAGAAGCCAAACTATAAATTACCATATCTACTTGACCTAAATCAGCCTTAATCAAATCGATAGTTTGTTGTTTCACTTCATTTGAAAAAGCATCACCATTAATACTTTTTGCATACAAACCTGCTTTATGCGACTCTGTTTCAAAAGCAGCAGAATT
>CANJWG010000059.1 GCA_947478365.1 Flavobacteriaceae bacterium | reverse complement strand
GCAAATGCAGGAATGAACGGTCAAATTCATCAGCTTCGACTACGGTTACTGTTTTCCCATTTCCAATTAAATTAGAATGATAATTTTCTACAATGCCTCCAATAAAAGCGGTTACATCGACGCCACATTCGTATAAAATGTGACCGAGAATGCTTGATGTAGTTGTTTTTCCGTGCGTTCCGGCAACGGCGAAACAAAAAGTGTCTTTGGTAATAATTCCTAAAACTTCGGCACGTTTTTTTACAACATAATGTCTTTCAATAAAATAATTCCATTCTGAATGTGAAATTGGAACAGCCGGAGTTATAATAACCAAAGTATTTTCAACATAATATTCTGCTGGAATCAGACTGATGTTGTCTTCAAAATGAATCGACATTCCGCCAGCAATTAATTCATCTGTAAGCATGGTCGGTGTTTTGTCGTAACCCGAAACATTTTTGCCAATATTTTGGAAATAACGGGCCAAAGCACTCATTCCGATGCCACCAATTCCGATGAAATAGACGTTATGTATTTGGTTTAAATTCACTTATTTTATTAACTTAATTATTTGTTCAACTATTTCTTTTGTAGCATTTGGCTTGGCTAACTTTTTAATGTTTTCGCTTAATTCTTTTTGTAAATTTTCATTAGAAATCAAATTCGAAAATATCGATTCAAAGCTTGAATCCAATTCACTTTCCTTAATTATAATAGCTCCTTTTTTATCTACAATCGCCTTGGCATTTTTGGTTTGATGATCTTCAGCTACATTGGGAGATGGAATAAAAATTACTGGTTTGCCAACCAAACACAACTCTGAAACAGATGATGCTCCTGCTCGAGAAATTATAAAATCGGCGGCGGCATAAACTAAATCCATTCTGTCAATAAATGCCACGACCTGTACTAGTTCTTCATCAGAAAAATGATTGTAATTATGATAATACAATTTGCCACATTGCCAGATAATTTGAATGTCTTTTGAAACCAAATTGTAGATTTCTTTTTCAATTAATTGATTTAATCTTCTTGCGCCAAGACTTCCTCCGAGCACCAAAAGTGTTTTTTTATTCGGATTTAAATTAAAATGTTTAAGCGCTTCATTTCGTTTAGAATCGATTTCCAATAAATCCTGACGAACCGGGTTCCCTGTAAAAACAATTTTGTCTTTTGGAAAAAACCGCGCTAAATTTTCGTAAGCCACACAAATCACTTTGGCTTTTTTACTCAACAACTTGTTTGTTATTCCTGGATAAGAATTTTGTTCTTGAATAAGTGTCGGAATATTTAAACTGTTTGCCATTTGCAATAATGGTCCGCTGGCAAAACCGCCTGTTCCGATTACAACATCAGGCTTAAACTGTTTTAATATTTTTCTTGACTCCCACAAACTGTTCATCAATTTGAATGGAAACATCAAATTTTGAAATGTCAATTTTCGTTGCAAACCAGCAATCCAAAGTCCTTTTATTTTGTAAGCAGCTTGCGGCACTTTTTGCATTTCCATTTTGTCTTCGGCACCAACAAAAAGAAATTCGGCATCTGGAAAACGCAACTTTAATTCATCTGCAATAGCAATCGCAGGGTAGATATGCCCACCTGTTCCGCCACCACTTAATATGAATTTGAACTTTTTCATTTTATTTTTTATTTAAAACAGCACTCATCGGATTTGCCGTATCCACAATTGAAAAATCTTCCAATTGCTTCGCCTGTTCGCTCTCGCTCGAGTCTGCTGCTTCATCTTCTTGCAATTGTTTATCGATTAGCTTTTGTAAAGCATCTTCTCGTTTTTGTTTTTCGGCTAGTTCTTCAGCTATTTCTTCTTCTTTTTTGGTCACGCTCAGAATTATACCTAACGCAATACACGTCATCCAAATAGAGCTTCCTCCAGAACTAATCAACGGTAATGTTTGGCCAGTTACGGGAAGCAATTCTACTGCAACAGCCATATTGGTCATAGCCTGAAAAATTATCGGAAAACCTAACCCAACAACCACGAGTTTTCCGAAAAGTGAATTGGCTTTGTGCGCCGCTACTACAAAACGGAATAGCAATAGCAGATACAACCCTAAAATACATAGTCCACCAAAAATTCCGTATTCTTCAACAATAATGGCATAGATAAAATCGGAAGAAGATTGGGGTAAGAAATTTTTCTGTATACTTTTTCCGGGTCCAAGACCGTATATTCCCCCTGAAGCTATTGCAATTTTTGCCTTTTCAATTTGGTAATCATCTTCATCTGGTTTGTCAGTTGTGAAGTTGTCAATACGAGCCATCCAAGTATCTACACGATTAGGGAAAGCATCAGGAAAGGTTTTGGCAACTAATACAAAAAACAACAACCCGATAATTCCAGCGCCAAGTATAACTCCGATATATTTAAGTGGATATTTACCAATGAAAACCAACATAATTACCATTGAAAATATCAATGCAGCAGTAGAAAAATTAGCTGGAAGAATAAAAATTAATGTAATAAATACAGGGGCCCATAATTCCCAAAGCGAGTTCTGGAAAGTGATAGGCATTTCTCTTTTTTTGGATAAATAACGTGCTACAAAAACATACAAGACGATTGAAGCGACGGTAGAAGTTTGAAACGTAATTCCAATAAACGGAATCTGTATCCATCGACTGGCATTGGCTCCTTCAATTATAGTTCCTTTAAGTAAAGTATAAATCAACAATCCCCAAACGACTGGCAACAGAATTTTGGATATCGTTTTGAAATAATGATAGGGAACTTTATGGACTTTGTAAAGAATAAAAAAGCCAACCAGAACTTGGGCCGCATGTTTCAGTAAATAAGTAAACGCGTTTCCGGAACCATTACGTGTGTAGGCCAAATTGCTACTTGCACTAAAAACAGGCATAAACGAAAACAGCGCCAACAAGGCAACGAATGCCCATATAACTTTATCTCCTTTTAAACTGTTTACTAGTTCTTTCATTTTTGATTAAAGATTAAGGAATTAGGATTTGGGATTTTATTGAATATTTAATTCCTAAATCCTAAATCTCAATGCGTAAATTATAAATTCTTCACCGCTGCTTTAAATTGATTACCTCTGTCTTCGTAATTTTGAAATAAATCGAAACTCGCACATGCTGGCGACAACAAAACAGCATCGCCTTTTTCAGCAATATGCATTGCGGTAATAACAGCATCTCGCATATTATCTACTTCGACCATCATATCTACAACATTCCCAAAAGCGTCAATTATTTTTTTGTTATCAACTCCAAGACAGATGATGGCTTTAACTTTTTCACGAACCAACGACATTATTTCACTGTAATCATTTCCTTTATCAACACCCCCAACTATCCAAACTGTTGGCACTGTCATACTGTCTAAAGCAAAGAAAGTAGCGTTAACGTTAGTCGCTTTACTATCGTTTATATACTGTACGTTTTGTATTTTGAGTACTTTTTCCAAACGATGTTCTACACCTTGAAAATTTGATAAACTCATGCGAATAGTCTCCTTTCTAATTTTCATCAGCAGGGCAACAGAAGTTGCTGCCATTGCATTTTTCATGTTGTGTTTTCCTTCCAGAGAAACTTCTCCGGTTTTCATTTCAAATTCTTCGTTGTTAATAATGATGTCCATAGTATCGTTTTTTATAAATGCTCCGTTTTCAAATGTTTTTGTTAATGAAAAAGGAATTAATTGTGCTTTTGTTTTATTATGTATGAACCATTCTGAAATCGCTTGGTCATCTGCGTCATAAATGAGATAATCATTATCAGTTTGGTTCATTGTTATTCTAAATTTTGATGCGATATAATTTTCATATTTATATTCGTATCTGTCCAAATGATCTGGACTTATATTTGTAATTATGGCTATGTCTGGTCTGTACTTTACATTGCCATCCAATTGAAAACTGCTCAATTCTAAAACATAGCAATCATAGTTTTCTTCGGCAACTTGCCAGGCGAAACTCTTACCGATGTTACCTCCCAATCCAACATTCAGCCCTCCTTCTTTTAGCAAATGATAGGTTAACATTGTTGTTGTTGTTTTACCATTGCTTCCTGTTATTCCAATAGTTTTTGCTTTGGTAAATGGCACTGCAAATTCAATTTCGGAAATCACAGGTATTCCTTTTTCCAATAGTTTTTTAACCATTGGCGATTTTTCAGGAATTCCTGGGCTTTTCATTACTACATCAGCGTTAATAATCAAGCTTTCTGTATGGGTTTCGTCTTCCCATTTAATCTCATATTTAGTAAGAACGTCTTTGTAATTTTCTTTAATCTTTCCAAAGTCGGAAACGAAAACATCGTAACCCTCTTTCTTTCCCAGAATAGCAGTTCCAACACCACTTTCACCACCGCCAAGAATGACCAATCTTTGCATTATCTCAATTTTAATGTGACAATAGAGACTATGGCTAAAAGAATTGCAACAATCCAAAAACGGGTTACAATTTTACTTTCGTGATAGCCTTTCTTTTGATAATGATGATGCAAAGGTGACATGAGAAAAATTCGTCTTCCTTCTCCAAATCTTTTCTTGGTGTATTTGAAATAAGAAACTTGCAGGATTACCGATAAATTTTCAGCAAAAAAGATGGCACACAATACTGGCAACAACATTTCTTTTCGAACAGAAATGGCTAAAACAGCAATAATCCCTCCGATTGTTAAGCTTCCTGTATCGCCCATAAATACTGTTGCAGGAAAGGAATTGTACCAAAGAAACCCGATTAATGCCCCAACGAAAGCTGATATAAAAACCGTCATTTCACCAGAATTTGGGATGTACATGATGTTTAAGTAACTTGATAGAATAACGTTACCCGAAACGAAAGTAAAAATCCCTAGTGCGAGCACCGAAATAGCGGAAGTGCCGGCAGCTAAACCATCTATTCCATCTGTTAAATTGGCTCCATTAGAAACTGCAGTTATAATAAAAATTACTATTGGAATGAATACCAACCATGCCCAATTTTCATAGCCTTCGCCAGTCCATTCTATTATTTTGGCATAATCCAATTCGTTGTTTTTTGTAAATGGAATTGTAGTTACTGTCGATTTAATTTCAGAAGGGGATTGGCTTACTATAGTTTCGGTTTGATTGAAATTCAATACTTTATTTGACCTTTCTCTAACAGTAACGTAAGGATTAAAATACAATACCGAACCCACAATTATACCTAAACCAACTTGTCCAATTACTTTAAAAATTCCTTTTAACCCCTGTTTGTCTTTTTTGAAAATTTTGATATAATCGTCAATAAACCCAATGCTACCCATCCAAAGCGTAGTTACTATCAAAAGGATAATGTAGATATTATTTAATTTGGTTAACAACAATACTGGAATTAGTGTGGCAATAATGATGATTAAACCACCCATTGTTGGCGTCCCCGCTTTTTGCGTTTGTCCTTCAAGACCTAGCTCTCTAACTGTCTCTCCTACTTGTTGATTTCTTAAAAAAGTGATTATTTTTTTTCCGTAAATTGTTGAAATCATCAGCGATAGTATTAACGCTAAAGCAGAACGAAAAGTAATGTACTGAAAAACTCCTGCGCCAGGCACATCCATTGTTTTGTCGAGGTATTCAAATAAATAATATAACATATTTGTTTAGGTGTTAATCCGGTTATTTGTTTAGTTGTTCTAAAAATTCTTTTACGATTTTCATATCATCAAAATCATTACGAACACCATTAATTTCCTGATAAGTTTCATGCCCTTTTCCTGCAATAAGAATAATATCATTTGGCCCAGCCAGTTGGCAAGCTGTTTTAATAGCTTGTTTTCTATCAATAATGGACAATGTTTTTCTTTGATTTTGTGGCTGCACTCCTTCTTCCATATCGGCAATAATATCAATTGGATCTTCGGTTCTTGGATTATCTGATGTGATGATTACTTTATTACTCATAGTTGAAGCAATGTTTGCCATAATTGGTCTTTTTGTTTTATCTCTATCACCTCCACAACCTATAACTGTTATCAATTGTTCGTTATTAGAGCGAATGTCATTAATGGTTTTCAAGACATTTTCTAAAGCATCAGGTGTATGCGCATAATCAACAATTGCTGTTATTTGAAAATTGGAAACAATAAATTGGAATCGCCCTGATACACTTTCCAATTCTGATAATAATCGCAATGTTTCCAGTTTATCTAATCCTAATTCGACCGCAGTTCCATAGATCGCCAATAAATTATAAGCATTAAATGTTCCTATCAATCGAACCCAAACTTCGCTTTCGTTAATCTTCAACAACAATCCTGACAATTGATTTTCCAAAATTTGCGCTTTATAATCTGCATATGATTTCAAAGCATAAGTCAGTTTTCGTGCAGCTGTATTTTGAATCATTACCAAACCGTTTTTATCGTCAATATTGGTTAATGCAAATGCTGATTTTGGCAAATGGTCAAAAAATGATTTTTTTACATCACGGTATTCCGCAAATGTTGGATGATAATCTAAATGGTCATGAGACAAATTGGTGAAAACGCCACCTTCAAAATGCAAAGCTTCCGAACGTTTTTGATGAATTCCGTGTGAACTTACTTCCATAAAGCAATATTCAACACCCATTTCACTCATTTCAGCCAAATAATAATTGATAGTCAACGAATCCGGCGTAGTATGTGATGCTTTATATTCGATATCATCAACCACGATTTTCACGGTTGAAAGCAAGCCCACTTTGTATCCTGCTTTTTGGAATAATTGGAATAATAACGAAGCGATAGTTGTTTTACCATTTGTTCCTGTGATTCCAACTAACTTTAAATTTTGTGATGGATTACCATAATAATTCGCTGCCAAAAATGCCAACGCCGTATTAGTATCTTTAACTTGAATATAGGTAACCCCAGTAACAATAATTTCTGGTAACGTATCACAAACTATTACTATTGCACCAAGATTTATAGCTCGTTCAATAAAATCATGACCGTTAGAAACAGTCCCTCGAATGGCCACAAAAACATCATTCTCCAAAACTTTCCGGGAGTCGAACTCAATTTTATTTATATTCATTTCCGTCGAACCTTTTACCGCTTCGATGGCTACTTTATATAATATGTCTTTTAAAATAATCACGATAACTCGAGTATGATTGTTTTATTTTTATCTAATGATTCACCAGCTGGAATTGATTGCTTTTTTACTTTTCCGATGCCTATAACTTTTACTTTCAGTTTTAAATTTTCCAAAAGCGCTACAGCATCCATACCGCTCATGCCCTTTAAATTTGGAATAACTTTAGTATCTAAAGATGATTTGATTTTATAATCGTCGTATGCCAATTCCTGTTTGTTTATTTTTTTGTTGATATTTTTAACCAAATTTGTTGATGGCGAATCGGTAAATATCTTTTGCGCTATACGTTTGAAAACTGGCCCGGCGACATCAGCACCATAATAATTATTACCCGAAGTATTTGGTTTGTGAACCACTACTATGCATGAATATTTTGGGTTTTCGACTGGAAAAAATCCAACGAAAGAGGAAATGTAATGTTTGTCATTTCCACCATTTTTCCCATAATTAGCTTGTGCGGTTCCTGTTTTACCAGCCATGGAGAAATCTTTAGAATACAATTTTGAAGCTGTCCCTCTTTTAACTACATTTTGCATTACAGCTACCAATTTTTTGACAGTTTCATCAGAACATATTTTTGGATTGACAACTAGTTTGTTGTATGTTTTAATAGTTTTGTTCCACTCTTTAATCTCAGAAACGAATTGTGGCTTAACCATTTCGCCATTATTGGCAATAGCATTATACAAAGTCAAAGTTTGCAATGGTGTTACAGAAACTCCATAGCCATAAGCCATCCACGGCAATGATAAAGCGCTCCAATTTTTGTCATTTGGCTGAGGAATAATTGGCTTCCCTTCTCCTTGAATCGGTAGCCCTAAAGGTTTATTCAAACCCATTTTGTCAATTCTATCAATAAACTCCTGAGGGTTATTTTTGTAATTTTCATAAACGGCCTGAACCATAACAGTGTTTGAAGAAACTTCAAATCCTTTTGCTAATGAAATACGTCCCCAACCTCCTTTATGAGAGTCTCTTACTTTTTTACCTTTAAAAGAAGGATAACTTATAACTCCTCCTTTACAATCATAAACTTTACTCGTATCCACTTTATGATCATCAAGCAATGCAATCATATCAACCAATTTGAATGTCGAACCTGGTTCGTGAGATTCTTTTATAGCATAATTTTCTGTTTCAAAATAAGTTGAATCGGTTTCTTTTAACTTTCCTAAATTAGAGATAGCTTTGATTTTTCCTGTTTTGGTTTCCATCACAACTACACAACCATGATCTGCTTTGTAATCTTTTAATTGTTTCATCAAAGCATGATGTGCAATGTCCTGAATATAAACATCAATAGTAGAAATCACATCATAACCATCTTGCGGATCAACTTCGTTGATATCTTTAATTGGTTTCCACTGTCCTTTTGCTATTTTTTGCTTTAAGACTTTGCCGTCTTTTCCATTAAGATACTTTCTATAAGACCATTCAATTCCTTTACCAACGCGAATTCCGTTTTCATCGATTCTGTCATAACCAATAGTTCTTTCAGCAATTTTACCAATCGGATGTTCGCGAACGGTTTCTTGCTCCGTAATCATTCCTCCTTTGTTTGCTCCTAAATTAAAAAGTGGAAACCCTTTAATTTTGATATATTCTGTATAGCTTAAATCACGTGCAATTAATAAATATCTGCTCTTGTTGGCACGAGCAATCCTTAATTGGCTATGATAATAAGAACTTGGTTTGCCTAACATTTTTGACAATGAATCAGCTAAAGGCAGTACATTTTTCTCAAAAGCAATTCCTTTTGGTGCCATAGCATCAAAACGAATATTATAATTTGGGATTGATGTCGCTAATAAACTTCCGTCAGAAGAATAAATATTTCCCTTATTAGCAGGAATCACAAAGTTTCTAACGGTTCTTTCTTTCGCTAATTTTCGGAAGTAATCACCTTGAGACCATTGAATTTTGGTCAATTTGAAAGTGATCAATACTGCCATTATAAAGATGCTAAATGCAACTAAATAGATTCGGTAAGAGATGTGTTTATCTTCTACTGCCATAGTTTTTGAAAGAAACTTTTTTCTACTGGTTTTTTAACTTTGATTTTTTGTGGCGGAACCGGCGATGGAAAGATTCGTCTTTCTTTCATTTCTTCAGAAACTGTCGATTCCATTTTTAATTTCATTAATTCTGATCGTTTGTCTACAAACTCTGAACGCAATTCTTTTACTTGATTGGTCAATTCGGCAATTCTAAAAACTTTTTGCTCAAATCGGTGTGTATTGGCAATCATTAAAAGCGCTAACAGAAAAAGAAACACAATAAAACGCCAATTTCTTGTAGCATCTTCATTGACTAAAAATCGAGCTTTTAATATGCTATAAACTCCTTTTTTCATTTCTTATTTCTTTTCAGCTACCCTCAGCTTTGCGCTTCTTGCTCTATTATTTTCTTTTATTTCTATATCTGAAGGAACAATTAACTTTTCAATACTTCTAAACGGAACTGAAAAATTCCCAAAAAAATCTCGCTCCGGCTCCCCTTCAAACAGACCATTTTTTATGAAACGCTTAACCAATCTATCCTCTAAAGAATGATAGGAAATCACACTTAATCTTCCTCCTGGTTTTAGTATTTCAAGTGATTGTTCCAAAAATTCTTTTAAAACATCCATTTCCTGATTTACTTCAATCCGTATCGCTTGATAAATTTGAGCCAGAATTTTATTTTTATGCTGTTCGGGCAAAAATCTTGACAAAACAATTTTCAATTCATCTGTGGTATTGATAGTTTTCTTTTCTCTTGCTTCGATAATTGTTCTTGCTAAAGCTGGAGCGACTTTCAATTCTCCGTAATCCAAAAAAACTCTTTTCAAGTTTGATTCGTCATATTCATTCACTACTTTAAATGCATTCAATTCATTTTTTTTACTCATTCTCATATCGAGATCTGCATCAAAGCGTGTAGAAAAACCTCTTTCTGGAACATCAAACTGATGGGAAGAAACTCCTAAATCTGCTAAAATCCCATCAACGCTTTTTACAGCGTGAAATCTCAAAAACCGTTTGATATATCTAAAATTTTCAGGTATCAGTGTAAATCTTTCGTCAGACAAAGCGTTAACAAAAGCATCTTCATCTTGATCAAATCCGAATAGTTTCCCGTTTGGACCTAGCCGTTTCAAAATTTCTTTAGAATGACCGCCACCGCCAAAAGTCACATCCACATAAACTCCGTCAGGTTTAATATTTAAGCCGTCAACTGTTTCCTGCAGTAAAACCGGATTATGATATTCCATTATTGTCATCATTACTATTTCCCATTACATCTTCCGCCAAGTTTGCAAACTCATCATTATCTCCAGAAATAGCTTTTTCATATAAATCTTTATCCCAAATCTCAACAATATTAACCGCTGAAGACAATACAATGTCTTTGGATATTTTACCAAATCCGACTAAATCTTTTGGAATTAACAACCTTCCTAAATCGTCAACTTCTAACACTTTTACTCCGGCTGTAAACCGGCGAATGAAGTCATTGTTTTTCTTAACAAAACGGTTCAATTTGTTGATTTTTTGCATCATCAAATTCCACTCTATCATTGGATATAACTCTAAACAAGGTTGAAAAACAGAACGCTTCAAGACAAAACCATCTTGAAGAGAATTAGCAAGTTGCTTCTTTAACGCCGAGGGAATCATGAGTCTTCCCTTTGCATCAACTTTACATTCGTATGTTCCGATTATGGTATTCAATTTGGTTTTATTATGGTTACGAGCAAAAATATAAAAATAATTACCACAATTTACCACAAAATACCACTTTGTTAATAAGTTTTACCACTTTTATATTAATTTAACATAAAACCTAATAAAAATCGGTAGGTTGAGTTGTTAAAAAAATGATCGGAATATTGAGAAAAATGGGTTAAT
>CANJWG010000058.1 GCA_947478365.1 Flavobacteriaceae bacterium | reverse complement strand
GAATACGAGTATTCATCTCCATGAAGTAGAAATCACGGTTTTTGTCCACCAAAAACTCCACCGTTCCAACACCTTCGTATTTTACGGCTTTAGCTGCTTTGATGGCTGCTTCTCCCATTCGTTCGCGAAGTTCATCGGTCATAAACGGAGAAGGTGTTTCTTCCACTAATTTTTGATGACGACGTTGAATGGAACAATCTCTTTCAGATAAATGACAAGCATTTCCGAACTGATCACCTGCAATTTGAATTTCAATGTGACGTGGTTCTTCAATGTATTTCTCCATGTAGATACCATCGTTTCCGAAAGCTGCGCCTGCCTCTTGACGTGCGGAATCCCAAGCACCTTGAAGTTCATCTTCTTTCCAAACAATGCGCATTCCTTTTCCACCACCACCAGCTGTTGCTTTTAGCATTACTGGAAAGCCCATTTCTTTGGATAATTCTAGTGCTTGTTCGTATGATTCTAATAATCCATCTGAACCAGGAACACAAGGAACTCCTGCGGCTTTCATAGTAGCTTTTGCCGAAGCTTTGTCCCCCATTCTATCAATCATTTCAGGCGAAGCGCCGATAAATTTGATTCCGTGTTCTTGACAAATTTTAGAAAACTTAGCGTTTTCAGAAAGAAAACCATATCCTGGATGAATTGCATCTGCATTTGTAATTTCTGCAGCCGCAATAATATTGGACATCTTTAAATAAGAGAGATTACTTGGCGGAGGACCAATGCAAACGGCTTCATCTGCAAATTTCACGTGCAAACTTTCAGCATCAGCAGTTGAATAAACCGCTACAGTTTTAATCCCCATCTCCTTACAGGTTCTAATTACACGAAGTGCAATTTCACCTCTATTGGCAATTAATATTTTTTTAAACATCTTTTTAGATTAGATTGTTAGACTGCTTAGATTTTTAGACTGCTTAGAAATTTTTTAAAATCTAATAATCTAAGATGTCTAAATTATGATGGATCAACTAAGAATAAAGGTTGGTCAAACTCAACAGGTGACATATCGTCAACAAGTATTTTAACGATTTTTCCAGAAACTTCTGCTTCAATTTCGTTAAATAATTTCATGGCTTCTACAACACAAAGAACATCGCCTTTACCTATTGAACTTCCCACTTCAACAAATACCGGTTTGTCTGGTGATGGTTTTCTGTAGAATGTTCCAATCATTGGAGATTTTATAGTTATGAATTTTGAATTGTCATCCGATGATGCTACTGGAGCCGCAGGGGCAGCTACTACTGGAGCAACAGGGGCAGCTTGCATAGTTTGCTGCATCGGTGCTTGTTGAACATAAGTAATATCTGGTGAATTCCCTTCTAATGTAGTTCTAATAGTAATTTTTACTTCTCCTGTTTCCAGTTTTACTTCTGCAACTCCAGAATTGGATACAAATTTGATTAGGTTTTGAATTTCTTTTAAATCCATGATTAGTGTTTTAAGTTAGTTTATTGTTTTTTTTCGCTACGCTTCAAACAGTTCGGCTGCGCATCGAGTTTTAGTATGCCCATTTCAAGTAGATTGAACCCCATGTAAATCCACCTCCAAATGCTGCAAAAATTAAATTATCTCCTTTTTTAAATTTATCTTCAAAATCGCTCAATAACAAAGGTAGTGTTGCTGAAGTTGTATTGCCATATTTTTGGATATTAACCAATACTTTTTCATCGTCTAACCCCATTCTACTTGCGGTAGCGTCTATAATTCTTTTATTAGCTTGGTGAGCGATTAACCAATTCACATCGTCTTTGGTTAAGCTATTTCGCTCCATAATTTTTTCACTCACATCGGCCATTCCTGATACAGCATATTTGAAAACGGTTTTTCCATCTTGAAAAACAAAATGTTGCCTGTTTTCAACGGTTTCTTTCGATGGAGGAAGAATAGATCCACCTGCATCAATTTTAAGGTATTCTCTACCAATGCCATCGCTTTTTAAAAACTCATCTTGCAAACCAAGGCCCTCAAAATTTGGTTCAAATAAAACTGCTCCAGCACCATCTCCAAAGATAATGCAAGTTGCTCTATCAGTATAGTCAATAATAGAAGACATTTTATCAGCACCAATCAAAAGAACTTTTTTATATCTGCCCGACTCTATATAGGCCGCAGCATTTGACATTCCGAATAAAAAACTTGAACAAGCTGCTTGTAAATCGTATGCAAAAGCATTTACTGCTCCTATTTGTGTTGCAACATAAACTCCGGTTGCTGCCACAGGCATATCCGGTGTAGTTGTTGCCATTATAACTAAATCTATTTCTTCTGGATTGATTTTAGATTTAGAAATTAAATCTTGCGCTGCTTTTATTGCCATGAAAGAAGTTCCTTTTCCTTTTTCTTTTAAAAGTCTTCTTTCATTAATTCCTGTTCGGGTAGTAATCCATTCATCATTGGTTTCTACCATTGTCTCTAGAACTTTATTTGATAATACAAATTCCGGAATATATGCTCCAACTGCTGTTATTGCGGCTGTAATTTTATTCATAAATTGGATGTTTTGCTTTTCACTTATTAAACTTGAAAAGTTGTTGAAATTACAAAAAAAAATTATACCTTATGTGTTTTAGGATGCGATATTTATTAAATTTCTTAAAACAAAAAACTCCCACAAAGTGAGAGTTAGTTTTGTAAAAAACTTTACTTATGCAACAGCTACTGATTTGTCAATAACTACTTGTCCTCTATAATACATTTTACCTTCATGCCAGTATGCTCTGTGGTATAAATGAGCTTCTCCAGTTACTGGACAAGTTGCAATTTGAGCAACAGTTGCTTTATAATGAGTTCTTCTTTTATCTCTTCTAGTTTTAGAGATTTTTCTCTTAGGATGTGCCATTTTACTATATTATTTATCCGTTAATAGTTGTTTTAATTTATCCCAACGCGGGTCAATTTCTTCTTCTTTTTTTACTTGTTCTACGTCTTTTACTTGCAACTCATTTAATTTTTTCAATGCCTCTGTTTGCAACGTCCCATCTTTTACTCCTGGATGGATTCTTTTTTGTGGAATAGAAAGTACAATCATTTCATAAATATATTGTGCCAAATCTATTTGATGTTCACCATGAGGGAGAATTAACAATTCATCATTGTCATTATTGAATTCTTCACCAAACTGGACTACTAATTTAATTTTTCCTTTAATCGGTAAATCAAATTGTTCCCCTGTTAAATCACAAGGAACATTAACGGTTCCTTTGTGCGCAAAACTGACTTCCAGCATTGTTGTCTTTTTTTCCAGAACAACATTTACTATTACGGTACAGTTTTCAAATTCATCAAAACTAAATTCGTCAAAGAACTTTTTCTCAATAGTATATTCAAACTGATGTTTTCCTATTTTTAACCCTATGAAAGGAATTAAATATTCATTCGTACTTTTCATCTAAACAACAATTTGAGCCCGAAGTTTCGGAGCGCAAAGATATAAAATTATTGCAAATCCAATACGCTTATAAACATTTTTTTGCTTACAACTGTTTTTCCTTTGTTTTTAATGGATTTTTACTGATTTCGAGGTATTGATTTTTCGAATTATAAATATCAATAGCCATGTAAACAGCTTCTTTAAAAGAATTGTAATCGGAAATGCCTTTCCCAGCAATTTCATAGGCTGTCCCATGATCGGGAGAAGTTCTGATTTTATTTAAACCAGCAGTATAATTTACTCCGCCTCCAAACGACAAAGTTTTAAACGGAATCAACCCTTGATCGTGATAAGTTGCCACAACTGCATCGTATTTTTCATAGTGACCGCTACCAAAAAAACCGTCAGCGGCAAAAGGGCCAAAAACAAGTGTTCCTTTTTCAAATAGCTTTTTTATAACTGGCTTTATTATTTCATCATCTTCTTTCCCAATTACACCGTTATCACCAGCATGTGGATTCAGTGCTAACACAGCAATTTTTGGTTTGTTGATTCCAAAATCTTGTATTAATGATTGTTTGATAGTTTCTATTTTTTCAACTATTAGTTTTTCGTTTAAGTGTTTTGCCACATCATTTACAGGAATATGATCGGTTAATAAACCAACTCTTAAATTATCCTGAACCATCAGCATCAATGCATTCCCTTCTAACTCTTTGTCTAAATAATCTGTATGTCCCGGAAATTTAAATTCTTCAGATTGTATGTTATATTTGTTAATTGGCGCTGTAACCAAAACATCTATTTGATTTTCTTTTAATGCTTTTGTGGCGGCAACAAATGATTTGATAGCATATTTGCCAACAGCTGGGTCATTTGTCCCAAAATTAATTTCAACCCCTTCGCGCCAGATATTGAGAACATTTACTTTCCCAACCACTATTTGGTCTAATTGATCAATCCCATGAAGTGGCGTTTCTAATTCTAATGTTTTTTTAATAAAAGACATCACTTTTACATTAGCAAAAATTACTGGCGTACAAAGCTCTAACATTCTTGAGTCGTCAAAAGTCTTAAGAACTACTTCGCTTCCAATACCGTTTAAATCTCCTATTGAAATTCCCACGATTATATTTTCTGCTTTTTTCATAAGAAGTACTAGTTATTTATTGCTAATTTTGAAGTGCAAATTTAGTAAAATAAAACCATAATGTTTACAGGAATAATTGAAACCATTGGAATAATAAAAGATTTAAAAAAAGACAGCGGTAATTTAGATATAACTATTTCTTCTGTTATAACAACTGAATTAAAAATAGATCAAAGTGTTGCTCATAATGGCGTTTGCCTTACCGTAGTAGAATTGAACAATGATGAGTATACTGTAACTGCTATAGGTGAAACCCTTGAAAAGACAACTATTGGCGATTGGAAAATTGGCGATTTAATAAATTTGGAGCGTGGAATGAGATTAGGGGATCGACTTGACGGGCATATTGTTCAAGGGCATGTTGACCAAACCGGAATTTGTAAATCAATTGAAGAAGCCAATGGTAGTTGGTATTTTACTTTTGAATATGACAGTAATTTGAATAATATAACTATCGATAAAGGTTCAATAACTGTAAATGGTGTAAGTTTAACTGTTGTAAACTCTAAAGAAAATGAGTTTAGTGTGGCTATTATTCCGTATACTTTTGAACATACCAATTTTAACATTTTTAAAATTGGTACAACTATTAATCTAGAGTTCGATGTTGTGGGAAAATACGTTACCCGATTATATTCTTTAAAACAATAATAGAAGGATCTTAATAAAATAAAAAAGCTTCAAATTAATTTGAAGCTTTTTTTATGTTTTTTATTTTGTTCAATTTATAAATCCCGAAACACACTGAAAATACTGCAAAAAGAAATATTGCATTATCCAAAGGCACGCTTGGTGGAGGAGGAACTCTTGATGGCGGTGGTGGTTCTGACGCGGCAAAAACAGCTGTTCCTTGCATTAAAAACACTACCAGAATAATAAAAAATCTATTCGGGAAAATTTTCATAGTGCGTAAAAGTATAAAAAAATTCTATTCTCCAAAATAAATTAATTGTTTAATCGTCAAAGTTAATCAAAATTTAAATCATACCGACATAGAAAGGTTTGAGAATACAATTCATATGTACAAAAACAAAAAGCCCCTACAATTTGTAAAGGCTTGATTTACTTGTGGTCCCACTTGGGCTCGAACCAAGGACCACCTGATTATGAGTCAGGTGCTCTAACCAACTGAGCTATAGGACCTCAATTAGAGGTGCAATATTACCACTATTTTTTTTTCGTTGCAACTATTTTTCACCTGATTTCTTGACAAAGTTCAACAAGAACACCATTGGTTCCTTTAGGGTGTAAAAAAACCACCAATTTATTATCGGCTCCTTTTTTTGGAGTTTCGTTTAAAACAACAAATCCTTCTTTTTTTAATCTGTCCATTTCTTCTAAAATATTCTCCACATCAAATGCAATATGATGAATTCCTTCCCCTTTTTTTTCTAAGAATTTGGCAATTGGACTTTCGGGATTCATAGCTTCCAGAAGTTCTATTTTATTTGGGCCATTCATAAAAAAGGATGTTTTTACTCCTTCGCTTTCAACTTCTTCTTCTTTATATGGTGGGTTGCCAAATAGTTTTTCGAAAAGTAAATTGGAAGTTTCTAAATTGTTGACTGCAATTCCGATGTGTTCAATTTTGCGCATGTTTTGTTCTTTAACCGCAAAGTTCGCAAAGTTTTTGCAAAGTTAGCAAAGCAGCTATGGTTTTTCTTTTAGCCCTGATAATGTAATGCTATGCTTCTAAAACTTTGCAACGCTACAACTTTCTAACTTTCTAACTTAAAAATTGTATTTTTGCGCCATGGAAACGAATAGACAGAAGAAAATTGGCAGCGTATTGCAAAAGGATTTGGTAGATATTTTGCAAGGCGAAATACGTAAAAACGGAATTTCAAACTTAGTGATTTCGGTTTCCAAAGTAATTGTAACTACTGATTTATCTATTGCCAAAGTATATTTGAGTGTTTTCCCACAAGACAAAGCAAAGGATTTACTTGAAGCTATAAAAACCAATGCTCCTTTGATCAAGCATGATTTGTCGCAACGTGTAAAATTGCAGTTGCGAAAGGTGCCTAACCTTTCTTTTTATATTGACGACTCGTTGGATTATATTGAAAAGATTGACAATGCTTTGTCAGGAAAAGAAAATCCGATAGAAAACAGAGATCTTTTAGAAAAACGCAAGAAATTCTAAGTGAACTTCCCACTTTACATAGCCAAAAGATATCTTTTTAGCAAAAGTAAAAACAATGCTATCAATATTATTACAGGTATTGCATCGATTGGAATTATTGTGGGTACGCTCGCATTATTTGTTGTTCTCTCCGTTTTTAGCGGCTTGCGCGATTTCAGTTTGTCTTTTTCCAATAGTATTGATCCTGATTTAAAAGTTAATCCGCTTCAAGGGAAAACTTTTTTTATTTCTCCAAAACAAGAAAAAGAAATTGCCACTATTGAAGGTATTGCTTCTTATAGTAAAGTAGTAGAAGAACGTGTGCTTTTCTTTTTTGACGGAAAAGAACAGGTTACTTATTTGAAAGGTGTTGACGCCAATTTTACTAAGATCAATACCGTTTCCAAAAATCTTTTTAACGGGAAATGGCTTCGATACAAGACTGCCGAAGTAGTTGTAGGTTATGGGATTTCACAAAAATTATCCCTTGGCCTTTTTGACTTTAATAATGATTTTGAGGTGTATGTGCCGCGAAAAGGGAAAGCCATAATTGAAAGCGAAGCGGAAGCATTTAATAAATCAGTGCTGATTCCGGTTGGAATTTATGCCATAAGTGAAGATTTAGACAGTAAATATGTTTTTGCTGATTTGACTTTGGCTCAAGACCTATTAGAATTCAAACACAATGAGATTTCGGGCGTTGAAATTAAAATGAAACCCAATGCAAACGAAGCAGATATCATCGAGAAACTTACTGCTGTTTTCCAAAATAAAGTAGAAGTAAAAAACAGGGCGCAACTTAATGCGACTTTATATAAGATGTTAAATACCGAGAATATTGCAGTCTATCTTATTTTCACGTTAGTCATTATTATTGCTTTATTTAATTTAATTGGCGCCTTAATCATGATGATTTTGGATAAGAAAGACAACCTGAAAACACTTTTTAATTTGGGTTCTGAGGTTAAAGATTTAAAGAAAATATTCCTGCTTCAAGGCAGCTTACTAACGATTATTGGCGGAATTATTGGTTTGGTTCTGGGAATAATTATAGTGCTGATTCAACAGCATTTCAAACTAGTAATGATTACGGAATCTTTGGCGTATCCAGTGGTTTTCAGTATTCAAAATGTGCTGATTGTTTTCGGAACTATTGTCGCGCTGGGATTTATTTCCAGTTTAATTGCAAGCAGTCGAGTGACTAAAAAGTTGCTGGATTAAACAAACTGATAATCTGCATAAACTTCCTGAATTTCATCCAAAGCTTTGAACAAGCTTTCAGCCGATTCAAGCGTAACCAATTTTAATCGGTGTTCTTTGAAGTTAGAAACCCCTTTAAAATAATTGGTGTAATGACGACGCATTTCTACAATTCCAACACGTTCGCCTTTCCAATCCATTGACCAGGTTAAATGATTTCGTGCCGCTTCAATTCTATCAACCATTGTTGGTTGTGCCAAATGTTCCCCCGTTTTGAAGTAGTGTTTGATTTCATTAAAAATCCAAGGATAACCAATCGCTGCACGTCCAATCATCATTCCGTCTAGACCGAATTTGTTTTTGTATTCCAATGCTTTTTCTGGAGAATCAATATCTCCATTACCGAAAATCGGCATGGTAATTCTGGGATTGTTTTTCACACGGGCGATATGCGTCCAGTCTGCACTTCCTTTGTACATTTGTGCGCGGGTTCTGGCATGAACCGTCAAAGCTTGCACACCAATATCTTGTAAACGTTCGGCGACTTCGTCTATATTTATAGAACTTTCATCCCAACCCAAACGAGTTTTTACTGTTACTGGGAGATTGGTTCCTTTAATCACCGCTTTGGTCAATCGAACCATCAAATCAACATCTTTCAAAACTCCGGCACCAGCGCCTTTGCAAACTACTTTTTTTACTGGACAACCAAAATTAATGTCTACCAAATCAGGGCGAACGGCATCAACAATCCTAGATGACATTTCCATGGCTTCTTCATCGCCACCAAAAATCTGAATTCCAACCGGTCTTTCGTAATCGAAAATATCCAACTTCATTTTGCTTTTTATCGCATCACGAATCAATCCTTCGGAAGAAATAAATTCAGAGTACATCAAATCGGCACCATGTAACTTACACAACCTGCGAAACGGAGGGTCGCTAACGTCTTCCATTGGTGCAAGAAGCAAAGGGAAATCAGGTAATGTGATGTTGCCGATTTTGGGCATTTTAGAAATTTTGGAGCAAAGATAGGAAAATTTCAGCCCTTACAGGTTTTGGAAACCTGTCGAGTCTAAAATCAAAAACTTTGCCTTATATTTGCCGATTAAATGCGAAAGCATTTTCCCCAAAAATTGACAGAAAACGAAGATGAAATGCGAAGCATTACATGTTTCCAAAAAGACAATATTGAGTTTACATGAAAAATATTAGAAATTTTTGCATTATTGCACATATTGACCACGGAAAAAGCACACTTGCTGATAGGCTTTTAGGTGCCACTCAAACCGTTACGGCTCGTGAGGAAAAGGCCCAGTTGCTTGACAATATGGACTTAGAGCGTGAACGTGGCATTACGATTAAGAGTCACGCCATTCAAATGGAATATAAATACAAAGGCGAAGATTATATCCTGAACCTTATAGATACCCCTGGACATGTTGATTTTTCATATGAAGTTTCAAGATCTATTGCTGCATGTGAAGGTGCACTTTTGATTGTTGATGCAGCTCAGAGTATTCAGGCACAAACGATTTCTAATTTGTATTTGGCTTTGGAAAACGACTTGGAAATTATCCCTGTATTGAATAAAGTGGATTTGCCTAGCGCTAATCCGGAAGAAGTAAGTGACGATATTATTGATTTATTAGGTTGCAAATTAGAAGAAATTATCCATGCTTCGGGTAAAACCGGTTTTGGTGTTGAAAATATTTTGGCGGCCATTATCGAAAAAATTCCTGCTCCAAAAGGAAATAAAGATGAACCTCTTCAAGCTTTGATTTTCGATTCGCATTACAATCCGTTTCGTGGAATTGAAGTTATTTTCCGTGTGAAAAATGGCGAAATCAGAAAAGGGCAGAAAATCAAATTCATGGCTACTGGCAATGAGTATTTTGCTGATGAAGTTGGTACTTTGAAGTTAAATCAAGTGCCAAAAGATGTGATTTCTACGGGCGATGTTGGGTATTTGATTTCCGGAATTAAAGAAGCAAAAGAAGTAAAAGTTGGTGATACCTTAACGGATGCAAAAACGCCAACAACAAATATGATTACAGGTTTTGAAGATGTGAAACCAATGGTTTTCGCCGGAATTTACCCTGTTGATACGGAAGATTACGAGGATTTGCGTGCATCGATGGAGAAATTACAATTAAACGATGCCAGTTTAGTGTTTACACCTGAAAGTTCGGCTGCCTTAGGATTTGGTTTCCGTTGTGGATTTTTAGGTATGTTGCATTTGGAAATTATTCAGGAACGTTTGGAACGGGAATACGATATGACCGTAATTACTACTGTCCCCAATGTTTCTTATTTGGCTTACACCAAAAAAGATCCTGAAACTGGTTTCGTAGTAAACAATCCATCCGATTTACCGGAACCTTCTAGATTAGACAGAGTTGAAGAGCCTTTTATAAAAGCAACTATCATTACCAAATCCGATTATGTCGGAAATGTAATGAGTTTATGCATTGAAAAACGGGGTGTTATTACGAATCAAACGTATCTAACTACCGAAAGAGTTGAGTTAAATTTCGATATGCCTTTAGCAGAAATTGTATTTGATTTTTATGACCGATTAAAAACAGTTTCCAAAGGATATGCTTCGTTTGACTATTCTCCAATTGGCATGCGTGCCTCTAAATTAGTTAAACTAGATGTTTTATTAAATGGGCAATCCGTTGATGCCCTTTCGGCATTGATTCATGAAAGTAACGCCTATAATATTGGTAAAAAAATGTGTGAGAAGTTGCGGGAATTAATCCCAAGACAACAGTTTGATATCCCAATTCAGGCGGCTATTGGCGCTAAAATTATTGCGCGTGAAACCATAAAAGCGTTGCGAAAAGATGTAACTGCTAAATGTTACGGAGGAGATATTTCGAGAAAGCGTAAACTATTGGAAAAACAGAAAAAAGGAAAGAAACGAATGCGTTTGGTAGGAAATGTAGAAATTCCGCAAGAAGCGTTTATGGCGGTTTTGAAATTGAATGATTAAAGCCCCCTAACCCCCAAAGGGGGAATAAGAATAAAAAAATAGAGAATAGATGATAGACAAACCCAATGACGAAAGTTGTTGGGTTTTTTGTTTAGCATTAAAGCAGTAACTTTGCAACCTAAATTCAACAATTATGCTAGAAGATAAAACGCCGCAAAGAACTTCACTTTCTCAACT
>CANJWG010000057.1 GCA_947478365.1 Flavobacteriaceae bacterium | reverse complement strand
CCGTTTCTCTTTTTGAATCCTTTTCTTCTTTTCTTTTTGAAAACGATTACTTTATCTCCTTTTAAGTGTGATAACACTTTGGCTTCTACTGAAGCACCTTCTATAGCTGGGGCGCCTAAAGTAATGTTACCATTATCGTCTAATAAAAGAACTTTATCAAAAGAAACTTTTGAACCTTCTTCATTAGCCAAACGGTGAACATAAACCTTTAAGTCTTTGCTTACTTTGAATTGTTGCCCTGCTATCTCTACGATTGCATACATATTATTATTATTTAATTTTTTTAAGTGGGCAAATATACGACTATTTTCTTCACACACAACTCTTACACAAAAAAATTTAGTGTTTAAAATCAAGGCTTTATATAGCCAAAAATATTTTTAAGGAAATAAATAAAAAAAGATACCTTTGGTGTAACAAATTAAACGGTTAGACAACTAACTGAACAATCAACTGAAAAATTTAAATTTTTTATGAAAAATTCATTAATCGCTTTAAGTTCAATGCTTATGCTTGGAGGAACAGCTCTGGCCCAAAAGGTCGCTTTTGAGGAATACGATTTGCCAAATGGTTTACATGTAATTTTACACAATGACCAATCGGCACCTGTTGTAATTACCTCTGTAATGTATCATGTGGGTGCAAAAGATGAAAATCCAGAAAGAACTGGATTTGCACACTTTTTCGAACATTTATTGTTTGAAGGAACCGAGAATATCAAACGTGGTGAATGGTTTAAAATTGTAACTTCAAATGGAGGAACGAACAACGCCAACACTACAGAAGACAGAACCTATTATTTTGAAGTTTTCCCTTCTAATAATGCACAATTAGGTTTATGGATGGAGTCAGAAAGATTGATGCATCCTGTAATTAACCAAATTGGAGTTGATACTCAAAATGAAGTGGTAAAAGAAGAAAAAAGACTTCGTGTAGACAATCAGCCATACGGGCAATTGATTGCTGAAGTAAAAAAGAACATGTTTAAAGTGCACCCTTACCGTTGGGCAACTATTGGTTCTATGGCACATTTAGATGCGGCAACATTAAAAGAGTTCCAGGATTTTAACAAAAAATTCTATTCTCCAAATAATGCCGTTTTAGTAGTTGCAGGTCAAATAGACATTGAACAAACTAAAAAATGGATACAAGATTACTTTGGTCCAATACCAAGAGGGGTTGAATTGAAAAAAGAAACATTTGTTGAAACGCCAATTACAGAAACGATAAAAGCAACTTACGAAGATCCAAACATCCAAAAACCAATGGTGGTTGCTGCCTACAGAATCTCATCAATGAAAACACGTGACGCTAGAGTATTGGATATGATATCGACTTATTTAAGTAACGGAAAGAGTTCTAAACTTTACAAAAAAATTGTTGATGACAAAAAAATGGCTTTACAAATTGGAGCATTTAATTATGCACAAGAAGATTACGGACAATATATTCTTTATGGAATGCCGCAAGGAGATTTTACCTCAGCTGACTTAATCAAAGAAGTTGATGAAGAAATTGTGAAATTACAAGCAGATTTGATTTCTGAAACAGATTTTCAAAAATTACAAAACATTAATGAAAGTAATTATGTTAACGAAAATTCAGGGATTGAAGGTGTTGCTGAAAACTTAGCAACATACTATTTATTGTATGGAGATGTTAATTTGATTAATACAAATATCGACATCTTACGCTCTGTAACTCGTGAAGAAATTAGAGACGCTGCTAAGAAATATTTAAATCCAAACCAACGTTTGATTTTGGATTATGTACCTGCAAAAGACAAAGCTGACTCAAACGATAGTGAACAAGCGAAGCAAAACAAATAAATATACAACAATGAAAAAATCAATTATAGTATTATCAAGCTTGTTTTTAACTTTAATTATGCAAGCACAAGACAGAACTCAGCCAAAACCAGGCCCATCGCCAACAATTAATATTAAAAAACCTGAAACTTTTGCGTTATCAAACGGATTAAAAGTTTTAGTAGTTGAAAACCACAAACTCCCTAGAGTTTCATTCAATTTAAGTATCGACAATGCTCCTTATGCTGAAGGAAACAAAAAAGGAGTTGATGAATTAACTAGTAGCTTAATAGGAAACGGCTCGACAAAAACATCAAAAGATGCTTTCAACGAAGAAATCGATTTTATGGGAGCTGATATCAATTTCTTTTCTTCTGGAGCGTCTGCCAATGGATTGTCTAAATATTCTAAAAGAATTTTAGAGCTTATGGCTGAAGGGGCATTGATGCCAAACTTCACTCAGGAAGAATTTGATAAAGAAAAAGAAAAACTTATCGATGGATTAAAAACACAAGAAAAAAGTGTTCCTGTAGTTGCCGGAAGAGTTGAAAATGTTTTGGCTTACGGTAGAAATCATCCTTCAGGAGAATATTTATCTGAAGAAACTATTAATAATGTTTCTCTAGCTGATATAAAATCAAATTATGCTACCTACTTCGTTCCGGAGCACGCATATTTAGTAATCGTTGGTGATGTGAAAACAAAAGATGTGAAAAAAATGGTTGAAAAACTATTTGGTTCATGGGTAAAAGCAACAGCGCCAAGATTAACTTATTCTAATCCAAGTAATGTTCAATACACTCAAATCAACTTTGTTGATATGCCAAATGCCGTTCAATCTGAAATTTCACTGATTAATACTGTAAATTTAAAAATGTCAGATGCTGACTTTTTTCCAGTGATTTTAGCTAACCAAGTTTATGGTGGTGATTTTAATAGTTACTTAAACATGAATTTAAGAGAGGCTCATGGCTGGACTTATGGCGCCCGTTCAAGCATTGGTTTTGATAAAAACATCTATAGCAAATTCAAAGCAAATACTCAGGTTAGAAATGCGGTAACAGACAGTGCTGTTGTTGAGGCTTTAAAAGAATTAAAAAAAATCAGAAGTGAAAAAGTAACGGATGAAATTTTAAATAATGTAAAAGCAGGGTATGTAGGGAAATTTGTTATGCAAGTTGAAAAACCAGCAACAGTTGCTCGTTATGCTTTAAACATAGAGACCGAAGGATTGCCTGCAGATTTCTATGAAAACTATATCAAAAACATCAATGCAGTTACTCCTGAAGATGTAATGAGAGTAGCGAACAAATATTTCTTACAAGATAATTTAAGAATTCTTGTTGTTGGAAAAGGTTCGGAAGTAATTGCAGGCTTGGAAAGTACAAAAATCCCAATATTCTATTTTGACAAATTCGGTAATCCTACTGAGAAACCAGCAATAAAAAAACCAGTTCCAGCAGGAGTTACAGTAAAAACTGTAATCGATTCTTATGTAGCTGCCATTGGTGGAGATAAAGCGGTGAAAGCAGTAAAATCTATTGCCTATACTGGTTCCACAACCATCCCACAAGCACCAATGCCTTTATCTTATAGCTCAAAAATGGATTCGAAAGGAAGAATGATGGTCGAGCTTTCTATGGCTGGTATGGGTTCTATAATGAAGCAAGTGGTAAACGGAAATACCGGATACATAATGCAACAAGGTCAGAAAAAAGTTTTGGAGGGTGAAGAACTTGCAAAAATGAAAGAGAATGCTGTGTTATTCAACGAAACTTTATTAGGAAGCAAAGCAGGTGTAACAATTTCAGGAGTTGAGCCAATAAATGGTGCTGATGCTTATGCAGTTGTTGATGGTGACACAACTTACTATTTTGATGTAAAAACTGGACTAAAAACTGCAGAATCTTCTACTGAAGAGCAAAGTGGACAAAAGATGACTAGAGTAACAAACTTCAATGATTATAGAGATGTAAAAGGTGTAAAAGTGCCTTTTAACACTATCATGAATGTTGGTTTTGAACTAGACATCAAAATGAGTGATGTTAAAATCAATGAAGATGTCAGTAATGCCGATTTTCAATAATTGAATTTATTAAATAAAGTAAAGAAGACCGTTAGTTATAGCGGTCTTTTTTTTATAAATTTCAAAATCAAAAATCAATCAAAATCCAAATATCAAACTAAAAACCTTGTGTGCTTTGTGCCTACTTCGTGTGCTTTGTGGTTAAATCATTCTACTTTTTACTTCTTACTTGATAAATATACGCCAATCAAAATAATAAAAGCCCCAATAAACTGCAACGGCGTGAGCATTTCATTATCGAGAAGTCCCCAAAAAAATGCTACTACCGGAATCAAATACGTGACCGACGTAGCAAAGACCGGAGACGAAATCTGTATCAGTTTATAAAAAAGCACATTGGCTATACCGGTTCCTATCATTCCCAAAACGGCTACAAAAATCATAGCATGTTGTACTTTTTCTAGATGAACTAACGAAAAGAAATCGGTAAAAGACAAAACAAGTAAAGCCGGAAACAACATCACTAAAAAGTTGCCAACTGTTATGGTTAGTGGTTTTAAATCGGATAAATATTTTTTAATGAAATTCACATTAATCGCATAACAAATCGACGCAATCAATACCAAGATGGTGTACCAATAATTCTGATTCGGATGATTTACGGCACCATTAAATATCAACAATATAGTTCCGATAAGTCCAACGATTACTCCAAAAATTTGTGTTCGCTTGAAATCCAAACCAAAAATAATGGCGCCTAAAATTAAAGTGTTCAAAGGCGTCAAAGAATTGAGTATTGAACTCACTGAACTGTTAATTTCGGTTTGAGCAATGGCAAAAAGATAAGCCGGAATAAAAGTTCCAAATAAGGAAGTTAGGGCAATATACTTCCACTTTTGTAGCGGAATTGTGGTTATGTTTTTAAAACCAATTATCAAAAGAAAAAAAGCACAAAAAATAATTCGAAGCGAACCCAATTGAAACGGATTCAATCCGTCTAATCCTTTTTTAATTAGTATAAATGAACTTCCCCAAATTAGGGCAAGAGCAATTAGGATAATCCATTTTAACTGCGGTAATTTCATATCTGTTTTTTCAAGCATCAAATTTTGTAATTATTTTAAGAATAACCACTTTTATTTTTTACTAATTTTGTCAGTGATTAAAATTAATCCTAAATAACAATTTCTAAAATTATGAGTTTCATCAAATCACTATTAACTTTTGGTATTGTTTCGGCCCTAATCTTTAGCTGTAAAGACACTGCCAGCAAACCTGTTGCAAGCACAGAGGAAAATAACACCACAAAAGAAATTACTGTCGCGGCAAAACCGGAGACAGCGAGTTTCAAAATTGAAGGAATGACTTGCGCCATGGGTTGTGCTAAAACCATTGAAAATAAATTATCTAAACTGGATGGTGTTCAAAAAGCTACAGTTGATTTTGACAATAAACAAGCAACAGTTGATTTTGACGCAGCAGTTTTAACTCCGGAAAAATTAACAAAAACTGTTGAAGCTACAGGTGATGGTGAAACTTACAAGGTTTCTGGAATGCAAACAAAAGGCAAAGTATAATCCTTACATAATATAACAAAAAAAGAACTCAATTGAGTTCTTTTTTTATTTAACTTCGCTCCGTTCGCCCTACCGGCCTCTAGTCCATCTAATCGTTTCAAGTAAACGCTGCATATCATTTTTGACATAATCAGCTGCGGGCATTATAGAATCAAATTTTGGTTTTGCATAAAAATATACTGAGCCTGTTACAAAATGTTTGATGCTGTCGGTAGCGTAAAATTGTGCATTGGTTGCCGCGTTTCCATCAACACGATAGAACATTCCATATACTTTTTTTTCTCTGTTAATATAAGGTTGTTCCAAAATGTCATCCGCTTTTATAACGTGTTTATAGGTCAATGTTTGCGCATCTCGCAATAGCGAATCTATATCTCTATTCACCGTTTTATAAGTCAAATAAATCGTCGCTTTCATTTTTGGATAATGAATGGAGAAACCACAATTTTTATCTTCTTTGATAATGGCATTTTCATTTATTTCAAATTCAAATGGACAATGATTGCTAAAAGAGGCGTATTTAGCAACCGGATAATCCAATCGCAATTGGCTTGCCGGCTTTGGCAACTCACCATCTTTACAACTAGAAACCAAAGTCAATAGCACTATTACCGCAAGAAAACTGAGTGTTCTTTTTGTCATTTTAGTTTATTCGAGTGTTACTTTTAATTGCTTAATTCTTTTCTTATCTACTGCTTCGATGGTAAAGCGAACATCTGAAAAATTAATTTTTTGCCCTTTTTTCGGAAAATTTCCCAAAATTTCTAATATAAATCCGGCCAATGTTTCTGCCTCGCCTTTACTACCTTCAAAAATTTCTTCATTAACATCTACTATTCTGTAAAAATCTTTGAGGTTTATTTTGCCTTCAAATAGGAAATTTTTTTCATCTATCTGAGAAAAATTCAAGTTTTCGTCATCAAACTCATCCGAAATATCACCAACAATTTCTTCGATTACATCTTCAAGAGAAACTAAACCCGAGGTTCCACCGTACTCATCGACTACAATGGCTAAATGACTTTTTTTGCTTTGGAATTCTTTTAATAAATCATCCAACTTCTTATTTTCAGGAACAAAGAACGGTTCTCGAATCAGTGTATTCCAATCGAATTCTTTTTTGTTAATATGAGGAATCAAGTCTTTTACAAACAAAACGCCTTCAATATGATCTATGCTTTCTCGGTAAACCGGAATTCTGGAATAGCCTTTATCAACTATTTTTTGATATATATCGGTAAAAGTTTCTTCCATTTCTAGGGCAAAAATATCAATTCTTGGACTCATGACTTGCTTTGTGTCGGTATTACCAAATGAAACTATGCCTTCTAATATTTTTTGTTCTTCGGAAGTTGTATCTTCAGCGGAAGTCAATCCTAATGCATGAGATAATTGATCAACCGAAATATTTGATTTTTGTTTACCTAATTTTTCGTGCAAAAAAACACTCACCGCTCGCATTGGCAAACTTATTGGTGAAAGTAGTTTATCTATAATCGATATTGGGTTTGCAACAAACTTTGAGAATTGGATATTGTTTCGGCTGGCGTAAATTTTTGGCAATACTTCCCCGAATAAAAGAATAAGAAAGGTAACCAACAAAACCTCAACTATAAACTTTAAAATTGGAGATTCTATTACCGAAAAAATGCTATTCCCTACAAAAGAAAAAATTATCACTACTCCAATATGACTGAAATTATTTGCTACCAATATAGTTGCCAAAAGTTTCTTTGGTCTTTGCAGTAATTTGGAAATTAAATTAGCCTTTATAGAATCTTCTTCGGATAAAGTATTTAAGTCTTGTTGTGTAAGAGAAAAAAGTGCGACTTCTGCAGCAGAAACTAAAGCCGAACAAAATAAAAGAAATACTATAGCTAAAATGCCAAAAAGTAAATTGGTGTCTATAGTTGCTAAAAAATTAATGCTGGGCTCAGGGTCCAAAAGCGTATAGATTGGTTAAACAATATCAGAATGGCAAATCGTTTTCAGGAGCTGCGGGATTTGGTGCTTCAAAATTAGTGTTTTTTGCTTCTAAATTTTGTGTAGTTTTCAGTCCTTCAACTTCTTTTTTGGTAGTCAAAAATGTAAATTCTGTTACTTGTATTTCGGTTGTATATTTTGTTGTACCATCTTCGGCTTGCCACTGGCGAGATTTTATTCTGCCTTCAACATATATTTTATCGCCTTTTGACAAATACTTTTCACAAATTTCCGCTGCTTTATTTCTCACTACTAAATTATGCCATTCGGTAGAGGTTATTTTTTCGTTTGTTTGTTTGTTGATATAAACTTCATTAGTCGCTAAAGGGAAGCGACCAATACAATTTCCTCCATCAAAATAATGCATCTTTACATCGTCACCAAGGTGACCAATCAACATTACTTTATTTAAGGTACCATTCATTTCTCAACTAAATTTAGTTTTATTTCATTCGGCTGTCGCATTCGCTCGAGTCCTTCAAATTTACTACTTTTTTTAAAAATTAAAGCCAATCTTTTTCAATAAAATTATAAATTACTATAGGAAAAGGAAATTTAGAAGCTGATTCACAATTCATCCCGTTGAGAAGCGCGCCTTCTACCCTAACTTTCCAAAACTTTACGCTCAAATGTTGATGAGACAGTTTATGAACAATAGCTATAGGATTAAATAATGCTATTTCCTGAATAGCATTTGTGACAAAACTTTGATTTTGAATTAAGTCCAAAACTGTAAAATCGCTTTCAGCTTTTTCTGTTTCAATTAATGGAAACTCATATAGATTATGCCAAATCCCTTTTTGGATACGTTTATTAATAATCGTATTGTTATTTTCATCCAAAAAAACCAAATAATTGAAATAACGATTGGTTACTTTGGTTTTCTTTGTTTTTTTTGGGAGTTGCAATACTTTGTTCTTTTTCAAAGCCAAACAGCTGTCATTAAAAATACAAACACCACAAATAGGATTTCTTGGTACACATTGCAAAGCTCCAAATTCCATTATGGCTTGATTAAACAAATTGGCTTCTCCTTTTGGCAATAATTCAGCTGCTAATTGCGTAAACTCTTTTTTAGCTCCAGCAGAAGCAATATCAGTCTCCACATCAAAAAAGCGCGACAAAACTCTATAAACGTTTCCATCTACAACGGGAACATTTTCATTATAGGCAAAAGATGCTATTGCTGCGGCTGTATATTCGCCAATTCCTTTTAAATTTAATAAAGCTGAATAGGTTTTAGGAAATTCTCCGTTAAACTCATACGCTATCTGTTTAGCAGTTTTGTGCAAATTTCGGGCTCTAGAATAATAGCCCAAACCCTGCCACAATTTTAACACTTCTTCTTCTTCGGCATTTGCCAAATCAAAAACAGTAGGAAAGGCGGAAATAAATCGAATAAAATAAGGCAACCCTTGAGCAACCCTCGTTTGTTGTAGCATGATCTCAGATAGCCAAATCATGTATGGATTTGAGACATTACGCCATGGCAAATCGCGTTTGTTTTGTAAATACCATTGAATAAGTGCTTTAGAGAATCTCATAGTTAAATTATGGAATACAAAAATAAATCTTTATGTTATTAAATTTTAATAGATTATGCTTGAAATATTGTTTTTATTATTCATATATTTGCAACCTCAAAAAAATTACATAATTAATATTAAATACGAAAGAAAATGACTAAAGCAGATATCGTAGCAAAGATTTCAGAAAGAAAAGGGCTTGAAAAAGGAGATGTTCAAGCAGTAGTTGAAGCATTCATGGAAGAAGTAAAAACTTCTCTTGAAACTGGAGACAATGTTTATTTAAGAGGTTTTGGAAGCTTTATTATCAAAACTAGAGCTGAAAAAACTGGTAGAAACATTTCAAAAAATACGACAATCAAAATCCCTGCACACAATATTCCAGCATTTAAACCTGCAAAAGTATTTGTAGAGGCAATAAAAACTAATACTGAAGTAGCAGTATAAACTAATTTATTAATCACAAAAAATCTTCACAATGCCAAGTGGTAAAAAAAGAAAAAGACATAAGGTAGCAACGCACAAACGTAAAAAACGTGCGAGAGCTAACCGACACAAAAAGAAAAAGTAGTTTAAACTACTTTTCTTTTTTTAGAAAACGTTCATTGAAATAGAAGATTAGACCTTTTAGACGAATTAGACTTCATAGAAAATTAGATGCTTTTATCTAATAATCTAATACTCTAACAATCTAATAATCTAACTTCGCCGGGTAAAAACAATACCTGTTTAAAATGTTTAATCCATCTGTAGCAAACAGTTTAGAGTTTATGGTTTAGAATTTATGGTTAATAACTATAAACAACAAACCTCAAACTACAAACCTCAATACAGATAAAAATTTACAAAGTGAATAAAGAACTAATCATTAGATCTAGTGCTGACGCTGTAGATTTTGCCTTATTAAAAGATGGAAAACTAATTGAATTACACAAAGAAGAGGAAACAAGCAACTTCCAAGTTGGTGATATTTTTATTGCCAAAATAAGGAAACCCGTTGCCGGATTGAACGCTGCTTTTGTAAACGTTGGCTTCGAAAAAGATGCCTTTTTACATTATCACGATTTAGGTCCAAGTTTTAGTTCTTATTTGAAATTCATAAAACTTGTAAGCGCAGGTAAACTAAAAGATTTCTCCCTAAAAAACTTCCAGTTTGAGAAAGAAATTGACAAAGATGGTGCGGTAGCAGACATACTAAGTGCCAACCAGTCGATTTTAGTACAGGTAGTCAAAGAGCCTATTTCTACAAAAGGTCCAAGAATAAGCTGTGAGCTTTCATTCGCCGGACGATTTTTAGTTTTAGTGCCTTTTTCGGAACGCGTTTCTGTTTCGCAAAAAATAGAATCGAAACAAGAAAAAGACCGACTTAAAAAACTAGTACAATCTATCAAACAAAGAGGTTTTGGTGTTATTGTGAGAACAGTAGCAGAAGGCAAAAACATAGCCGAATTAGAAAAAGACTTGCAGAACTTAATGAATAGATGGACTGCAATGAGTAAAAAATTACCAACCGCACATCATCCATCCAAAGTGTTGGGAGAGCTAAACAAAGCTTCTTCGATACTTAGAGATGTATTCAACGATACTTTTACCAGTATTCAAATTGATGATGAAGAGTTGTACCAAGAAACAAAGGACTATTTAGCCGAAATAGCTCCAGAGAAACAAAAAATTGTTAAGTTTTATCAATCGAAAGACACGCCATTGTTTGAAAAATATCATATTGAGCGACAAATAAAGACTTCTTTTGGGCGAACCGTTTCCATGAGCAAAGGTGCCTATTTAATTATAGAACACACCGAAGCCCTTCACGTTATCGATGTGAATAGCGGAAACCGTTCCAACAAAGCCAACAATCAAGAAGACACTGCTTTAGAAGTAAATATGATAGCAGCAGCAGAAATCGCAAGACAATTACGTCTTCGGGATATGGGCGGAATCATCGTAGTCGATTTTATCGACATGAAAGATCCAGAAAATCGCCAAGTGTTGTTCAACTTCCTTAGAGAAGAAATGAGCGATGATAAAGCCAAACACAAAATCTTACCACCAAGTAAATTTGGATTAGTCCAAATCACTAGACAAAGGGTAAGACCAGAAGTAAATATTGAAACAAGAGAAGAAAATCCAAATAATTTGGCAAGCGATATTGATGCGCCAATCCAAATTATAGACAAAATTGGGTTCTCTCTTGAAAAGATTATCAACAGTCATAAAAAAGTTACACTTAATGTGCATCCTTTTGTGGCAGCATACCTTAAAAAAGGTTTTCCATCATTACGTTCAAAATGGTTTTTTGAATATAAAAAATGGGT
>CANJWG010000056.1 GCA_947478365.1 Flavobacteriaceae bacterium | reverse complement strand
AATTTAAAACCTTCACGCGAAATTGGCGTTTTAAAAGAAGCCGTTAAAGAAGCCATTTTAGAAGGAGAAATCCCGAACGAATACCAAGCAGCGTATGATTTTGTTTTAAAACGAGCAGAAAAGCTAGGATTGAAAAAAGTATCTTAATTTGAAAATTATTTCATTTGAAAATTTGAAAATGAATTAATAGGATAATTATAATTTGTCTAACATTAAAAAATAAAAGTAATATAAGTTTGTAGAAATTAATTAAATAGAAACCAGTCACTTAGAACCAAAAATATGAAAAAATATTTCCCAAAATCGGCAAAAATAGCTTTAGTCCTTGTTTATCTTGTGATTTTTGCTGGCGCTTTTGTTAGACTAACAGGTTCAGGAATGGGTTGCCCTGATTGGCCTAAATGTTTTGGCTATTACATTCCACCAACTGAAAAACAAGAATTATTATTTACAGAAGGAAAAGAATATAACAAAGGACAAGTTATTATTAAAGAGGAAACTCTTTTGATGGCAAAAGAAGACTTTGTAGCGAAATCAACTTTTGATTCAACTAATTGGGAAAAATATACTAAACACGACTATGCCATTTTCAATCCATTACACACTTGGGTGGAGTATATCAATAGATTGCTTGGCGCATTGGCAGGAATTGCTTGTTTTTTAACTTTTATTTTTTCATTTGGGTATTGGAAAGACAAAAGAAAACTTATTTATATTTCATTTTTTATATGCATTTTAATGGGTTTTCAGGCTTGGCTTGGTAAAACAGTGGTTGATTCGGTGCTAAATCCATTCAAAATTACAACGCACATGTTGACAGCTTTGTTAATTATTTCTTTTCAATTGTATCTGATTTATGCCGTTCAAAAAAAGAAGAAGTTCTTTATTTTCGATAACAGGTTTAATAAAATTTTATTCATAACTATTATTTTAACTATTATTCAAATCCTTTTAGGAACGAGTGTTAGAGAACATGTTGATGCGGTTTCGGAAACAGGTGCGCCAAAAATATTTTGGCTACAAAATCCAATAGTATCATTTTACATTCATCGATCTTTTTCGATAATTGTCTTGCTTGCTAATTTCTATCTGTTTCTAAGAAATAGAAAATTACAACTTCACTTAAAAAAAATGAATTGGATTGTATTCTTGATTTTTTTCGAAATACTATCTGGAATTTTAATGTATTATTTAGATTTTCCTTTTGGAACACAAACTATACATGTAATGCTGGCAACACTGCTTTTTGGATTTCAATTCTATATGGTATTGGAATCTTACAGAAATAAATCAATTTTATAGATTATATTTGCCGGCCGACTATATTGTCACAGTTCCTTGTTTACAAACTTGAATGTCTAAACTTGCTGCTCAAGATAAATTTTTAGATTTATCAGATTATGGAAGAACCTTCGGAAAGTTTTTTGCCAATAAATTAAAGAATACTAGCTTTACTCCTATTCATGTTACTTTACTTTTCGGACTTTCGGGTTTAATTGCAATTTATTTAATCCTTATTAATCATTATATCCTTGCCGGATTATTTATAATTTTAAAATCGGGAATTGATGCTGCCGATGGGGAATTGGCCCGACTAAAAAAAACACCTTCCTATTCGGGACGTTATTTAGACAGTGTGTTTGATATCGTTCTGAATTTCATGTTTTTGATGGCGATTTGTTATGTTTCTAAAACTTCTATTTGGTATACTTTTTTAGCATTTATAGGTATTCAGTTGCAAGGTACTTTGTATAATTACTACTATGTGATTTTGAGAAACAAATCGGTTGGCGGTGATAAAACTAGCAAAATATTTGAATACAAGACCCCAAAAGCTTTACCGGGCGAAAGTCAACATTCAGTTGATATCTTATTCCGAATTTACACTTTGGTTTACGGAACATTTGACAAAATCATTCACGCTTTAGACAAACAAGCTTACAAAGTAAAAAGCTTTCCTAACTGGTTTATGACTTTGCTTTCTATGTATGGCTTAGGATTTCAGCTATTAATTATTGCAGTGATGCTGCCAATGGGTTGGATTGAATTGATAGTGCCATTTTTTATTGCATATACAGTACCAATTTTTTTATTAATAGGGATTCGAAAAAAATTATCAAATAAAAATTCCACATAAATGAACAAGCCCCAAAAAGTTAGACACTATTTGAGGCATTTTTTATCAAAAAAAAGTTAAGTTAATCATGTATTATAGTATGAAGAATTTACTTGACACCAAGTTTTAAAACTACTTAACAAAATTTTACTATAGTGGTAAAATTCAGATAAAGCCAAGTTTTATGCATTTTCAAATTCTTACTACCACCAAAAAATTTCCCTAACAAAGATTATTCAACCTTGGATCTAAAGAAAGAAAGTAATCAAACAATAATTGTTAACAATTGCTTGTTAATATTTTCTTGCACAGATATTTAGTGTAATAAACTTTTTGCTATCTTTAAAATATTTATTTTAAAAAATGCTTTGAACTGCAGCTGAGTATCATCAGCCGCAAAACAAAACACAAAACTAACATTAAAATATATAGTTAAGATGATAGAAAATAAGCAAGGTTTTTTTAGAGCATTAGCAGTGTTTTTTTGCTGTGTAATCATTTCGCTGGTAATCGGATATATTTTTGACACCCTTCAGCTTGCAGCTACTATTGGAGTTGGTCTTGGCGCACTTTGGATGGGCGTTGCATATTTTAATCAAAAGGAAAATTAACCCAATTCCTTAAAATTATTCAAAGGTTCACTTTCTTCATAAACTCATTCAAAATTGAAAGTTTGTTGAATAACTTATAATTCCAAATTACTTAAAATTTGGAACTATTTTATTCTATTCATATGTATAATGATTTTTCTAGAAAAGTAATAGATATCTTTTCAACAATTCACATTTATCATTCTGAATTCTGAATTTATAATTTATATTTGCTCGCTTATTAAAGTTACAATTATGATTTATAAATTCAGAGCAATTCTCGATGCAGAAGAAGATGTTTTCAGAGATATTGCGATTCAGGAAGAAGATACTTTAGAAGATCTACATAACGCTATAGTTAATGCCTTTGGTTTTGACGGTTTAGAAGTAGCTTCATTTTACACTTGTGATGACACTTGGAATCAGGAAGACGAAATTCCTATGTTTGATACCGGAGATATTCCGGGAGAGCAAAAAACAATGAGTTATTATACCTTAAATCAATTGCTTAGTGTAAACCAGACAAAGATTATTTATGTATATGATTTTATCAATATGTGGACATTCTTGGTTGAACTTGCAACAGTTGAAGAAGCAATAGCGGGAGAAACGTATCCGAGTTTGTTATTTTCTCATGGTGAATTACCAGCTATTGCTCCAGAAAAAGAGTTTGAGTCAGAAGGTGAAGATTTCTATTCTGAATTTGAAGATGATTTAGATGAAGATGATTTGGATGCTTTTGGCGGTGATGATAGTTTTGAAGATTACGGATTTGAAGAGAATTGGAATTAAAAACAGAAAATAGAGAATAGATAAAAAAGTCAATCATCTATTATCTCTCAGTCTATTATCTTAAAAAACAAAAAAATGATCAACCTATTTAATACACACATTGAGTCATTATCCATTCACCGAGTTGGAAACAAAAACAGAAATGAATCAGTGTTTCTATCGGATCAACCTTATACTTTAAATGACGAAATTGTTCCTTTATTAAAAGAATATTTCTTTAAATCTTTTCGTGAAAAAGAGGAAAACTATTTTCAGTTTGCTCATGAAGTTGATTTGGAATACAATGACATGTTTAATTTAGCATTGGAAATTTTCACAAACCCTAGCGACATACATGAGGTTTCAAAGAAAATTACCAATCATCTTTTTGAACAATCTAATCATCCACACATTAAGAACGGAGAAGTTTATGTGGCGTATTTAACCAACTTAAACATCGATAACAATGTTGTTGATGCTATTGGTGTTTTCAAAAGTGAAATCATGACTGATTTTATGCAGTTTGAAGAAAAAGGAAAATCTTTGGAAATGATTTTACAACAAGGTATCAATCTGAATAAATTAGATAAAGGCTGCCTCATTTTTAACTACAAAAAAGAGGAAGGTTATAAGATTTTGAGTGTTGATAGTAATCGTTATGATACACGTTATTGGTTAGAACATTTTCTTTCTGTTGATGCCTTTCAAGATGAAAACTATATTACCAAAAAATATTTAAAATTCTGTCAGGGATTTGCTAAAGATGTTGTTTTCCCTGCCGAAGACAAAAAAGAAGAAGTAATGTTCATGAATCGTTCGGTAAATTATTTTGCAAAAAACGACCAGTTTGAAGAGAACAATTTTCTTAATGAAGTTTTGGACAATCCAGATTTAATTCCGGAATTCAAAAACTATAAAGTAGACAAGGGCGAAAAATATAGTATTGAAGATGTTACCACGTTTCCTATTGCCAACGGCGCTGTTTCTGATGCTCGAAAATCGATAAAAAATGTGATTAATTTGGATACCAATATCCAAATAAAATTAGATTTCATTAATCCCGAAAGTGCCGAAAAATATGTTGAAAAAGGTTGGGACGAAGAAAAACAAATGTATTACTACCTAGTATATTTTAATAAAGAACAGAAAAGTTAGTCTTCAGCCTAACTCTCGAGAATAAGGTTTACAGTAGCAGTCTGAACTTAAATTAATTATAAAGAAATCCCCAATTATTAAAACAGTTGGGGATTTTTAATGACTGAATATTGTAAATAAATAGTAGCATTATGTAAATTAACATTAGTAAAAGCTATTATATTTGTTAAGTTAGAATTGTTGCTATGAAATCAAAGTGTCTTTACTTCTTTTTACTTTTATTCTTAGTGAGCATGACCTGTATTGCGCAGGAGAAAAAAAGTAGCAACGACTCTATTAAAATTTATAAAAAAATAGAGAATTATTCCCAAAAAAGTAAGTTCAATAAATTTGTTTATCGTTTACTATTCAAATCCGAAAGAAGCGCTATTGGCAACCAAAAAAATGTTCGAAAGCGTTTTTTAATCAAAAAGACTTTCGACAGAAACGAAGGTAAAATAATTCGAGAAATTAGAATTGAAACTTTAGATCCTTTTGGCTATGCTGTTGACAACTACAAAGATGTTCCCAATAAAGGTTTTGACAAAATTGGTAATTCCTTACATCTAAAAACTAAAAATTGGACCATTCGGAATTTATTACTATTTAAAAAAAATCAGCTTTTAGATTCTCTTATTGCAAAAGAATCAGAGCGTTTAATAAGAAAGCAACGCTATGTTAGAAGCGTAATTATTCATCCTGTCGAAATTCCGAATAGCAAAGATTCTGTTGATGTTTCTGTTCGCGTTTTAGATTCATGGAGTTTGATTCCAACTGGTGCAGTTTCGGATTCAAAAGGTAATTTTGAGATAACCGAAAGGAACTTTTTTGGATTAGGTCATGACATTCAAAATAATTTTACACGAAGATTTGGCGATGAAAAAAAAGCTTATGATTTTCGCTATACTATAAATAATATCAAAAACACATATATAAAAACAACCTTGGCTTATGAAAATGATTTAAATAATAACACAACCAGAAGCGCTCGAATTGAAAGACAATTTTTCTCTCCATTAACAAGATTCGCCGGTGGTGCCTATTTTGGAAATAGATTTTATGTAGATTCACTACCAGATGCAATAGGAGTTTTTGAAAATCAAAATTTTAAATTACAAACCCAACAATATTGGTTAGGCCATTCTTTTAAAATCTTTGGAGGAAAAAGTGAAGATTCCAGAACTACAAATCTTGTTACCACTTTTGGATATAAAAACGTAGCTTACTTCAAAAAACCTACATTACAATATGACCTATCTCAGTTTTTTGCTTCTGAAAAATTATATTTAGCCTCCATTGGAATTAATACCCAAAAGTTTGCTGAAGACAAATATTTATTCAATTTTGGTATTATTGAAGATGTTCCATATGGTCAGGTTTATGAAATAACCGGTGGATTTCAGGATAAAAACAATAACCGAAGAACTTATTTTAGTGGGCGATTTGCCTATGGGGATTATTTTTCGTTTGGCTATTTGGGCACTAACATTGAATGGGGAAGTTTTATCAATGGTGGCGATTCCGAACAAACAACGTTAAGAATTGAAGCAAACTATTTTACTAATTTGCTTTCAATTGGAAGTTGGAGAATAAGGCAATTTATAAAACCAACATTAGTCATTGGTAATAATAGGGAACCAATTATAAAGGACAGAGTTACTATTTCTGAAGGGAATGGAATTTCAGGTTTTGATAATCCTTTAATTAATGGAACTAAAAAACTCTTTATATCATTTCAAACGCAATCTTATTTGCCAGGCAATTGGCACGGATTCCATTTTAGTCCATTTTTTAACATGACGTTGGGTCTTCTTGGTGATGAAACCAATATAATTTTTAATGATAAATTGTATTCCATTTTTAGTTTTGGCGCTTTAATAAATAATGACTATTTAGTATTTAATAGTTTTCAGATTTCTTTTTCTTTTTACCCATCAATTCCTTTTCAAGGAACTAATATTTTTAAAACTAACACATTTAAAAACAACGATTTATCCTTTCCAGATTTCCAAATTGGAGAGCCAACAGTTGTTCCTTATAATTAAAAAATAGTATGAGAGGTCAAAAAAAACATTGAGATCTATACTTAAAAAAATAAACGAAACGCTTTTTTTATTTGAATTTAAAGAACCTATTTCTAAGTAAGTATTACTTTCGAAAAGACTAGTGACAAATTAAGATTATATTTGTCCAATCGAAAACCTTAAAAAACTTGTCTTGGAATCTAACATACTTTCTATTAAAAATCTTCACAAACGTTATGGCAAAATTCACGCTGTAAATAACGTTTCTCTAGAAATACATAAAGGCAATGTCTATGGAATTCTTGGGCCAAATGGTTCAGGTAAATCTACAACTTTAGGTATCGTACTAAATGTAGTCAACAAGACCTCTGGCGAATACAGTTGGTTTGATGGAACAATGCAAACCCATGAAGCACTAAAAAAAGTAGGGGCCATCATTGAACGTCCCAATTTTTACCCTTACATGTCAGCGAAAGAAAACTTAGAATTGGTTTGCAAAATAAAAAATATCGAGTATTCCAAAGTAAATGAAAAGTTAGAAATTGTTGGGCTCATGGATAGAAAAGACAGCAAATTCAAGACCTTTTCTCTAGGAATGAAACAACGGTTAGCTATTGCTTCTGCGCTTTTAAATGACCCCGAAATTTTAATTCTAGATGAACCAACCAATGGATTGGACCCACAAGGAATTCATCAAATTCGAGATATTATCCGTTTGATTGCTTCACAAGGAACAACAATTCTATTGGCTTCCCATTTATTGGATGAAGTGGAAAAAGTATGTAGCCATGTTTTGGTTTTGAGGTTTGGCAAAATCCTTTATAGCGGAACTGTTGATGGCATTAGTAATCAAAATGGTTTTTTTGAATTGCAAGCAGATAGTAATTCTAAACTCATAGAAACGCTGAAAAACCACCCCGAAGTTGAAAAAATTTCAGAAGCGGAAGGAAAAGTAATCGCATATTTTAAAACCCAATTAGATCCTTCAGTATTGAATCGTTATTTAATAGAAAATGGAATTTATCTTAGCCATTTGGTATTTAAAAAAATGAGTTTAGAAGAACAGTTTCTTGAATTAACCAAAAACTAATATGAAAAGATTACTCGCCATAGAACTACAAAAAATCTGGAAAAACCGTGCCAGTAGAGTATTAACAATAAGTTATTTTGTTATATTATCGTTTATTGCTTTGATTGCTTCCATTAATATCAAGATTGGAAATTTTCAATTGCATTTTGCTGAAATGGGAATTTTCAATTTTCCCTTTATTTGGCATTTTAACACCTATATTGCTGCAATTCTTAAATTCTTTCTTGCCATTGTTATTGTTTCCATGATGGCTAACGAATACAGCTATGGAACTTTAAAACAGAACCTTATTGATGGAATGAGCAAGAAAGAATTTGTACTTTCTAAATTTTTAACTGTGGTCCTTTTTGCTTTTACTTCTACTGTTTTTGTTTTTGTAATGTCTTTAATTTTAGGATATATTTTCTCATCATATACTGAATTAATCATTGTCTTTTCTGATATGGAATATTTACTAGCCTACTTTGTTAAATTAGTTGGTTTTTTCTCTTTCTGTTTGTTTTTAGGAGTTTTGGTAAAACGTTCCGCTTTTGCTATAGGATTTCTTTTTATATGGAACATTATTGAAGGCATAGCCAATGGGTTTTTAACGTTTAAAATTTTTCCGAAAAGTGATACCGCTTCACAAATAACTCAATTTTTCCCATTAGAATCAATGAGTAATTTAATAGTAGAACCGTTTACACGATTAAGTGTAATAAAAAATATTCAAACTGCAGTTGGCGATACAAATGTAAAAGACTACAGTGTACATTTCTCCTCAATTTTTATCGTTTTGTTTTGGACAACTTTATTTATTTTTCTATCTTATAAAATAATCAAAAAGAGAGATTTATAGTTCAAATATCAATCAATTCTTAAAGAAAACTTAAATAGGGAATGTTATTTTTATGTTTCCTTATTTATTTGTTAAGTTTGGCGAATGAAAATGAAGTTATTCCATTTACTTTTTGTTTTGCTTTTTTCGTTGAATTGTTTTCCGCAATTTAGTAAAACTCATTATATACCGCCTCTTTCTGGATCGTCAAGTGTAATATCCGAAGAGCAGTATTTATATATTTCAACCCCAAATGTTAATCCTGTAAATTTCAGAATTATAGAACTTGGCGGAAATACCATAGTCGGAACCGTTTCAAGAAACGTCCCATATGTTTATAATGTAGGTTTTGGTAACGATACGCAACTTCATGTTGATCAATCATTGGCTAGTGGTGTTTTAAACAATAAAGGTTATATAGTTGAAGCAGATGATTTAGTTTATGTTTCTGCCAGAGTAACCGCTGGTAATGGAAATCAAGCCGGACAAATAGTTTCAAAAGGATTAGCTGCTCTTGGTTTACGATTTAGAGTAGGTGCTTTTACGAATACATTGGTAAATAATTATATCGACATTCATTATACTTTTGTTTCCGTTTTAGCAACAGAAAATAACACAACGGTCACGTTTAGTGGGATGAAAACCGGAGTGCAATTAGTTAATAGTGTATCAGGAGATTCCCCTTTCAGCATTGTTCTGAATAGAGGAGAAAGCTATGTTATGTCGGTTCAAGGGCCAACTAATGAAAATAGAGATGGATTAATTGGTTCTTTAGTTTTAGCCGACAAACCTATTGCCGTTAACTGCGGTTCGTTTGGAGGTTCTAATGCAGTAGCTAATCTTGATTTAGGTTTTGATCAAATAGTTCCAGTGGAGAGAATAACAAGTAGCGATTATATTTTCATAAAAAGTACTGGAATTGATGAAGTAGAAAAAGTTATTTTAGTTGCAGATGAAGACAATACCGAAATATTTTTAAATGGAAGTACAATTCCAAGCTACACTTTAAATTCTGGTGAATATGCTTCATTACTCGGATTAGATTTTAGCGCAAATGGAAATTTATATGTAACATCTTCTAAAAAAGTTTTTGCCTATCAAAGTATTGGCGATGATGGTGCTGTAGATCAAAGAAATCAAGAACTTTTTTTTGTGCCTCCCTTAAGTTGTCAAACACCCAGAGTAATAGATAATATTCCTTTCATTGATCTTATCGGTACACGTCAATTTACCGGAAGAGTTACCATAGTTACAACAATAGGTGCAACGCTAAATTTTATTATTGATGGTGCCAACTATACATTAACTGGCTTAGCAGGAATTGGGGTAAACGTAGATGGTCCACTAACAGTGACAGGAAATCCAAATTATGAAACTTATGTATTGACAGGAGTTACCGGTAATGTTTCTGTTTATTCAACAGGCGAATTGTATTTGGCTGCTTATGGCTCTGAACAAGCCGCAACCTTTGGAGGGTATTATTCCGGTTTTACTTTTAAACCCGAAATCTCCTTTAACCAAGTTGACATAGCACAATTAGGTTGTATTCCAAACTCAATTTTAAGTGTAAATTCACTTAGTCCTTTTGATGTATTTCAATGGTATTTTAACGGAAATTTAATTCCGGGCGCTACAAATAATACGTATCAACCTTTGAATGCTCCGGCTGGTCTTGGCCCAGGATATTATTATGTTTCAGCGACAATTGCAGGTTGTACCAGCCCAAAGGATTCAGACAATATTCCAGTGAGTTCTTGCCCAAATGACAATGATAATGATGCTGTAAATAATAATGTTGATCTAGATAATGATAACGATGGCATTCCCAATTGTGCCGAATCTTATGGAAATCAATTTTTTAATTTTTTCAATACGACATCTGGATCAATATCGATCAACACTTACAGTAATTCATATACTGGCGTAATTACTTTCTCAGGAACTGGGATACCTTCCGTAACACCAGTTTTTGGAGATGCAGGTGGCAATTTTGTAACCGAAGCTGCACAAGGAAAAAATAATTCTGTTAGTTATACTCTTTCTAATTTTACTTCACCTATTAGTCTTTCGGTTTCCTATGCTAATATTGCAGCAGCAAATAATTTATTTACTTCTTCAACAGAAATCAGAATAACGTGTCCCGTAAATAAAACATTAACAATTTTAAACCCAACAAACCAATTATTGATTGACACCAATTATGATGGGATTTTTGAAAGTGGCATTACGCAGTATTCCTCATTTGAAATACGTTTTCGATTAAATAGTGGTGTTTCATTACCTGCGGGTACCGGTACTTTTTCTATTAATGGAAATCTTATAAATTCATTAATTATTACAAATATTAATCTTTCAGACACAAGCACAAGCAGTGTGGCTTTAAATTTATTTGCTACCTGCATCCCAAAAGATTCTGACAGCGATGGTATTGCTGACCAGAACGATCTAGATAGTGATAATGATTCTATTCTAGATTTAGTTGAAGCGCAAGGTCCTACTTTCTTAGCTTTATCTAATATAGATTTAAATCAAGACGGAATTGATGATGTTTTTGGAGTAGGAATTTATCCGCCTGATGTTCCTAATGCAGATGTTGATGGTGATGAAGTTCCAAATTATTTAGATTTAGATTCAGACAATGATGGAATTCACGATTTAGACGAAGCTGGTTTTAATGTTACCGATGCTGATGGCAATGGTGTAATTGATGGTGTGAATTTTGGCTCTAATGGATT